>JBGATZ010000021.1:0-22635 GCA_044228905.1 Cyclobacteriaceae bacterium | reverse complement strand
AGCTAATCAGACTGTTCTTTGTTGTATTGACTGTGATTGTATTTCACCATTATGCAAAATGCACGTACAGCAAACCCCTTTTTTACAGTAGAAGGAGAGGTGACCAAATCACCGAAACTGACGCAGGATGATCTCTGGTAAATTCAAACCGGCAGAAGTCAACGCAAAAGACCGAGATGGAAAAGATCATACATATAAAGGTGTATTGCTGGTGCATATTCTGGATTCGGCAGGAGTGACACTGGGAGGCAAACTAAGAGGAGAAAATTCATGAAGTATGTTTTTAGTGAAAGCCTCTGGTGATTTGGTTAAGTGAAGTGATTTTTTCATTGCCGGAAATTGATCCTGAATTACCAGCCAAACGATCTTGCTTTTGCCTATGAAGTGATGGAAAGCCGCCGCCAAAGGTGAAGGGGCTGTTTGCTCGTTGTTCCCAGCGATAAGCGACCAGCACGATGGATTCGGGAACTTAGTTCTATTCAGGTGCTTTTCTCTAAATAAACTAAGTGAACTGGATCAGGATTTTTGATCGGGTAGTCCGTAAAGAGGTTGACCTTTTTTATCATAGATCCATTTTCCTATGATGTACAATCGCTTCATCTTTTTCATTGTAGAAAAACCATTGAAGATATAGCCGATGTATTCATCGGATTCACTTTTGAAAAGATGTTTGTCGTTTTTAGTATAAGCGTTGTAAACTCCGTTGCGATCGTAATACTTTGTCATGACTTCCTGATCAGACTAACTGATATGCATATATAACGAGACCGATGACAATAAAGGATGCCTTACCTGGAAATAATTGGAGCTTTATTCCACCGTCCCCATGCAATAAAAGCAGCAATCAGCGCAAATGCAATATTCGGAGTGATGTCTGAACCTTCTCCGCGGGAAATATGAAAGACACTGGCACAGATCATTAATACAATAATTGCTATCGCGGCAATGGGAGTAAGCCTTGGTTGAGTGCGAAGCAACGAAGGAAGAATTAATCCCAATGCTCCGAGCAGATCAACAACTCCGGTAAATTTCAAAAAGATAACAGATACTTCACCTGCCCAGGGCCACATGGCAGCTACTTGAGACACCGGAGCGAAGAGTTTCATACAGCTTGCCCAGATCATGGTGCCTGCCAGCAAAAGCTGAGCGATCCAGAGTGTAATATGCAGTGCCTTTAAGGGGTGTGTGTTAGTCATCAATGAGAATGTTTTATTGCAGCAACAAACCTAGTTATATTTACTTTCCAATGGATAGCACTATCCTTTCGGATAGTGCTATCTGCCAGGATAGTATTGGAATCTTAAACAATTCGATCAGATGTTAACACGGGAAGGTTGTCCGAAGAATGTACTGGCAATTAAAGATGCGCTGGAAGCGATGGCAGATGGAAGTTATTGATCATGCTCTCGTTGTCTACAGGTAAGAAACGATTTACCCAGATTTCAAAGGAGATCGGAGGGATCACAGATAAAGTGCTTTCGAAGGAACTGAAGGCGCTGAAGGAGGAAATAAGCTGATCAAAAGAGAGGTGCACGATACCTTTCCACCTACCGTGGAATATTCCATCACCAAACATGGTAAATCGTTGGAAATTGTACTGAATGCACTGTATTCCTGGGGTTTGGAACACAGAAAACAGGTTATTGGGAAGGGTGTTTAAGGAGTGTAGTCATTAGCACAACTAGCAAAAAAAACGGTTCCTGTCTGTAACTTTCCTGAAGAGGCGGAGTATTACTCTTATATCCACCTTATCATTTCAAATCCTATGAGCCCTTTCAAAACCATTCTGTGTAGCTGCCTGATCGTTTCGGCTGCAATACCTGTTTTTCGCAAAGCAATGCTAAAAAGACAACTGTACCCGCTGCTAAAACAGAGGAGTCGACTAACTCCAATGGCCTGAAGAAAATCAGCAGCCGTTCGAGAATCATAAAATAAATATTGAGATTGATGAAGAGGCGCTCGAAACCCAGATTGAAACGGCTGTAGAGCGTGCAATGAGAACCGTAGAGACACAACTGGAAAGCCTGGAGATTCATATCGAACCGATTCATATTGATTTAAGCGGGCTTAACCTGGACATTGATCCGATCGACATTGACATTCCTGAATTTGATATCGATATCGAACCCATTGAAATTGAAATCGATGAGGATATGGATATGGACATCGATATTGATGACGACCGGGATAATAATGAGGATGAAGATAATGATAATGATAATGACGAGGACAATGATCGTGATAGAGACGATGATGACGATCAGGATAGAAGCAAGGGCCTGAAGAAATTATCCAACGATCAGGACGACCGCGATAATGATAAGGACAAGAATAAAGTGAAGGAGAAATCTCCCAAAGAAAAAGATAAGTCTGACAAAACGGACAAAGACAAATCAAAAGGCTTGAAGAAAATCAGGTAAGATCTCATTGGTAACCGAACTGATCTTACCTGTCAGGATCGGTTACCTTATTTGTAAAAATCTACTGAGAAACGGT
Source organism: Cyclobacteriaceae bacterium (assembly GCA_044228905.1). Taxonomy (GTDB): domain Bacteria; phylum Bacteroidota; class Bacteroidia; order Cytophagales; family Cyclobacteriaceae; genus ELB16-189. The sequence goes on along the minus strand of JBGATZ010000021.1, from coordinate 20,139 downwards.
TTTCCCTTTTAAATTGCAGTTCAAATCAACTGCAATTGATATGGAACGAATTGAATTTCTAAAAACACTGGGCTTACTATCAACAGGATCACTGTTATTGCCCGATGCACTGAATAATCTCCCTGAAACATTTCCAACAGTCAGAGTTAGCAAAGACAAGCGGAATTTTTCGAGCACCGCGATAGAGAAAGCCATTTCAGAATTTAAATCGAAAGTAAAGGACCCGGAACTGGGATGGTTGTTCGAAAACTGCTTTCCAAATACATTGGACACCACCGTATTTGTTAAATCGAAAGGAGCAAGGCCGGATACGTATGTCATCACCGGAGACATTGATGCGATGTGGCTGCGTGACAGCACTGCGCAGGTGTGGCCTTATCTGCCTTTCATGAAGTCGGATCCTTCGTTGCAAAACCTGGTTGCCGGAGTCATTAGTCGCCAGACGCGATGCATTTTAAAAGATCCATACGCCAATGCATTCTACGATGACGAATCCAAGGTGAGTGAATGGAAGGACGACATCACCGATATGAAAAACCGGGTATTCATGAACGGAAGTGGGAGATTGATCTGGGTTGTGTTATCCGATTCGTCTGGCTTTATCACTATTGGAAGACGACAAAAGATACCGTTCCATTCAATGAATCGTGGAAGCAGTCTATAAAATCGACACTCACTGTTTTCAAAGAACAACAACGTAAGGAGAACAATGGACCTTATACATTCCAGCGTACTACCTCATGGGCAACCGATGGGGTGCCTTTGAGTGGATATGGTTACCCCGTAAAGCCAGTGGGTTTGATTTGTTCTTCATTCAGGCCAAGTGATGATGCGACAGTATTTTCATTTCTGATTCCTTCCAACTTCTTCGCTGTGGTGAGTCTGAAGCAGGCAGCAGAAATGATTCAGGTTATTTCACCTGATGCCGAATTAACTTCTTCACTTACGGCTTTGGCTGCAGAAGTGGAAGCGGCATTGAACAAATATGCCACAGTGGATCATCCGACTTATGGTAAAGTTTATGCATACGAAGTAAATGGCATGGGCAGCTATAACCTGATGGATGATGCCAACATTCCGAGTCTGTTTTCATTACCGTATTCGGTGCAGTTGAAAAAGACAATAAGATCTATCAGAATACAAGAAGATTATTGTTTCCCAGGACAATCCATTCTTCTTCAAGGGTAAAGCAGGAGAAGGAATTGATGGACCGCATGGGAATCAATATGATTCACATCGAGTATTATCATTCGCGGCTCACCAGTACCGATGACAATGAATCAGAAAGCGCATTCAGATTCTGAAGGTTTCTCACGGAGGAACTACCATGCATGAGTCTTCCATATAAGGATGATGCCACAAAGTTTACCCGCAAATGGTTTTGCCAAGTGAATACGATCTTCGGTGAGTTTAGAATACCTATCAAACCAAGCCTCAGCTCGCAGTAACGGAGTCAATGCTTCATAAGTAACTGTACAATTTTGTTCGGAATCGTTACTTCAAACGACAAATCCATTCCTTTATGAGAGCAATTGAAACCAATAATTCAAAACATCTGCATCATCTGAGTTTTCATGGTACTTGCCGCCATCGGGCATCTTACTTTTCAGCGACAGGAGTTTCAGGCGCAGGTTCCGGATTGGGTGCCGATGAGTAAGGACCTGGTCAGTTATTTTATCAGGGATAGTGGAACTGGCACTCGGAATAGAATGATTTTCTGGTCGAAGCAGAAACGATGATCGGGTTAGCATTTGCTATCTTTTGGTGTATTGATCTTTCCTGAAAATGTAGCACAATACGTCAATGGAACGGATGCCTTTGGGTTGAATACGGATCAGGCCCGCCTGACGCGCCTATTCTTCCAGCCTGTTCTGGTGCTCTGGGCGCTGTGGTCCAGTGGTGCGCTGACGTACCTGAAACGGATAAAATAAGCCCCTCTTTAAATAGTTAAAGTTAGGGCGCATTAATTGCTATTAAATTAATGTCTGTCAATTACTTATGTAAAGATGATTGAAGCGAAAATGGCGGTGACTTTCTAAATCGTTATTTTCGTCCAAATTTCTTTGAAAGCGCCCTTAGCGATACGTGATCTGGTCAATCTTCTTTACCAAAGCAGAGAGTTGTGAAATGCTCTTGGTAACAAGGATTCCATCAACAAATCTTCGAGATGCTCGCCCGTGAAGACATGACGGACGAGCGCCTGAGAAGCTGGTGAGCTACGAGATCATCCACGAAAACAACAACGTGATCGGGCTGGACGACCGGATTACTACCTTCATTGAGGAATTCCTGGAGATCGGGGAAGTAACGACCAGCTTCATTACCGATAATATTCATTCACTGAATGATAACCTGAAGTATTACCGGATTGATAACAATCAGAAGTTTCTCCGGAACATCAAGCGGTCGCTGAAGCGGATCAGTTCCACTACCTCGCGTGAGGTGATGAAGCTTCACAAGAATATTGATGACACGTATAAGAACCAGGGCAATTACGCAATCAAGCTGCAGGAGCTGGAGAAGTACAAATCCAAGCGCGATGACATTATTAATTTGATTAAAGAATCGGAACAGATCATTTCCGAAGCGCAGGGATTTTTTAATACGATTATTGATGCCGAGTTGAACTCAATCGTACTCGACCTTCGTTATGTGCTGGTCAGGAATCGAGACTACCTGAACGAGATTCAGTCGCAGATCATTGATTACATCAACCAGATTCAGTATCAGGCTGAGATCTATAAAAAGATTCAGCGACTGAAGGAATTAAAAGACTATGAAGAGCTGAAATACAAAACCGACTTCGTGGATGTAGTGGCCGGAACAAAAGCGTTGATGTTCCAGCGGAGAAATCAGTTGAGATCCAGACCTTCAATGGAGGTACTGTATTCCGACCGCGGTTATGCGATTGCACGAAAGGTGGCAATCAAGCTAGATCTGATCCGCAACAGCGAACGCAGACCAGCCGGAAAGATGGCCGAAGGATTTGACGGAAGCAACCAGGAGGAATCAACGAGTCTTAACATTGCAGGATTAGTGGAGAAGTTTATGGTGAGTGATAAGGATCTGTTTCAGTTTGTGATTAATTATCCGTTTCCTAAAAAGGTGGGAGAGCTCAGTTTTGAAAAACGGATCTCTTTATATGTGGGGATCTCGATTGATTATGATAGCAAACTATTGATCTCAGGGAAAGTGGCGAAAATGGATTACGTGAATGAACGAAAACAAAAGATGGTATTGGGCTATGCGATTATTAAACCTAACCGGACTGCGAAGCAATGAACAATATTCCAAAGCAAGCGCCTGAGATTTTCAGTATCCTGAGCCGTGGACACTTCATCAGTTCCAATGGCAGCAAGGGAAAACTGTACGACCTCATCAACTATGAACAGAACTTTGCATTGCTGGAAGAACTCTTCGGGCATACCGGCTATAAACTGGAGCACGGTCATAATTATTATTACTTCAGCCAGCCGGAAGAGCCGAATCTCATCATGGAGAAGAAGCTGGAGCAGTTTGCCAAATACATTGATGTAATGGATTTTTTTTCGTCCATGGATCTGAAGCCTTCGGTGGGAACGCGATACAGGACCACGCAGATTGCGGAAGAGTGTTTTTCAAATGAACGATTGAAACAAAAGATCTACGCGTTATCGCGCAGAGAAAAGATAGTAGACAAGGTTGCTGAAATTGCCGATGACATGGCGCAGGCCGGTTTTTTTGAGCAGGAAGATGAAGACACGTACAAAGTGATGGACGCTATTCATTACCTGGAGCAGGTGATTTCGCTGATAACAATTGAAGAAGATGGAGAACAGAAGAATCCTTAACCGGATTATTTTTATCAATATTGCCAATACGGATTACTCGAGTGTAGAGATTGCAGGTAATACGTGTTTTGTAGGAACGAACAACATGGGGAAGACCACGCTTCAGCGTGCTATCCTGTTTTTCTATAGCGCTAATACCCGTGCACTCGGTATCTCAACCTCACAGAAAACATTTGAAGATTACTATTTTCAGTATCCAAACTCATATATCATTTATGAGATTGCTACGGAAGAAGGACTTTTTCATGTGATGGTTTATCGTAATACAAAACTGGTTTATCGTTTTGTAGAAAGTGAATTCGATCAGTCGTATTACATTTCTGATAAGGAGGCATTGTTGCCAAAAGCAGTTCTAGGAAAACTTAACGAGAACAAAGTAAACTACAGCGATCAGGTAGAAACGTTTGAGCGTTATCGCAACATCATTTACGGAGCAGACCCGGATAAGAAATTCAAGCGCTTTGCGCTGATGAAGGGAAATGCCAACTATCATAATATTCCATTGGCGATTACTTCGATCTTCTTGAGTTCGGAGTCGGTGATCAAAGCAGAGTTTGTGAAGGAATGTATTGCAAATGCCATTGGTTCGAAGCATACCACGATTGAGTTAAAAACAATTGAACGACAGCTTCGCCAATTCACGGAACGCTATCATGACATTGAAGCATTCTTCCGCAAAGAGAATGCGCAACGCAGCGAGTTGATCAGAGATAACTTTTCTCACATTCGTCAGGTGAAGATCAGGCAGCGGAGTCTGGCTACTGATTTAGGTGGTGCATTGAAGTATGGAGAAGGGCAGAAAGAAACAATCAGTGTCCAACTGACAGAGAAGAGAGAACGGCTTGCTTCGATGGAAACCGAGTTCCGCGAAAAAGACGAGCAACATAAGGAAAAGAACAAGGAAGCGAATCAGGAGATTGGGGCGTTAAAGTCGAAGCTGAAGGAAGCGGATAAGAAGTTTGCCGAATATGAGGAGAAGGGAATTGCTGATCTGTTAAGAGATGCAGCGGAGAAACCGCAGCTTCAACTTGAGCTACAGGCCAGAGAAACGGAGTACGCAACACTTACAGCAGGATTCAGTGATGTGGAGCAACAATTCAAAACGTTGTTTGATGCGCTGGAAAACGAGAAGAAAGAATTTGAGCACATGATGCGTTCACAGAGTCTTCAGCTGGAGAAGAAGCATCATGAAGACAAAAGCGAATTGAATGAGGCGAATCGCAAGGAAGAGAATACGATTAAGGAATCGCATCGTGCGGAATCGGACCGGTTACGTCAATCGTTGAACAAACTGGAGCTGGACAAAAAGGATGCGGGTTTCAAAGAGAAGGAGATCAGACAGAAGAAGTATTTCGCTCAGGAAATCAATTCACTGAAAAATAACCTGGATGAAATTGCCAAACGAGGAATGGAGAGAAACTCTTCATTGGCAGTGAAGAACAATACCATTGAAAGTCTGAAGAAGGAGAGTGAGCACATCCGTGAACGAAACAAAGCCACTTCCGATCAATACATTGAAAAGAATAAGCAGGATGTGACTGCGCTGGAAGAGAAGATTAAATTCATCGATGAAAAGCTTTCCGTACATCAGAATGCATTCTTCGGATACTTGCAGGAACATTATCCGGACTGGTACCAAACGATAGGTAAGGTTTGTAATGAAGAAATTTTATTTAACATCGAACTCAATCCAAAGAAATTAAAGAAAGGCATTGAGTCGTTGTATGGAATAGAATTGGATTTGTCGAATGTGAAAGTGTATTCCAAAACACTGGAGCAGTACGAGCAGGAGCGGAGCCAGTATCGCGATGCGATCGCTGCATTGAATCAGGACTTTCTGGTTTTCCGTGAACAGATGGCCCGCGATGAGCAGGCCAGATTGGCGTCTATCAGCAGAAAGTCGGCAACACTTAAGAACGAGATTGCGCAGATGGAGTACGAAGCGAGTCAGGATGATCAGAAGCAAAAGCAATTCGATCTGGACCTGCATGAATGGAAACGTAAAGGTGATGCGCAACAGGAAAAAGACCTGATTGAAGTTTATGGCCTGCAAAAAGACCTTGATACTGAGATTGCTTCATTGAAACAACAGCAGGTTGAGCGTGAAGCCGCTATTGGCAAAGAGTTAAAAAAGCTTGAAGAGAGTTACAAAGAAAAGCTTTCGAAACTGAATAAGATTTTTGAACGCGAGAGTAAAAGCATCACTGATCAGCAATCAGAAAAGGCAAGTGCTCTTGACGATCGTAAAGGCAAGCTGCAGAAAGAGAAGACAGCTGTTCTGAAAAAGAAAGGGATTGATGACTCGCGCATCAAGAAGACAAAAAAAGAGATTGAAGAGCTTCGCACTGCCTTGCAGAATATTGAAACATTTGCTGAACAGATCAATGATTATAAAAAAGACAAGCGGGAGTTGTTTGATAAGATAGCTGATTTTAAAAATGAAAAGGAGCGACTCGAAGAACAAATCCGGATTTCAGATCGTGAGTTCGTGCAGGAGCGTGAATCATTCAATAAAAGCAGAAAGCAACTTGACCAGGAGACACGTGAATTGACAGATTCACTTAAGTCCTATGTCGATGGGCTGAATCACTTTGAGAATCATTTCAAAGGTAAATTACTCTATGATCGGTTGAGACACCTGATTGAGCCTGCACTGGCACTCAATCCGGGAACTGACATTATTGGAATTTGTTCGCAGCTCCAGGCTAACGACAACGAGTTTCATAGCGAGTTTGATAAATTCAGAAATAACATAGGGGAATTTGCCGGAAGGTTCAGACCTGATAATCACCTGAACTTTAAGATCAATCCCGCAGCAGGTGAAGCCGAGTACGAGCGTTTTGCTTCTTATCTCGAAGAGTTCTTTACAGAGAACAAGATCCAGATCTCCATTGCTGAAGTGGCGAAAAGTCATGGCATGCTCATTGATGCAATTGCCAGCAAGATGAAGGCGCTGACGGAGTACAAAGGAAGAGTGGATAAGATGATTGGCAAAATGGAAGCAGATTTCAGTAAAGCTTCCTTTGAAAGTTCAAAGCTGATTGAATATGTGAAGCTGAAATCGGAAGACAGCGAGAATAAGGTGTTGCGCAAATTGCAGAAGATCACCGAATTCAAGGATCAGAATCCTTTTCTGTATGGGGAGGCTAACTTATTCAATACGGGTAATAAAGCAAAGGGTGAGATTGACAGAAGATCAGTCGAACTACTGAACGAACTTCAGAAGGCCATCAGCGAAGAACATTATGAAGAGATCAATGTGCAGGATCTTTTTGAACTGCGTTTCCGGATCAAAGAAGGAAAGAACGATACCGGCTGGATCGAGAAGATTGATAAAGTGGGATCAACGGGTACGGACATGCTAGTGAAAGCCGTTATTTACATCACCCTGCTCAACGTATTCATCAAGGAATCAACGGAGAAAACTGCTCGTAATTTCAGTGTACATTGTATTATTGACGAGGTGGGACAGATCTCAGCGCCTTATCTCAAGGAACTGATCAACTTTGCAGAAGACCGGAACATCTGTCTGATCAATGGATTGCCTAACGAAAGCAAACTGGAGACGCACTACAATTACACATATAAATTCCGGAAGGATGCAAATGGTTATGTGAAGGTAGTGCCATTGCTGACGATGACGGTTGAGCCTTAACATTAAGTGAAAATGGCATGATAAATGCCAATAATTTCAGGATAAATCAATCGTTTTATTCCGGCAGGGAAAGGAATTAGCAGCCGGGCAATTACGTTAGTGTTCTATAGTTAGTTGAGATTCATGCGTGCTTCGATAAAAAAATGGGTTATACGACCACTCTTGATAGTTGGTGTTGCATTGGTCTTATTGCTGGGAATTACCTTCATCGTATTATCGACTCAACAACAGCAGCTTGTCAGCCTGGCGGTTACTGAACTAAACAAACAGTTTAAGGGTGAGTTAGTTATTGAAGAGAGCACCATCTCGCTGTTTAAGAATTTTCCTTACGTCTCCATTGCACTTCATAACGGACAATTTTTTGCTGACAAACTAAAGAAGGAAAAACCGATAGCTCAGTTCGATCGGTTGTATGTCGGATTCAGCATCTCTGACCTTTTGCAGCAGCACTACGATATTCATCAGCTGTTCCTGGAAAGCGGTCACTTGGATTTGGTCAAAGAGAAAGACGGAACGATCAATTTACTGGAGGCACAACACATTCAATCGGATACTACGCAAATCGAAGAGTCCGCTAATGAGGCAGGAAACGCAATCGCCATCCAGCTTGATAAAATTGTACTCAAAAAGATGGATGTTTCTTTTCTGGATAAATCCAATGGAAATACTTATCGAACCCGCATTGGGCAACTGACTTCTTCATTTTCAATTGATAGCAGTCGTTTGAATCTGTCATTGAAGAGTAATATGAGACTGGATCTGACCAGCGCTACAGATACCACGCTGTTCAGGAATAAAGCCTTTCAATTAGATGTTACAGCGGATTACCTTTTACAATCAAAGCGATTTGAGATCACGATATGTCACTTTCAACTCGAGGAAGCCGGATTCAATGTAAAGGGCTATGCCCAACTTTCAGACACCACTGATCTTGACTTACAGATCAAAGGTGAGAAGCAGGACTTCAACCTGTTTACGGCATTCATCCCTGATAATGTAAAAGAGAATCTTAAGCCATTTCAATATGACGGGCATCTGTATTTTGATGCGAAAGTAAAGGGAAAAGTAACGGATCATATTTTGCCTTTGATTGAAATTTCATTCGGGTGTGATGAAGCCTGGTTTTTAAACAAAGAAGCAAATAAGAAAGTTGATCAATTGACCTTTAAAGGATTTTATACAAATGGGATTAGTCACTCTGCTGAGACTTCTGAATTGCATATTCTTAATATCAATGCTCGCCCGGAGAAAGGGATCTTCAAAGGTAATTTCATCATTCGTGATTTCACGAAACCCAAAGCATTGGTTCAGGTCAATTCGCAACTTGAATTAAAATTCCTGGGAGAGTTTCTGGGAATCCATGACCTGAAACAAATGACAGGTACGATCAAGCTGGATATGGACTTCAAAGACATGCATGATATCCGATTGCCGGAGGAGTCACTGAACAAGTTAAAGGATGGAGTGCAAAGTGAATTGATTGTTGAAAATCTTTCGTTCCGCATTCCCGGTCATCCGGAAACAGTGCGTGACATGAACATTCATGCCGATATGAAAGATGGCCGTGTGACAGTGGATTCCGCGTCACTGAAGATCGGAGAATCGGATGTGTCGTTTAACGGAAGCATCAGTGATATGCGTGCATTTCTACGGGATAAGGATAAAGTGATACATCTGGCATTGAATGTAAAAAGCAACCAGCTCAATTTGGCTGATCTGCTATCTTACGATACGGCTCTTTCGAAGAAATGGAATGAACAGGTTCACGGCTTTAATATTAATCTTGCCTTTGAGACCACCGTAGATCAATTGTTACATCCTTCTCCGCTACCGAAAGGAACATTTGAACTGAAGCACCTCAGGGGTACATTTAAGAACTATGCGCATACCTTCAAAGACGTAGGCGCAACGATTCTCGTCAACGATACTTTGCTACGGCTTCGTGATTTCACCGGAATGATCGATAGTACTGATATTAATTTCAAGGGGAGAGTGATTAACTATCACCTTTGGTTTGATGATATTAAAAAAGGAAAAACGCAGATCGCGTTTGACTTTAAATCGAACAAGTTTGCATTCAGGGATGTTTTCAATAGAGAAATAAGACAATACCTTCCACGCGGATACAGACGCGAGGAATTAAATAATGTGTGGCTTCGTGCAAAAGTGGATCTGACTTACGATACAGTTTTCCGATTTATGAAGGCCAAAGTCTCGAATGTATCTGCCGATCTGAAACGACATAAGTTGAAGCTGCACCAGATCAGTGGGGGAGTGAAGTATGGATCAAAAATATTGAGTTTCGATACACTTCGGGGCAAGATCGGGAATAGTGATTTTGATATTGCATTGAAATATTACTTCAAAGGGATTGATCGCTACAATAACAAAGTGGCCAACTCTCTTACATTTTCTTCGAAGCTTCTTGATGCCGATGAGATCAGTCAGTATGATCTGGCTCCTTCTAAGACCAGAACTGTGCGAGATTCCACTGGTAAAGTGATAGCCGTGAAAGTAGATTCATCGCAGCATGCGCAGGCGTTCAATATCTTCATGATTCCTTTTTCCGATTTCAATGCGAAGATCGATATCGCCAAACTGAAGTATAACCGGCTCTGGCTGAAAGATCTCAGCGCCAAGATTACCATGCAACAGAATCAGACCATCACCGTGGATACGCTGATGATGAAAGTGGCTGGTGGCTCCGTTAAGATGAGAGGAAAATTCAATGGTAGTGATCCCCAAAAGATTTATTTCCGAAGCCGGATCAATTTTGATCAGGTTGACCTCGAGAAGATGCTGTTGAAACTTGATCACTTTGGTCAGGACGTTGTGGTGAACAAAAATGTGAAAGGAAGATTAAGCGGACAGGTGAAAAGCTATGTGCAGGTGCATCCGGATCTGACACCTATCATGAGCAATACCAAAGCGGAGATGACATTGAATATTTACGATGGAAGTCTGGTAAATTTTGCCCCTATGCAAGCGATGTCCACTTACTTTAAGGACAAAAACCTGAAGTTGATCCGATTTGATACGTTGCAGAATAAGCTCACATTTACCAATGGCGTGCTGGATATCCCAGCAATGGATATCAATTCGTCATTAGGTTATATTCAGGTATCCGGCAAGCAATCGCTTGACCTGAGCATGGAATATTATGTACGCGTTCCCATGAAGATGGTAACTAAAGTTGGACTCGGTTCGTTGTTCAATCGTAAGCCGGAAGAAGTGGACATCAACCAGGTGGACGAAGTAGAATTCCTGGATAAAGACAAGAAGATTGCTTTTATGAATCTGAAAGTTACGGGCACATCCGATGGTAACTTTGAGGTAGGGCTGGGTAAGAAAAAGAAATAATTTGACGATTAGTCAATTTGAAAATTATTACTTTCCTACGTTTCAATGGCTGTATTTGCGATCACGTACTAAACTGGTCGGGTCACAATAAGCAAAAGTGATTTTTTGCAATTAAAAAACTTTCGCTTTTCGTTCAAAATCTATCAATGAGCTAAAGAAATTCAGAAAGTAGGTTAATCTTGCTTTGAAAAACTTACTGATGATGAGCAAACAGACAGTCTATATACTTAGGGCAGGCGCAATTGGTAAAGCGCTTGCGGACACTTAAACTGAAATCGACTAACGTGATGTTGGTACGCACAGTCAGTCGATGTTGATCCCGGAACGGAATTGCTTTCAGTACAAATGAATGATGAATCTTTACTTGGACGCAGTTGAGATTACTTCTCTTGACCATCTTGAAACTTTAAACGGTATTATTGTATTAACCAGCGTCTTTTTGCTAATGCGGTTGTAAGCTAGACGACTTACTGATAAGACTGGTGACAATCCGATTGTAATTATGCAAAACGGTTTGAATGTAGAAGAACCTTTCATCGAATCAGGGTTTAAAGTATCTACCGATGTGTTCTGTTTGCTACCAGTCAGATTATTTCTGAAAAAGGTGTTCGCTTTAAACCGGTCGCTGTTTCGCCCATCGGGCTGATTAAAGGAAATGAGTTAAATACTCCTCATCTGATCGAATTGCTGGACAATAAACACCTTCGTTTTGCTGCGCATGATTCTATTCAAACGATCGCGTGGAAGAAAACTATAGCTAATTGCGTCTTCAATTCCATTTGTCCGTTGCTGGATATCGATAATGGACTATTTCACCGTAATGAAGCTGCGCAATTAATTGCAAAACGTATTATTGAAGAGTGTGTGGCCGTGGCTTTTGAAACAGGCATTGTGTTGGATGCTACTGAGGTAATGAATACGGTATTGCTGATTAGTCAATCTTCGGATGGGCAGCTTATTTCCACGTTGCAGGATATTAAAAACGGAAGAGAAACCGAAATTGAGAGCCTGAATTTCGCTATTGCCAGAATTGCAGCGGGCACATCATTAAAAGACAAAGTGGTGGAGACAACGTTACTGGGTGAGCTCACAAAACTGAAAAGCACACTGGCGCAACTACCATAATGACGAGTTATTGTTGATTAATGAACTTAACTACCTTGTTTTAATAATCGTTCAATGATCTGAAATGAATGTCAAAATATGCTCTGGTTCCGAAGAGACTATGCTAAGAAAAGTGGTTGAGGAAAATAACAAAATGACGCTCACCGTTGATGAGCTGGCGTTCAGATGCCATATGAGTTTGTCTAGTTTTAAAAGACATTTTTTAAAAGTGTATTCATGTGGCCCGAAAAAATATTTAATGAAGCAGCGCATGGCTCTGGCAAAGGAGCTTTTGCTTTTAAAGAAACGGCCATCTGTAATTTATGCTGATTTGGGCTATCAGAGCCTCTCTTCATTCAGTACTGAATTCAGAAAGTTTCATCGTTTGTCACCAAAGCAATTTCAACAAACTACCCGGATGAGCGAAGTGGACCACGTGATTTGAACCAGATGAATAGACTATCTGTTCTTTGTGGAAACCGAAAACGGGATAGCCACTCATGTCGGAATCTCTTTATGAGCGTGAAATTGAGCCGCTGCATAACGATAAGGGAAAACATCAATGACGAGAAGAGGCCGGGCACATTTTTTATCGGAACAATAAGCACCTTCACCATGATCGCCTTTGAAACTATCCCTAAAGTAAAGCTGACCACTTGGTTTAAGTTTTTTTCCTATATCGGTCATCATTGAATCGATTGAAATGAAATTATGCACTGTGGCGTTGCTGAATATAAGATCAAATTTGTCGTCCGGTAAATTGGTTTGTTTTACATTTCCAATAATAAGATGGTACTTGTTTTTTTGTTGCAGCTCCTGCCCGTTTTGTTTGGAATAGAAATTAAGTGCCTTGTCGATATTGCTCTTTTTAAGTATTGCGGTATCTATTTCCTGAATGTAGATGTCGGATTGATCCATCAATGAAGTCATCATGATGGTTAGCACACCTGATCCGGCACCAACATCAGCAAATGTCATTCCGGGCTGATAATCCATAAACTGAAGAATCGGTTCAAAGGTCTTTTTGATGTTCTTCGTATTCATCACCGGCCCGCTTTCGTAAGGAGCACTCTTTGGTGAGCAACAGGTCAGAAGAATGAATAAAATGAAAAGGAGAGAAGTGTGTTTGGGGGTCATCAGGTTTTGTGGCTTTACTAAAGTAACGATGAATCTTATGTCTTCATATGGGGGATACGTAAATTATTATTAATTGAAGATCACAGGGGATGCGATTGGTTCAGTAAAGCACAGTAATCTCTAAGGAGGAGATTAGAGCAAGGATAATTCCATTGCCATTCGCACGAGGGAAGCAGCATTTTTTGCTTCAAATTTGTATAGTAGATTGGTGCGATGTGTATCCACGGTAGCCGGACTTATGAATAGTTTTTCAGCAATTTCATCTTTTGTCAAACCATCTGCTATCAGTTTTAGTACTTCTTTTTCTCTTCGGGTAAGAACCGGTAGTTTGGTTTCTGCATTCACACTGATGGCGGCAGCGACCTCCTCACTGAGAAAGGTTTGCCCATTCATTACAGCCGTTATTGCTTGAATCAATTCATCACGAGATGCATTTTTCAATACGTAGCCTTCAGCTCCTTCGCTCAGCATTCGTGAAATATAACTTTGTTGATGGAACGAACTCAATGCAATGATATGTAGCATGGGGTGAGTTTTTCTTATCTGCTTACATAAATCCATCCCATTTTGATCGGGAAGATTAATGTCGAGCAGAAGGACATCGACTTCATTGGCTTTAAGAAAGGATATACAGGACGCTGCATTAGTTGCATGACCCGTCCATTCAATATTGTTTTCTGCCTGAAGTAATGACCGTATGCCCTCGATCACCATGTAGTGATCATCCGTAATGAAGACACGAATCCGTGTTGAAGCAGAAGGCATAGAAGCAAATTAAAAAAGTAATTATAAAATAGTTTTGTTCAAGGTCCATTCAACATGCACCGATGTGCCTTTCCCGGGAACAGCATGAATTTCATAGGTTCCCTTCAGAAAATCAATGCGATGCCGGATGTTTATCCATCCGATGCCGGTAACATTCTTCAGCTGGCTCGTATCAAAACCCTTACCATCATCTTCCACTGTCAACGAAAGCGTATTGTCCGATTTTACCAATTGAATTAACACATTGGAGGCTTCTGCATGTCGAATGCTGTTGTTTAACAGCTCTTGCGCAATACGATAGGTAGCAACTGCTTCTGTTTGTGGAATCGTTGCATTGGCTACTCCAAAAGATTGATAGGTTACTTTTAATGCTCCGCTCTTCGTGATTTCATGGCAGAAGTCCTTGAGTGCGGCATCTAATCCAAAGCGTAGCAGCGATTCAGGCATCATGTTGTGAGCCACTCTTCGCATTTCTTTTATGGACGTGTCAAGCATGTCTATACTTCGTTCAAAGGCTCCCAGATTTTCAGGAGTCATAACCAGGTTTTCTTTCATGGTATTTAATGAAAATTTTATTCCGCTGAGCATGCCTCCTAAGCCATCGTGCAGGTCTTTGGCCAGGCGTGCACGCTCCTGTTCTTCACCTTTCAGCACGGCTTCTGTAGCCGCCAGTTGCTTTTCCGTTTCTAACTCTGCAATGCGTTGGTGTTGCATATGTTGACGTTGGGTGTAATCACGGTAGACAAAAATAAAGAGGATTAAAAGCATGAGCGAGCCACCAACGAAAATGTAAATCAATGTGTTCTTTTGTTTAATGGAGTAAGCCTGGAGCTGTTTTTCAGTCTCCAGCTGATTGATCTGGCTTTCTCTTTTTTCAGCTTCATATTTTTTTTCCAGCTCTGCAGAATAGTTTCTGTTATCGAGATTTATGATTGAATCAGATGATACTTTATAGGCCTTATAATAATGTAGCGCCTGACGGTGATTATTCATGTCAGCGTATAACTGCGACAAGTAGTCAAGAGCTCCCCGCGTTTGATTCAGGTCATGCGCAGCTCGCACGTCTGTCAATATTGCCTTCAATTCCTTTTCCGCAGCAGGGAAATTCTTTCTTAAAGTAAGTATCCGCGCCAATTGCAACCGGGATTGTTGAATTGTAAATGCATCGTTGTATTTTATTGCCAGTTTGTAGCAGCTTTTAAAATTCGCATCAGCTTCATCGAGGTTTTTAATGGAAGATCGCTGCGTATATAAGTTCATATTAATCAGTCCCGCAATCAAATGATACGTCAGCATCACTCTCCGGTCAGCATCAGGCACATAGAATAGTTTGGCTGAATCGAGATACTGTTCTGCCTTAGTGAATTCTTCCTTCTGACTCAGTGCATAAATAATATAGATATAACTCAGGAAGTAGTCTTTCTTTAACTTGGTTTCACGTGCTGCTGTGAGTGCTTTAAAGGCATATTCTTCCTGCCTGTTATAGTCACTCATCTCTTTATAATTGGCGGAAATACTGGCATAACCTACTACCAGGTTTGAATATTTTTTTAGTTTCTCAAAAAGTGCAAGGCTTTTGGTGCGATAGTCAATCGACTTTTTGAAATCCCCCTGCTTCCAGATGTTATTGGCAATCGTGCTATAAACCTGAGACAGAAGAAATTCAGTATCAGGGTCTTTGGATTGATACAGGAAGAATAACGCACTATCAAGCATTATTCCGGCACGACTGTAATTACCTCCAAAGCTTAGCAAATAGGAAAAATTATAGTAC
This sequence comes from Cyclobacteriaceae bacterium, assembly GCA_044228905.1. Taxonomy (GTDB): domain Bacteria; phylum Bacteroidota; class Bacteroidia; order Cytophagales; family Cyclobacteriaceae; genus ELB16-189. Next base: position 4,514 of record JBGATZ010000021.1, on the reverse strand, counting down.
AGCCGACCTGTTTCGTAGGTTAGGTTTCTGTTTCGGGCAAGAACGATCCCATCACGATAATAGCGCGCTGAGCTAATGGTATCAGAATTTTCATATGCGATCGCAAGATTCATGAGCGTGAGTGCCTTTTGCGAACTGATCATTGGCAATTTCAGTGCACTGGTCAGACTATCGATGTCCGTTTGCTGTGCAAATACAGATGATACAATACAAATTAAAAGACCAAGGCAAGCAATTTTCCTCATGAATAACCCGAACACAAGTCGCAAAATAAGAACGGTTTCTTAATTGGCCTATCCTGTTTTTACAGGATTTATGATAATAGCACGATTAAAAATCCTGCTTTTACAGGATGGTCTGATACGTGACGGGCAAACATCTTTGCATCTGTCTTGTCTGTAGTAGCGCTTGATCATTTTTTTAACCATGATAAAATGATGAGACGAGAATTTTTTATTCCCGTATTTCTATTACTGATCAATTGTTTCATTTTCTCCTGCAGAGAGGATGAAACTGGGCCAGGTTCAGGTTCTCCTGTAATTACTGAAAGAGGTACAGAATCGGGCGCAGCCGTTTCAATCACTATCGGATCAGGTGGCGGAAGTTTTCAATCCGCTGATGGTATACTCACGGTAATTGTTCCTGCCGGAGCGCTGACTACATCCACTACGCTTACCATTCAGCCGATCACTAATGAAGCACCCATGGGACAAGGCGGTGGCTATCGTCTCGGACCGGAAGGCGCCACCTTTGCTAAACCTGTTCAATTAAAGTTCACTTACGATGAGCAATCTTTGGATGGCACACTCGAAGACTTTCTATGGATAGTCACTCAGGCTGAAGATAGGAGCTGGAATGGTGTTGTGAAAAGTGTTATCGATAAGACCGCCAACACCGTTACCGTAGAGACCACTCATTTCAGTGACTGGGCTATGGGCAGATTCATGGAATTATCATTAGTGCCTTCGTCAGCGACATTGAAGAAAGGAGAGTCTTTATCGCTTAAACTAAATGGGTTTCAAATGCCACAAGAGGAATTGGATGAACTGGCACCGCTGACATTAATTAAAGAAGAACCCCTGGATGAACTAACGCCCATTACTTCCATTCAACCCGCTGAAGAACGGTTGCTGAAATTTCGGGTAGTGAAATGGACACTGAATGGAAGTGCCGCACCAGTGTCGGGAAGCAGTGGTTCATTATCGGCAACCAAGAGTACGGCTACGTACAAGGCACCCAATATACGCCCGGCAAATAATCCGGTAGCCGTTACCGTTGAGCTGGAAGCCAGTACTCATCAGGGAACGAAATTCAAGTACCTTATTACTTCCAGTATATCGATAGTGGAGAGCGATCTTTATCTGCTTGTGAAGGTAGACGGAACGGAGTATGAATATTATCAGTACGGTTTTGATGGAGCTGTTCCTCCAGATCCTAATACTATTTCTATTGCCAACTGTGCAATTACCTCCTCGGGTCTGCAATTTGGTGGTAGCATGATTATCAATAACTCCGAATCGAAGAATTTCTTTGCCATTACATTAGAGAAACCGGCTGTTAAAGGATTTAAACTGGGCTGTTGGAATGAACAAAGTCAGGACGAAGTAACATTCACTCCTAATCTTCCTCCGGCATGGACAAATGCATACACGGATCGCAAATGGAAAAATGATTTTTGTGACTATGAATACCTCTGTTCCGATTTCTTCGTGCTTGTTGAGGAATTTGATGATAACAACATCATAAAAGGAGAATTTTTTGGAACGATCTATGAGGATAAAGCAAATTATGAAGATGAGTGCCGAAGCCCTGACAAGCATTTGGTGTCAGGTAAATTTCGCTTGTTTGTTATTAAATAAAGGCGGTTTAGGTGATAGAGCGGCCTATGGAAACAGGGTCGCTCTCATTTTGATAGGGATTGGTTGGGAGTTGAAACCTCTTTTCTATTCCGTACCAATAAATACATAATAAGCAAAACGACCAGCACACCCGAAATGATAAGTATGGGATAAGTAACTCCTTCGGAAATGACCATCAGTGTTTCATCCGGCAGATCATTACGTCTACATTGACAATCTGCATGGGCAGCCCAAGCAGTACCTCATCCTCCAGGTCTCCATCGCCCTCACCAGTAATTTTCAACTTACCTGACGACTTGGCCAGCAGTAAGTGATACGGATATTCACGCACTTTGCCATCAATTTTTCTGAGCAGTGTAAAATTACGTTGATCATTCACCTCTGGCAATACCCCTGTAATAAAAGACTTTTAGGTAAGATGTCCTGTTTCAGAACCGGAGTAGTAAATTGAGTCAGCTTATTCTCCAGCAATTGCGGAAGAGTCACTACTTTTCCATTCCAGAGAATTTCATCGTTGGAATAGAGTCGGGCCAGCTTGGCTGAATCACTTTTACCCTGAACTTCATTCCATTTATCAATCAACTTCATCACTTGTTTTTCACTTACCACCATCACTCGTCTTTCCTGGAAGGAGAGACAGAGGGCAGCCATATGAAAACGAAATAGGGCAGTTCTTTCACGGTGGAAAGATACTAATTTGAATATGTTTTTAATCCTAAATAAAGCATAAAGCCCCGGCTAAAATCAAGACTGGGGCTGAATATAAGTTGACAGAAAGGATGCCCCGGATCATTTACCCAGCAAATAGGCAGTGAAGTCGCGACCGTCAATCTCCGTGTATTTGAATTCTTCACTTCTCAATCCTACGCCATTCATGTTTAGGGGAGATCTGAATTTCGTGTATTTAAAATTGGCTAGTCCATGAACATTGCTTTCAAAGAGTTTCGCATTGAAACTCTGATTGCTCAGCGCCCGACTCAAATTTCAAAACAAGTCTTTCTGCGTACCCAAAATTGGCTACGTCATTAAATGCGATCTAAATGACTATTCCGACAATGATTCTTTGAATGTCGCTGCTAAATTACAATTAGTAATGATTACGTCTTTTGCGAAATGAGCCACAAGGTTTCGTTGCTTCTTTCATAGCTATAATAAACAAGCACGTTGCCAAGGAATGTACAGTCAGTAAATTTTAAAGAGACCTCTACATTACTTTCGTAAGTATCATTGCCATTGTTCCAATTACCTGATGAATGTTCCAGTCTCCGGTTTTCCAGGTTGGTCAGGTCAAGATCACCTTCGATCTCTGCATTTTTATATTCTACCGGTTCACCTGCATTGATCTTTTTGATGATGTCAGTGGATTTGATTTTGGTTTGCGCCACAACAGTTGCTGCTGCAAACAGGCACAAAGCGAAGAGGAGCGTGTTTTTCATGGATTGCTGGTTTGTATGTAGATAATATACCTGTACTGTTAAAGATGGTTACAGAAAGTTTTAATAAAGATGTTATGAATACCTCAAGGGTTGCATCCCAGTCTATAAAATTAGAATCCCATTAGATATTCCTGAGAATCTGTACGATAACGAGTGGTTTGGTGCCGGATTACTGTGTCTTGCCCATCATAAACCGTATCTTGCGATATTAAGTAAACAGAACTGAGGACCGGATGAATTCTTTTCTCAAACAACTTATCATTAAGCTTATTCTCAACCGCAAGGATACCGACAATCATCCTCCGTATTCGTCCTTCCTGATGGCCAAAGAGTTTCGTGAGCTGAAAATATCCTTTCAGGAAAACTTAAAAGACTTTGTTCTGATTACGATCGGGATTTTCTCCGCTTCTTTCGGGTTCAAGGGTTTTTTGCTAAGCAATCACTTCATTGATGGTGGTGCCACAGGTATTTCACTGCTGATCTCGGCATTGACATCCATTCCGCTTTATTTGTTGATCATTGTCGTGAACATTCCCTTTATCTTTTTAGGATATAAGGTGATCGGAAGATCATTTGCCATTAAAACGGCTTTAGCGATAGGTGGTTTGTCTGCTGTAGTGGCAACGGTCACTTTTCCAAACGTCACCAACGACAATCTGCTGGTCGCTCTTTTCGGAGGATTTTTTCTGGGTGCAGGAATTGGACTTTCGGTAAGAGGCGGTGCTGTAATTGATGGTACGGAAGTATTGGCCATTTATCTCAGCCGTAAGATGGGCACTACCATGGGAGATATCATTATCATTATCAACGTGATTATTTTCTCGACTGCTGCGTACTTTCTTTCTATCGAGATTGCCATGTACTCCATGGTGACTTACCTCGCAGCTTCCAAGACGCTCGACTTTGTGATTGAAGGTATAGAAGAATACATGGGCGTGACCATTATCTCTTCTCACAGCAATGAAATTCACGCCATGATCATCAGTGTGATGGGCAGAGGAGTGACGGTGTACAGCGGTAAACGTGGCTTTGGAAAGAAGGGTGAGACCAATGATTCAGAAATTGTTTATACCGTAGTAACACGCCTCGAACTGAACAAACTGAATTCAGAAATCGAAAAGATCGATCCAAATGCTTTCGTGGTAATGAGCAGCATCAAGGACACCAAAGGAGGGATGATTAAGAAAAGGGCACTACATTGAGAATTACTTTTCAAAAA
>JBGATZ010000520.1:0-2629 GCA_044228905.1 Cyclobacteriaceae bacterium | reverse complement strand
TTCATACCATCCCAGTTTATTGGATGTAAAATCCTCGTTGACGGTAACGTTAAGCTGAGCAGAGAGAGAAAATGAAATACAGGAAGCGATAAAAAAAAGCCAACGAGTCATAGGATGACGAAGTTAGATTATAAAGAACCTGTGCGACCTCCGTCAACAGGAACATTAATTCCATTGATATATCCGGCTGCCGGGGTGGCGAGGAAAGCAACAGCTGCAGCTACATCACTCGGATCGGCAATTTTTCCTGCAGGGATTTCGGCAATCATTTCCTTCTTTGCTTCATCATACGTTTTCTTTCCCTTCTCTGCATTTGCGCGAATGATGTTTTCCAATCGGGACGTCATCGTAGCACCTGGTAAAACATTATTCACCGTAATGCCCATTGGAGCCAATTCAACAGAAAGTGTTTTCGACCAGTTGGCCACCGCTCCTCGTATGGTATTAGAAACACCTAAACCGCGAATCGGAATTTTTACAGAAGTAGAAATGACATTGATGATGCGACCATACTTCGATTTTTTCATTCCTGGCAACAGGGATTGCACCAGAATCTGATTACACAAAAGATGGTTGGTAAATGCTTTTACGAACTCCTCAGAAGTAGCTTCAATAGCGAGACCAGCTGCCGGGCCACCAGTATTGTTCACAAGAATCTGGGCCATGTCTTTAGCAAAATGTTTCTCCAGTCCCGACTTCAGATTCTCGGGAAAGTTGAAGTCGGCTACGAGGTAATCGTGTTTCTGGCCTGCTGGCGTGGGCAGTGCTTTAACCACCGCCTTCAGCTTCTTTTCATCCCTGGCAATCAGGGTAATATCGGCTCCTAAAAGCGCTAATTCGATGGCCGAAGCCTTACCAATTCCTTGGGTACTTCCACATACTACAGCACTTTTACCAGTCAGATCCAGATTCATAAAACGGGGATAAATTAAACTTAAAGATAGCCCTAAATCTTGCTAATTTAGCCACCGGCAACTAACAAATTTACCTTTATGGCCATTCGCAGACCCTTCAATTTAAAGCAGTGGATCACCGAAAATCGCGACCTTTTAAAGCCTCCCGTAGGCAATAAAAACCTGTATGCAGATGCCGGGGATTATATCGTAATGGTAGTGGGTGGACCAAACGCCCGGAAGGACTATCACTTCAACCAAACCGAGGAATTGTTCTATCAATTGCAGGGCGATATCAATGTTCGTATCCAGGAAGATGGCAAAGCAGTAGATATTCCGATTAAGGAAGGTGAAATGTTTTTATTACCTGCCAATACTCCACATCGCCCGGAGCGCCCTGCAGATACAGTAGGTTTGGTGATTGAATGCAAACGCGCTGCACAAACGTATCAGGATGGGCTCATCTGGTTCTGCGACAATTGCAACCACAAACTTCACGAATACCGTTTCCACCTGGATAATATTGAGAAAGATTTTCTTCCACGTTTCCGCGAATTCTATGGATCAGTTGATCTGCGCACATGCAAGAAATGTGGTACAGTGATGGAAGCTGATCCACGATTTGTTTAATGGTGAATGAAAGGACGAGGTTATTATTCTTCTCCTGTGGGAGATCTCCTGATCGAATCGGAAAACAATAACATCACACGTGTACATTTTTTACGGAGCGAACGAAAAGAAGAAATCCGTTCCGCTGTAGTGGATCAGTGCATTCAGGAACTGGATGAATATTTTCATAAAGGCCGAAAGTATTTCACTGTTGACCTGGATTTAATCGGCAATGAATTTCAGGTGAAAGCCTGGAATGAATTACTTGCCATCCCTTATGGCAAAACAAATTCGTATCAGCAACAAGCGCTTCGTTTGGGCGATCATAACCTGGTACGTGCAGTAGGCACCGCCAATAATCAAAACCCCATCGCCATCATTGTGCCCTGTCATCGAGTGATTGGAAAGAATGGTGACCTTGTTGGCTTTGGAGGCGGATTAGAAAATAAAGAATGGCTGCTTCAACACGAAGGCTCTATTCTGAAACAACTCTCACTATTTTAATTGCTCTTCAAAATGAAGTTTGAATCTTCAATCGCTTTCGCAAAATCGTTGGACAAGAAAGATCCTTTGAAAAAATTCCGTTCAGAATTTCTCATCCCAAAAGTAAATGGGAAGCAAAGCATTTACCTGATCGGAAATTCATTGGGGCTTCAGCCGAAGACGACAAAGAGATTTATTAATGAAGAATTAACTGATTGGGCTAATCTCGGTGGGGAAGGTCACGAGCATTCAAGAAGACCTTGGTTGTATTATCACAAGTTCTCAAAAAAGATTCTTTCAGAGATCGTGGGTGCAAAACCATCTGAAGTGGTGGCGATGAATCAATTGACCGTCAATCTTCATTTGATGCTAGTGTCATTTTATACCCCAACCAAACAACGATATAAAATCATTACCGAAGCAGGTGCGTTTTCTTCTGATCAATATGCCTTCGAATCGCAAATAAAATTTCATGGGTTAGATCCGGATGAGACACTCATTGAATTAAAGCCGCGCGAAGGAGAGTTCACACTCCACACAGAAGACATCGTTTCTGCAATTAAAGAACATAGCAATGAATTGGCTTTAGCGATCTTTGGTGGAGTTCAATACTACACCGGACAATTTTTCGATCTAAAAAAAAT
>JBGATZ010000020.1:0-24141 GCA_044228905.1 Cyclobacteriaceae bacterium | reverse complement strand
CCTGGTGATTTCAAATTTCCTTTCCTGTGGCTGATAGCAATCGGTATTCCCGGAAAGCATGATGGGTACAGGCTGCCATTTTGGATGGAGAATATGTTTTTCCAGAAGTTCAGGCGCGTTTTGCTTCACAATGATTTTACTTTCGAAATCCAGTCCCGCACTGAATCCATAGTATTCGTGCGTGTTACGTGCATAACAATAAATACATCCCTGCTCGCATCCCTGATAAGGATTCATAGAAAACATCCCATGAAGATCGGGGCTTACAATTTTATTGACGATCTTTTTCGGACTTTCGTGAAAGATTTGAGTGTTCGGATTTTCGAGCAAAGGCTCGTCCAATCCTTCAATATGTTCAGTAACATATTGAGCTTTGAGAAATTTGTTTCCGGTTTTGATCTGAGCCCCCCGACCTTTGAAGTAAGAATCTTTCATAAACAAGAATACTAAATAATTTAGTAAAATTAACTAATAAAATTTAGAAATATTGCTTAATTATTCTGAAAAGCCACTTTTTGAATTTGCTACGGATTTTGCAAAAGCCAAAGAAATTAAGCTTTTGGTCAAAAGAGAAGACCTTAATCATCCTTACGTTTCCGGAAATAAATGGTGGAAACTGAAGTACAACCTCGAGGAAGCGATTAACAAGGAATACGATACACTGCTAACCTTTGGAGGAGCATACTCCAATCACATTTATTCTACTGCCGCTGCCGCTCAGGAATTAGGATTAAAAAGTATAGGAGTCATTCGTGGTGAAGAAACCAAGCCCCTGAACTCAACATTATCTTTTGCAAAAGAGGCAGGCATGCAACTGCATTATTTATCCCGGGAGGACTACAAAAAGAAAAGTGAAGAGGAGTTTATCAGTGGCCTCCAGAAAAAATTCGGTGATTTCTTTTTGATTCCGGAAGGTGGAACAAATCGATTCGCATTGAAAGGATGTGCTGAATTTGGCGAAAGCCTATTGCGTGAAGTGAACTTTGACTACCTGTGCCTGCCTGTCGGAACAGGAGGAACCATGGCGGGAATTATTTGTGGCTTCCAAGGACAAAAGGAAGTAGTAGGATTTTCATCTCTCAAGGGTTCATTTCTTAAAGATGAAGTAGCTGCGTTGATCTCCTCGTATTCTGATGTTAACTATTCGAACTGGAATGTAAGAGAAGAATATCATTTTGGAGGCTATGCAAAATTGACTGATGAGCTGGTGCAATTCATAAAAGATTTTGAAAAGAAGAACGCTATTCCTCTTGATCAGATTTACACTGCCAAAATGTTTTATGGAGTATTTGATCTGATCGCTCATAATTATTTCAAGGAGGGATCAACTATTCTCTTGTTACACACAGGTGGAATGCAGGGAAGAACCGATTCTAATTTCTGATGATTCCGCGCAGCCAGGTAAAGAGTTTGAAACCACCACGTTCTTCTGGCAAAGCACCACTTTCAGCTGCAGCTTTTACTCGCTCTACGGTGTAGAAGGCCGTAGGTATCAGTTCTTTCAGTTTGCTTAATAAGCTGTCCAGCTCTTCGCGCTCCAATACCGTGAAGACCAGGTTTTCTTTTCCATCCGGACCTTCTGCATCCACCTTGGTGTATCGGAAATTCTGAGTATTAAGATAAGTAATAAGGATAGCTACATCTTTTCTGGTAATGATCCTCACAATCACTTTACCATAAGCGATACGTTCTTCAATCAACATTCCCACCAAAATCCCCATGGCAAAACCTAATGGATAAGCCACATAACAAATCCAATTATCAAGATGCTGAAAAATTTGCCGGATGGCCATCAACCAAATGAATGATTCAAAGAAACCTAGAATGGTGGCTGTGTACTTTCGATCACCCAGCATATAAATGATGCGGATCGTATTGATAGAGACATCACAAATCCGTGCAAGGAAAATTAAAAATGGCAGCAGGAAGAAGCTGAAAACCTCATCTGAAACACCAAGCGTATCGATAAAAAATGAATCCATTATTGTCTTCCAAAAAGGTCATCAAAAACGTCTTTCAGTTTGCTGAAAGCCCTTACTTCAATTTTTGTCTTTTTAAGGTCAAGTGATTTTTGACTATACTTTGAAATATAAATTTTTTCAAATCCCAGTTTCTCTGCTTCTGAGATTCGTTGATCAATCCTATTCACCGCACGAAGTTCTCCACCCAATCCAATCTCTGCTGCAAAACAAACTTTATCTGAAACAGGAATCTCTTCCATAGAGGAAATTAATGAAACACAAAGCGCAAGATCTATAGCTGGATCTTCCACATAAATTCCACCAGCCATATTGACGAATACATCCTGAGTTCCCATTCTGAATCCACAACGTTTCTCCAGCACAGCAAGCAACATATTCAATCTCTTCTGATCAAAACCGGTTGGTGTGCGCTGAGGAGTTCCATAAGATGCCGGGCTTACCAGGGATTGAATTTCAATAAGCAATGGCCGATTCCCTTCTATTGTTGCTCCAATTGTTGCTCCACTTAGCTGGCCATCTTTTTGTGAGATGAGAATTTCGGATGGGTTAGATACTTCGCGCAATCCTGACCCTAACATTTCATAAATACCAATTTCAGAGGTTGAACCAAAACGATTTTTTGTTGTGCGTAAAATCCGATAAGCAAGATGGCGATCTCCTTCAAACTGAAGAACGGTGTCCACCATATGTTCCAGCACTTTTGGTCCTGCAAGCATTCCATCCTTGGTAATGTGGCCTACGAGAAATACGGGGGTGTTTGTTTCTTTAGCAAACTTCATCAGCTCTCCCGCACATTGACGTACTTGTCCGATACTTCCGGCAACGGAATCAAGTAAAGGAGAAAACAAAGTCTGAATAGAATCAATAATGACCATTTGAGGTTGTAGCCCTTCAATAGCCAAAAAAATGTTTCGTGTATTCGTTTCAGTGAGTACATGAAAATTATCACTTTTCTTTAGTGTGGGATTAGTGCGCTCTGCTCGCATCTTTATTTGCTGCTCACTTTCTTCGCCCGAAACATATAAGACTTTTAACTTACCAAGACCAATTCCGATTTGAAGCATCAGAGTTGACTTCCCAATGCCAGGTTCACCACCAATAAGAACAAGGGATCCAGGAACAATGCCTCCTCCTAAAACGCGATTCAATTCCTGATCAGGTGTTGCTACCCTAATATCCTGAGTAGACCGGATCTCATCCAGTTTTTTCGGTTGAGCTATTTTCGAAGAGGAGGATTCATTTCTCCAATCATTTTTTCCTGCTTCATTTTTTGAAACCACCTCTTCCACGAAGGAATTCCACGAATTGCATGACGGACATTTACCAAGCCACTTGGCAGATTCGTATCCACAAGTCTGGCAAAAAAAAGTCGTTTTCGTCTTTGACATATGTTCAGGCGAAATTAAAGGAAACGTTTAACAATTGGTTAACTTCTTTCTGGACTAAATAGGATGAACTTAAGGGTGCATGAAAATATTTGTTGCCGCTTCAATACTCATTTTATCAATTCCTCTATCCTATGGCCAGCGGATAAAAATGCCTCAATCAATAAATTCTGTTTTGATTGACGGTCGGGTAGAAGGTGTAGAATGGGAGGAGAGTTATACGATTCAAATCAAAGATTCGCTTTGGCTTTACTTCAAGCAGGACAAAGACAATGTTTATATCTGCCTCGCAGCCAGCAATAAAGTACCTCTGCTGACGGGAGTGGATTTTTTCATAACCAGAAATAATGAATTAGTAAACCTGCATGCCTCAGCGAAACTTGGCGAACGAATACTTACAAATGGCAATTATGGAGGGTGGAACTGGTGGAATAATCATATGTGGTCGGCAAATGTGATTCGGCCTGATGATTGGCAATCACGAAGCTTTCTCAGAGATGAAGCAAAAGAATTTCAACTGAGAAAAAGCTTGTTCAACAGCAACCAATTTAGATTGATGTTGGCCATCGAAGATCCAAAAGCACTTACGCTTACTTATCCAGCGAAGGCAAGTAATTTATATTCGGAAAACTGTATTGAGGTTTACTTGTGATTAGCGCAATGGATAATCTGGTTCTTTCGACATCTCCTTATAGGTAACATTGTCCATCCACGCAGGGAAGATCTTGTTCAGCCAAACTGCAAGTTTCCCCTGTGCAGTCAACACAAGGTCTCGTTTGTTTTCAACAATTGCTCGGTAGATCAATCTTGCAGCTTCTTCTGCACTCATCATCTTACTTTCATTGCGGGGAGAAGCACCCTGCATATCTCCATGTGCTGTCAATGCGGTATGGCGAATGTTGGATGAAGTAAATCCTGGACAAATCGATACTACATGGACGTCTCGCTTCATTACTTCAGTTCGAAGCGATTCCAGAAATCATTCCATCGCATATTTTGAAGCAGAATAAGCTGTGCGTGCAGGTGAGGCACGTCTTCCGTTTACAGATGAAATTCCTACAATATGACCTTTTGATTTTAAGATATGCGGTAACGCATATTTGGTAGCATATACGGTTCCAAAAAAATTCACCTCCATTACCTTTTTGAAGACCTCAAGATCAAGTTCTTCAAACAATGCTCTCATTGAAATACCAGCATTATTCACAAGTACATCAATACTTCCATAGAGCTGTATTGCCCGGTCAACCATTTTTTGATTGTCGTGCTCTACGCTTACATCTCCGCAGAAAACATTTACCACCACACCACGCCCGTATCTGTTTGTGTTTGAAGAAGCAGTTCACTTCTTCTTCCGGTAATAAGCAGTCTGGAGCCCTGCTGGCCGAATTCAAATAAGCGCCTTGCCGATGCCTGACGATCCTCCCGTAATGATTACGACTTTATCTTTCATGAGTAACAGTGGCAAAAGTAATCAAAAACAACACTTAATTTTGCGGGCCATGTTCCTTCTTAGAGTTATTTCACGGTTGCCTTTGTGGGCCTTATATCTGTTTTCTGATTTTTTGTTCTTTGTGAGTTATCGGCTTGTTGGTTATCGCAAAGGCATTGTAATCAGAAATTTAGAGAACTCCTTCCCCGAAAAGACACATGAAGAACGTAGGAAAATTAAGAAAGCATTCTACTTCAATCTGTGCGACTATGCGGTGGAAACCCTCAAACTTCTCACTATAACGGACCAGGAATTAAAAAGGAGAATGTTTTATAAGAATCCTGAGGTGGTTAACGAATACGTTGCTAAAAATCAATCCATACTCATTTTTGCTTCTCATCAGTTTAACTGGGAATGGCTTGTGGCTGCCGGAGGGCTGAGTTTGCCAATGCAAATAGACTTTGTTTATCAGGAACAACACAGCAACTTCTTTAATAATTTCTCTCTAATAAGCAGGTCTCGCTTTGGAGCATATGGAATAAAACGTCAGAATGTGGCTCGTGAAGTGATTAAAAGAAAAGAGATACTCCGCGCTATTGCTATTGTAGCCGACCAATTTCCCGGTCATGAAAATGACAAGCGTTACTGGACTCGATTTCTAAATCAGGATACGGCCTTTTTTCAAAGCATTAATCAGATGGCAACACTTACGCAATACCCGGCATTCTATGCAGCCATTAAAAAAGTGAAACGCGGCTATTATGAATTAGAACTGATAAAAATTGCAGAACCTCCTTATGATAAAGAAAACTTTCACGTAGTGGAAAACTATGTGAAGGCAACAGAAGCATTAATCAGGCAATATCCGGATGGCTGGTTATGGTCACATAAACGCTGGAAAAAAAGAGATTAATTCATAAGCATAACAATGTCATCACGCGTCAGCGACTTGATTACACTTTCTTCTGTCTGAATAAGATTTTCAGACAGCTTCATTTTATGCTTTTGTAACTGAAGAATTTTCTCCTCTACGGTATTCTTCGTGATAAACTTGTAAGTAAATACTTTTTTCGTTTGGCCGATGCGGTGTGCACGGTCTACAGCCTGTGCTTCCACAGCCGGATTCCACCATGGATCCAGAATGAAAACATAATCTGCTTCCGTTAGATTTAACCCAAGACCACCCGCTTTGATTGAAATAAGGAAAACTTTCAGGTTAGGATCTTTATTGAAGTTCTCCACCTGATCTTTGCGGTCATTACTTGACCCATCGAGGTAAGCGAAAGGAATCTTCTTATTGTGAAGAAGTTCTTTCACAATATCAAGGTGTTTTACAAACTGACTGAATACAAGAAGTTTGTGTCCTTCCGCAATAGCATTCTCCAGCATGTGCGAAACATCCTCCAGTTTGCCTGACTCGCCTTTATAATCCGGATCGGTCATACGCGGATGATTGGAGAGCTGACGAAGCTTGGTCAACCCTTCCAGAATCATAAAGCGGGTATTATTAATCCCCTCCTTATCGATCTGATCAAGAATTTTATGGCGATAGAACGATTTTGCTTCTTCATACTTTTCTTCCTGCTCAGCAGTCATACTCGTATAGTGAATATTCTCTACTTTTTCAGGAAGTTCGGTTGCTACCTGCGATTTCAATCTTCGCAGCAGGAAAGGTTTAATAATCGAATTGAGCTTTTTGGTTTTCGCCTCATCTCCCTTTTTCTCAATTGGTATCTGATATTCGTTTTTGAAAAAGGTTTGGCCACCGAGTAATCCAGGATTAATAAAAGTCATTTGTGACCATAAATCCATGGTGGTGTTTTCCAGAGGCGTTCCTGTAAGCGTTAGTTTATACCGCGACTTCAACTGCATTACTGCTTTTGCAATATTTGATGTCGGATTTTTAATCACCTGGGCCTCGTCCAGAATGATATAGTTAAAATAAAATTTCTGCATCATCTCGCTGTCAAGGCGGGTGATTCCATAGGATGTAATTACCACATCGTATTTACTGAAGCGAGAAACATCTTTATTACGCCCCAGTGCCGGTATAAATTAGGATTTTCAGATTAGGAACAAACTTCACCGCCTCCATCTCTCCAGTTGTAGGTAAGTGATGTTGGCATTACTAATAGTGAGAGTGCCAACCTCTCCCTTTTCTTTTTCGGCCTGAAGCAAAGCGAGAGTTTGAACGGTTTACCGAGACCCATGTCATCAGCAAGACAACCACCCAGGTGAAATTCATTAAGGAAACGAAGCCAGTTATATCCAGCTTTCTGGTAAGGACGTAATTGCCCAAGAAAACCGGAAGGCAATGGATAATCCTTTATTCCTTCGAAGTCTTCAATTTTTCTGAATTTCTCACTGATGTGAACTTTGGCCAGGTTGCCATCTTCAAGCTCCTTTAAAAGATTAAGATGATATTTTTTAAGTACTGGTTTTTCATTGTCACCCTGAGTTTCACTCATGGCAAATAAATCACCATACTTCAGCAACCATGCTTCAGGAATGATGGCGATCTCTCCATTAGGAAGTTTGAATTCCACTTTCTTTTTCAGAATCAGCTTACGAAGTTCTTTGAAAGAAATTTCATATTCACCAAAACGAATCTTTGCGTGAATATCAAACCAATCGATGTTCTCTTTTACCTCGAGTTCAATAACCGCCTTTCCAACAAAGTATTTTTTATCGCGATTTTCCGGTTGACTTACTTCAAAGCCAAGGTTTAAAAGATTAACACGATTTTCATTCAACCACGAGAAGGCATGAGCTTTCTCAACGGCACAACGAAAACCCTTCAATGGCAGTCCAAGTTTGATGAGTGTCTGAGCGTATTTCTTTTCTCCATCTGTATTTCTTTTTACGCGATGGAAAATATAGTCTTCCCCTTTTTTCTCCAATGACACGCTTACTGATCCAAACACATCTCCGCGAAAGCGATGCTTTCCATATTTAAATGACAGATCGAAAACAATCTTCCCGGCTTCGTCATTGTCATTTTGTGTGGAGGATTGCGATTCAAATAATGCAGGAACTTCCTTAGAGCTGGAGGGCACCAATTCGGAAAGAGTAAGTAGCGGATGCGGATCATACTCACTTTTATTTATTTCAAACCCCTGAACTTCTACATCATCAAAAGAAGCAATAAGGGGAGCAACAAATTTGTTGTAATAGGTCTCTTCCAGGTTTTTCGGAATCGTAACAAACTTCTTGCTTAAAAAAGGCAATAGTTTTTTACCATCAACGGGTTTGTCAAAGCCATAAAGCTTTCCATTTACCACCATCCAGGCTGGATTTTTGCAAACCAAGTAAGCTGTTGGACTTGGAATCTCAAGCTTTTTGCCTTCGCATGTTATGGTAGGGTAATAATTAGTATTTTCTTCACCACGCTTCAAATGAAACTGAATACTGGCTCGCTTATCCACCACTTCCAGAGCTTTCCAGGTGGGCTCTCCATCGTTGCCCATTTCAAATAGCAATTTGCCCTTGAGTTTTTCAAGAATTTCTGCTCGCTTGGTCTCAAGATAACGTTCAATTTCCTCCTGAATCAGTTCATTTCCCTTTTGCTTATCGTAAACTTTCGCGAAAAATTCCCCTGGCTTCATGGCTTTCGCGGAGAATTTCTTCAGAATTACATCCTGATGCATTTTGTCCATCAGGTCGATCAACTCATAGTCGCGGGTGTCTAATCCTTTGGAAAATTCGCGGGCGTTTTTAGAGGAAATATTTTGATGCTGGTAAGTAAGCTTACCTTTTTCATCCAGGTGAATGATGAAAGACTCGAAAATAAAGCCCATATACTCATGCTGATACAGTGAGTAAATGATCTGAAATGGCTGTGCTGACGATACTTTCATTGTATTTCTTATTTCAGTGAAAGCAACCAAAAGAGCCACAAGAGGCTAACTTTTAGCACTTTACACAAAAAGCAGAAACGAAAAATATGGATTTTTTACGAGATTTTTTTAACGATTTTTGTCGTTATCCTACATGCTAATTACATGTCAGAGGTTCTCGATTGAATAAAAGCGGGACGCCTTGTGAGCAGGATAATACGAGACAATGAAGGTAATCATTGTGATCAAGGCGGCCGTATAAGCGAAATCGGTCCATCTCATTTTTACCGGATAATTGGATACAATAGCGTTTTCCATGCCCATCCCCACTAGACCGAATTGATCCTGCAGAAAGCAGATTGCCCCACCCAAAATCAAGCCTGTGCCTGCTCCAATAAAAGAAATCAACACTCCTTCGGAGAGAAAGATTTTCTTAATCAGACTTTGACTGGCGCCCATGGCAACCAGAATGCTCACATCCTTTTTCTTGTCAATAGCAAGCATCATCAGTGAGAAAAAGATGTTTATGGATCCAACAATTAAAAGCAGCGAGAATGCCAGAAATGTAAATAGCTTTTCAAATTTCAGCAGACGATAAAGGTCTTTATGTTGTTCTTCATTTGTTAGTACTTCGAAATCCTCTCCTAATTTTGGAGAAGGTTTTCTTGATCGAATTAATGTCTGCCTTTGAAGAAGTTTTTACTTCCAGTGATGTTCTCCTGTTCCCATAGTCAAGAAGATCGCGGGCGAAAGATAAAGGCAGAAAAATATAGTTTTCATCGTAATTTTTCTCGATAGAAAACACAGCAGTAGCACGGATGAATTTGCGGGAATACAGATCTGATGGATTGATCGAATTGCTTTTGGTGTTTTTAATGTAAAAAACCTGAAGGGCATACATTTCATCTTCGATAGCAACGGATAGAGTAGATCGTACTCCTGCTCTTACTATTGCGAACGGAATGCTATCCTTTTTTAGTTTCAGGTCACCGTAAATAATGTGATCATCGAGTCGGTGTTGATCAATGAAATTATCACTTACGCCCCGGATAATGGCTACCATATCCGCATCGCGGTGGTAGCGCACACAAGCGTAATCTTCAATTACTTCGGTTACAATTTCTACTCCTTCTACCGATTTAATTTTGAAAGCAGTTCCGGATTTACTTCGAACGATTTTCCCTTTACCGCTTCAATTTTTATCTGGGGATCGAAGGAGATATACAGTGACCGCAGCAGGCCTTCTAATCCATTAAAAACGGAAAGTATTATGATAAGCGCTGCGGTAGAAAAAGGCAACACCCGCCATCGATAAAATCGAAATGATATTAATGAAGTTCTTTTTTCTCTTCGAAAGGAAATAGCGTTTGGCAATGAAGAGAGGAAGATTCATGAATTTATTCTTTCTCGTCTTCTTCTTCAGGCAGCGGAGGAATAGTTAGACCGGCTATGATCTGATCCATTCGTGCTGCATTTCTTCTACTTCATCAATAAAGAAAGCTATTTCTGGGATTATTCGGGCCTGGTTTCGGATACGATCGCCCAGTGCTTTGCGAATTTCCTTTTGTGATCTTCCAGTTTTTGAATTACCGCCTCTTTGTCTTTAGCCAAAAGCATACTGATGTACACTTTTGCCACACTTAAGTCCGGGCTGATTTTTACTTCGGCAATGGAGATAAAGCGTTGCCCACAATTCCTCGTTTATCGCGTTGGAAAATGTCGCTTAACTCTTTTTGAATTAGTTTGGCAAACTTCTGCTGTCTTACCGTGCTGCTCATGCTACAAAGATAGCAGTCCACAGATCAATTACCATCCGTGATTGATCGTGCGTTTATTTTTACTTATTTGCGATTTGAAAACTCTTTTCTGTGCTTCGATTCTTCCGTATCAATGATCCTTACAGGCTCTTAGGCGTTCTTATCGTTTTGATATTGATCGCCCTTCCTCTCTGGATCGACTCAGTGAATCTTTCCTGGCAGGAATTGAAAAATCATATTTTGGGAGAGGCGATTTCTGGTGGAAAGCTTATGTACATTGAGGTGTATGATGACACCCCTCCGCTTGCTTCAGCATTTTTAGGTTTGATGGATTGGGTTTTTGGTCGCTCGGTGTTTGCCTGGCAGTTCATTGCATTTCTTCTCATTTTCTTTCAGGCCTCCTATTTCGGGATCATGTTAATTAATAACAAAGCGTATGAAGAGAATACCTATCTGCCAGCATTAATTTACGGTTTGCTTGCCTTCTTTTCCTTCGATCTTTTTTCCTTTTCACCCGAACTGCTCGCGTCTACTTTTCTTCTGTTCGCCATTAACAATCTTTTTAAAGAAATAGAATTCAGGATTCAACGTGATGATATTGTCTTAAAAGTGGGCGTATCTATTGGATTGGCTTCGTTGCTGGTGTTTTCATACGCGGCCTTCCTCCCGGCAGTTGCTTTCCTTCTGGCTCTTTTCGCACGCATTACACCCCGAAAAATATTTATTCTTTTAAGCGGCTTTGCATTACCACATGCGATTTTAGTAATGATTTACTTCTATTGGGATAGCGGCTCGTTGCTCTGGCAAAATTTCTATCTGCCTAATCTCTATTTCTCGAAGCATGCTTTCATCTCAACCAAAGCGTTGTTTGTTCTTGGCTTAATACCACTGACCTATTTCGTTTTTTCATTAGTAATGTTGAACAGGGTGGCAAGATTTACCCGCTACCAATCACAACTGCTGCAGGTGATGTTCATCTGGCTTGCTCCAAGCGCTATGTTAATTCTGCTAACGCGCGAGCTGACTCCACATAGTTTTTATATTTTCCTGCCCATCTTATCCTATTTCATCAGCCACTATTTTCTTCTCATTCGTAGAAAATGGATTGCAGAAATTATGCTTTGGGTTTTTGTGTTTGGTATTGTCTTTATTGGTTCAATGGCCCGTTATGGAAAAATGAAAAGCATTGATTATTCAATGTTATTGACTTCTTCCGAAGCGTCTAAGGTGCCCAGGAAAAAAATAATGGTGCTTGGAGAAAATAATAACGCGTATCTCAACAATTCATTGGGGGGTACTTTCTGAACTGGAATCTCTCGAGAGAATTGTTTGAGGACATCGATTATTTTGAGAATGTAATTGTGATAGATAATGCCTTTAAAACGGATGCACCTGATCTAATTATTGATGAAAAGGGATTAATGAAAGGGGTAATGGAAAGAATCCCATCATTAAAAGAGAAGTATAAGAAAGAGGGGACTCAGTACACCAGGATCAGCAACTGATTTTATTTACTCTTCGCTCATGGCGACCTCCTTCAAAATTAGAGTGGAGGAAACGGTCTAGAATTTTTGTTGCCAGGTCTGTACTAACAAACCGTGCCGGAATGCAAACTACGTTGGCATTGTTGTGCTGGCGGGCAAGAGCAGCAAGTTCTTCTGTCCAGCAGATGGCAGCTCGTATACCTTGATGTTTATTGGCCGTAATAGCAACACCGTTGGCGCTACCACAAACAAGCAATCCCAAATCAAATTCCTTTTGCTCAACTGCCAGCGATACCGGATGTGCAAAATCTGCGTAATCGGCCGATTCAGCCGAATAAGTACCAAAATCTTTAAGAGGATGACCTTTCTCTTCCAGCCATTTTTTCAATAGCTCTTTATATTCAAAACCGGCATGATCGGAACCTATGGCAATTGTCTGCATCATTATGTTGCTTGTCGTTCGGCTAATTCCTCAGCTTCTTCACGTTTCTTTTTGTTCTTTACTTCTATCGCACAGATGAAGATACTGATTTCATACAGCAGGTACAATGGGATTGAGATAATGGTTTGGCTTAATGGATCAGGAGGTGTGATGATTGCAGCCACGATCAAAATTACGATCACCGCATGTTTGCGGTACGTACGCATGAACTGTGGAGTAAGTATTCCTATTTTAGTGAGGAAGAAAACTACCACGGGTAACTGAAATAGCAGACCACTTCCGAAAGTTAAAGCAACAATTGTCTGAACATAAGAAGTGATGTCAAATTCATTGGTAATCTCAGGGCTGATGCTGTAAGAAGAGAAAACCCAGACCATCAGCGGACAGAGGATGAAATAACCAAAAGATACGCCCATGGCAAACAGAAATGATACAGCGGCAACAGCCCCTTTCGATCCCTTTTGTTCTTTTTTATGAAGCCCTGGACGAACAAAACTCCATAGTTCCCAAACAACGTAAGGAAAGGCGATGATCAAACCAATTACAAATGCTGACATGAACTGCATAGTAAACTGCCCGGTCATGTAACGGCTTTGTACTTTGAATGGAATTTCTTTTACACATAGTGCATCTACCGATCCGGTAAAATGCCCGATCTTACACATCCATTTGAAAGTGATAAACTCAACGTGCGCAGGTGCGAAGATGATGTTCTGAAAAATCCACGGAGTAAGAAAGAAAGCAGCAATCATGAACACCATGATGGCCACTACCGATCGCACTACGTGCCACCGAAGTTCTTCAAGGTGATCGAGGAACGACATCTCTTTCTCATCGTCAACATTTATTTGATCTAGTGCCATAGCGCCTCTGCCAACAGTAGGATAAGGTTATTTATATAAAGGGAATTTTTTCATGAAGGTATTCACCTTGCGTTTCACTGCCTTCTGATGCTTGCCATCTTCTGGTTTTTTCAGCGACTCATCGATCAGGTCAACCACTTTAATCACGTCTTTTTCTTTCAACCCGCGGGTGGTAATAGCGGGCGAACCGATACGGATACCAGATGTAACCATCGGGGATTGTGTATCGAAAGGTACCATGTTCTTGTTAATGGTGATATCTGCCTGGATCAATGCCTCTTCAGCTTGTTTGCCAGTAAGTCCTTTGGAACGAAGGTCGATCAGCATCAAGTGATTGTCTGTTCCTCCAGAAATGATTTTATATCCTCTTCTGGTGAATTCACCTGCCATGGTCTTGGCATTCTTTGCTACCTGTACGATATAATCCATATACTCATCGCTTAATGCCTCGCCAAATGCCACAGCTTTAGCCGCGATTACGTGTTCCAGCGGTCCACCTTGTGTTCCCGGAAATACGCCTGAATCAAGGATAGAAGAAATCTTGCGAAGTTCTCCCTTCG
The DNA here is from genome assembly GCA_044228905.1 of Cyclobacteriaceae bacterium. Taxonomy (GTDB): domain Bacteria; phylum Bacteroidota; class Bacteroidia; order Cytophagales; family Cyclobacteriaceae; genus ELB16-189. Next base: position 10,400 of record JBGATZ010000020.1, on the reverse strand, counting down.
GAGTTTTTAATCCCCATGGATTGTCAAAGTTTTTACCAACCATGATCAACCCGCCCCGAGGACCACGAAGCGTTTTATGTGTAGTGGTGGTTACAATATGGCAGTGCTCCATTGGGTCATTCAGCAATCCACGGGCAATTAAACCAGCCGGATGTGAAACATCAGCTAATAATAATGCGCCAACAGCATCAGCAGCTTCTCGCAGTTTTTTATAATCCCAATCGCGACTGTAAGCAGAGGCACCACAGATAATCATCTTTGGTTTTTCACGCTGAGCCGTTTCAATGACTTTATCGAAATCGATTAATCCTGTTTCCTGCTCAACACCGTAAAATGTGGGTTGATATAATTTACCTGAGAAATTGACAGGAGAACCGTGAGTCAGGTGCCCGCCATGTGAAAGGTCGAACCCAAGAATTTTATCACCTGGTTTCAAACAAGCCAACATCACTGCGGCATTTGCTTGTGCACCAGAATGAGGCTGTACGTTTGCCCAACTGGCTCCGAATAATTCTTTAATTCGATCAATTGCGAGTTGCTCCACTTGATCTACTACTTCACAGCCACCGTAGTAGCGCTTTCCAGGAAGACCCTCAGCATATTTATTAGTAAGCACTGTGCCTTGTGCTTTCATAACCTGCAATGAAACAAAGTTCTCAGAAGCAATCAGCTCTATGCCGCTTTCCTGACGATGTTTTTCTTTTTCGATGAGGTCGAAGACAACTTTATCTCTCTTCATGGTAGGGGGAGTGAGTTAATCAGGTTAAAAGTTAAAGAGCCCAAAAATAGGCCAGTGAGAGGCCATTGGCAAATAAATAATAGATGGTTTTGGACATAATCAAAGATGAGGTTGAACCACTTTTACCAACTTCCACTACTTCCACCCCCACCAAAACTTCCTCCACCTCCTGAGAACCCACCCCCACCAGAACTACTCCCACCAGAAAACCAGCCTGATCCAGAACTTCCTCCACCAGACCATTGCATCAGATTTTTTTTACCCCAGCTGCTTCTGCCCAATTTGATTTTTGCTATCGGCATTCCAATAAAGTACACGATCAGTAAAACTGCGGTCCCAAGAGCTCCAATAATTGCAATTGGAAACAATAAATAAAAGGGAATAAGGAAAAGATAAAGGAACCAGCCTACGAATCCCCTTGAAAAAAGAGAGATGGCTGTAAAAATTCCAAGTATGCCGAAGACGAAAAGGCCTCCAAAAAATCTCTCCCATCCGGAAAGCTGAGCGGAAGGGGTAACATCTGCTGCGGAATACTCACCTGCAATTGTTTTGATGATGCTATCGACACCAACCACTATTCCGATGCTGTAATCGTTTCTTCGAAAGGCAGGTGCAAGTTCATTACGGATGATCCGATTGCTATGTGCATCAGTAAGAACGCCTTCAAGACCCTGACCGACTTCTATTCGCATTTTGTGATCATCCACTGCTACCAGTAAAAGCACCCCATTGTCTTTGTCCCTTTGTCCAAGCTTCCAGGCTTCGGCAACACGCAGAGAATAATTTTCAATAGGTTCCCCGTTCAACGTGGATATTACCAAAACGGCAATCTGATTGGAGGTAGAATCTTCATAAGCAGTCAACTTCTTTTCTAAAAAATCAATTGTATCCTGACTGAGCACATTCGCCTCATCATGAATCCGATGACCCCAGAGTTCAGGGATTTTATTTTGAGCTAGTGCGACAGAAGAGAGAAAAAAAAAAGAAAGAATGAGTTTTTTAATCACCATTTTTTCGGTCGCAGATATAAAATGAAAGATCACCATGAGTCGCTGGAACCGCCACCGCCCGAGCTACCGCCACCACCGAAGTCGATGCCACCACCACCTCCGCCCCATGATCCGCCACTTCCACCAAAACCTCTGCCCAATAATGCACCAGCAGCCCAGTATCCACCACCTCCTCCACCTCCTCCGCGCCTGCGCGAAGCGATGAATATAATCACCAGCAAGATGATAATAGTGGATATGGGAGTTCCTCTTTTCTTTCTTCGCTGAGGAGGATTTTCATTCTTGTACTCTCCCTTGATAACGTTGATGATCGCAATAACAGCGGATTTCACTCCTCCATCATAATCACCAGTACGGAAATGTGGCGCCACTTCATTTCGGTTGATACGGCTAGACATTGCATCAGTCAAAACACCTTCAAGACCATATCCAACTTCAATATGCATTTTGCGATCTTTGATGGAGGCAACAAACAAAACGCCATTATCTTTTTTGGCATCACCTAATTTCCATTTTTCAAAAACTTTTACGGCATAGCTTCCAACGTCATCGCCTTCAAGCGAAGGAACGATCAATACAGCTATTTGATTAGACGTGCTATCGCGTTCGGCACGAAGTATGGCCTCGAGTTGATCTTTGGTTTGTGGAGTAAGAACTTTTGCTTCATCGTGCACCCACTCACCATTGTGTTCAGGAATAGCGATTTGCGCTTGTGCAAAAAAAGAAATCAGTATAAGTAAGAGTACGGAAAATTGTTGCATGAGTGTGGTGGAGGATTTGAATTGCATAAGATGATTATTCCATTCTTAAATCATCACCTAATTCATTGACGTCATCAGCAGTTTTAAGAAACCCTTTTTCCAAAAGAATTTCTCCGCAGCGCTTAATGGCTATTTCCAGTCCATCCACAATTTTTTCTTTACGTACATGTTCAATGATGGTTTTTACAATGTTGTCCCACTCTTTTTGTTCCACCACTTTGCTGATTCCTCTGTCAGCCATTACAATAACTTCTCTTTCAAAAAGAAATAAAATCATGATGCCGGTGCGATGACGGGTATTGAAAATCTCTTCTTCAAGGAAAGCGTTTTCGGCTCTTTTTTTGGTGGCTTGATCAAGATGTTGTTGATTGAGCAACCACCTCTTAATTGGATCCAGGTAGTGAGCCGCAATTGCTCCGGCTAATCCGGAAAGCGTAACAATGAGGAACATTAATACAGGATCATAAATAGCCAGCTCCGGAACGTATCGGTCAAAAAGAACGATCAATAAAAACGCAAGAGCCGCAGTACCAAATGCACCGCGATAATTGGCAATGTTATAGTAACCGCTGGTTTCTACAAAGACAGGAACGATTTCTCCGGAGATCTTGTCTTCGGCTTCTTTCACTGCATTTTTAATCCGCTGCAGATCCTGTTGACTAAAACGTTTTTGAATGGACATGTTGATGAAACATTTTGCAATTTCAAAGATAGAACAACGAATGCATAAAAAGGATTTAGTGCATGAACATTTAATTGTATCTTTTCCCATCACATACATTCTGCTATGCACAAGTTCAGCTCATTCATATTGTTAATACTCTTTTTCGTTCGGAGTTTGTTTTGGCCAGAAATCAAAAACGGCTACGCCAGCACCAGATACACAGAAACAAAGACTGGAGCAGGAGATTACCAGGCTGTCTGTGATTTCGGGAGGTGTTGTGGGGGTCACCGCTATTCACATTGAAACGGGAAAGCGAATCTCTCAAAATAGCCAGTTGACTTTTCCAATGGCAAGCTCCTACAAGGTGCCGATTGCTATTCAATTACTGACTAAGATCGATAGCGGAAAGCTTTCCCTTGATCAGCTGATTGAAATAAAGAAAGAAGATCTGCATCCGGGGAGCGGAATGATTTCAGAACGATTTAGCTGGCCAAACACAAATAATCCGGGACTTTCTTTGTCAGTGAGAAGTCTCATGGAACTGATGTTGCTCATCAGTGACAATAGTGCTACTGATGTCTGCCTTAGACTTGCAGGAGGGCCTGCACAAGTTAATACATGTATGAAGCGATTAGGGATCATTGGCATTCGCTTGGATCGGCCTACCGCATGGTTGATTGCACAGTATCTTGGAATGGATATCCCTGTGAGCAAACCCTGGGATCCTGCTTTATTCGATACGTTGGCTAAGAAATTGAAACAAGAAGAAGAAAAAATAGCAGCCATAAAATTTGATCAGGATATTCGCGATACCTCCACACCAGATGCAATGTCTGAGGTGTTATTGAAATTATACACACAACCAATTCTTAAACCGGAATCCAAAACACTTTTGCTCGACATCATGAAACGATGTGAAACTGGATTGACGCGTTTAAAGGGAGCATTACCTCCGGAAACCGAAGTGGCTCATAAAACGGGAACGATTGGTATGACTACCAATGATGTTGGAATCATTACTCTTCCCGGAGATGCTGGTCATGTAGTTGTTTCACTGTTCGTGAAATCTTCAGAAAAAGAAATATCTCAAAGAGAGAGAGCCATAGCTGAGATTGCACGCGCCATTCATGATTACTTTATCTTCAATCGGTAATCAGATATGTTTTTTCTTCCAATGTCCGGACTTCATATAGAAGTATGCCATGAGGAACATGCTTAGCCAATAGACCCATTCGCTTGCCCATCCAAGAGTGATAGGAAGATGATAAACTTCCAGCACTACGTAAACGTAGACACTGTATATCACAATGGTGATTAGTTCTATAGTAAGATTAACAACGGTATTCCCTGTTCCGGTGACGGCATTTAGCCAGATTGTACCAACAGACATAATTAACAAAGCAAGAGATACAACTCTTACAACCGGAATTCCATCGGTAATAAATTCCTGACCTTGTCCATAGAAAGAAAGGAACCACTCAGGAATTAAATTCAACGCAAGACAAATTATTGCACAGATTGCAAAGCTGATTTTAACAACGCGCTTGATGAGCGGGACCACTTCATCATGCCTGCCCTGCCCGATAATATTACTAACCATCGTACTTGTGGTAGAGGCAAAAGCCCAGGCGAAGATTCCAAACAAACCAAAGATATTTCGCATAGTATTGGATACAGCCAGAGCACGTGAACCATGGTGTTCAATCAGGATGTAAAAATATTCCCATGTAGCAATACTGATGGCATACTGGACAATCAATGGAGAGGATTGGACAAGGATCAGTTTGAAAACAGAGTTATCAAAACTTTTTTGTTCGAAGAAGGCAAATTGCTTGTTGATTCCTTTGAAATGAATGACTACATAAATCACAATCAATCCTGTTGCCTCCGCAATGATTGAAGCATAGGCTGCACCATTGAATCCCAATTGGGGCATGCCTAGTCGGCCGTAGATAAAGCCGTAGTCGAAGAAGATGTTGGCAAATGTTTCTGCCAATGTTCCCCACACCAGAAATTTGGTTTGATTAGTCCCGACCAACAATGCATTTCGCATCACGTAGAGATAAAGAAAAGGCAACCCCCAGATCCGGATAAGCAAAAAGTCAATAACCTGTTCTGCTGTTTTTGAATCATGGATAGTAGCCCGAAGGACCCATGGAGCAAATAAATAGGTAAGCCCTATTCCAATGGCTGAAATTCCCAATGCTACCCATACTCCGTGATAAAACAGGCGGCCGATTTCTTTTGGAAGATTCTGACCTGCTCTTCGGGCGATCAGCGCCTGAAGTCCGTTGTTCAATCCGTTTCCAACAACAGCAAAAATCAGGTAGAACACACCTGTAATTCCTGCACTCGCCAGTTCTCGTTCACCAAGCCCACCAAGGAAAATATTGTTAGTTATAAAATTGATTTGTGGCACCAGCATTGCCAGGGAAATAGGCAAAGCCATTCCAAGAATTTGCTTTGTAGAGGTTTGAAGCCGTAAATCGGTAGGTGCAGACATTCTAAATCAGAAACTTCAGAGAGAGGTTGAACGGAAATATTTTTACAGCGGCCAGAGTAAGTCAATATTTAATTTTCTACATGATAAGTAAGATAGACTTGTGCCTATTTATTTTCAATCCAGAGATAAAACAGCTCCATCTTATCTTTGTGATCCCTGATCCAGGCCTCGATTTGCGGATTTTTCGATGCCAACATAATATGATAACAAAAGGCCTCAGTGTGTCCCGACTTATTTAAGTCGTTGAAAAAGGGAACATAAAAATCCCACCATAAATCATTCATTATGTCCGCATTCTTCTTGTTTTTCTTCTTTCGGGAAGGTTTTCGTTGTTCCGATAATTCACCCATCATTGAAAAGAATTTCTCCGTACGACCTATAAATTTCTGTTTAGGACTTTGAGCCAGGCTATCTCCCTGGGATGTTTTTATTTTATCAATCTCATCACTTGTAACTCCCAGTAGAGAAACGAATAATTCAGCGGCTCCCATTTGGTCATCTTTTTTTGTTTGAGGTGACCAATTAATTGTAATCGCTTTGGAATTGCCTTCGTTTTTTTGTTCGCCATTAATCCAATTATTAAGATTGATGAAGGCCTCTTTCGCTCGTACACTTTTGTTTTCTACCAGGAGAAAGAAGTAAATACCCAGCATTGCACGCACTTTTTCACCCTCGTCTTTTTTCCAATAAGCCAACTGCAGATTGCTCCCGGGGTGTGATGGGTTACTTTTAATAGCACTGATCAATGCGTCTTTGGCTTCTTCTCTCTTTCCGGCATGGACACAACTAATTCCATAATTGTAAAGAAGCAGATAATCTTGTGGGTAGTCCTTCAATATAGAAGAATAAAAGTCAACAGATTCATCAGGCTTACCCATGTCATCCAGAGCAGAACCCTTAACTATTGCAGCCAATCTTCTGGTATCTCCTTTTGAATACTCGATAGCTTTGTCTGCATAAGACAAAGCATTTTGATAATCTTTTAAAAGCTGATAACTAAATGCGATTTCGTAGTAAAGGTTTGCTGAATTTGGAATGAGAACCAAAGCCTGCTGATATTTTTCTATTGCCTTTTGATACTCCCCACGATCATGCAGTTTAATTCCTTCATTGTAAAGACTGTCCGCATTTTGAGAGTAACCTGAAAGTGAAGATAAAATCAGCACTAAGAAAATCCAACGCATCGATTCTTAATTTAAACCCTGATCAATAGCCGAAGAAGCAAGGACAATCAGCCGTACACAACTTTTATACACTTCGGGTTCCACATTTTGAAACTCATCTGTTTCCTGGTGATAATCTTTATGATCGGCCACACCGAAATAGATAAATGGGATTTTTACATCGTGAAAAGGGCCATGATCAGATGAAAAAGTCCAGTTGTCTTCACCTTTGTATTTATCCGGATCATCATGACCATAAACGAATTTTACAGGCTCTTTTATCTTTAAACTATCTACGAAAGTTTTTAATTCAGGATAGAAGAAAGTTCCGCAGGCGACAAGCTCTTTGTTGTCGGCCCGACTTACCATATCCATATTTATGTTGGTCACGATTTTTGCAATTTCTACTGGAGGGTTTTTTACAAAAGCTTTTGCACCCCGAAGTCCCATTTCCTCCGCGTCAAACGCGACAATTAGAATATTATGCTTTGGTTTATTTTTTTTGAAATACTCCGTCAATGCAAACAATGCACACGTACCTGATGCGTTGTCATCCGCGCCATTGTATATTTTACCATCAATTATTCCAACGTGATCATAGTGAGCGGAGATCACGATGTACTTTTGTTCTTTGTCCGATCCTTTGATTACGCCCGCAAGATTTACACCTTTTACCTTTGTGCCTGATTTATTTTCGAATTCGAAAGGAAGCTCAAAGTCTTTGCCAAGTGGTTGTAACTTTAGTTTCTTAAATTGTGTTTTTATAAAAACCCGTGCTTCTTCACTGCCTTTGGTTTCCGGTTTGCGGCCCTCCAATGCATCAGAAGAAAGGTACTTTAAGTTATCAATCAAAGCTTGCTCATTGAACAACTGCTGAGCTTCGGCAACGAGGTTAAAACAAACAAAAGCAAGAATAAATAGATGTTTCATTATCAGAGATTATAAAATCAAAATGTCAGGCAATAAAAAGAAAAAAGACGAGAAGAAGAACCCTCAAAAGGAAGCCCCTCCGCCTCCTAAGGTTCAGGAAGAAGAAAAGCCCGGGGGATTTGACTTCGGTGGACTTCCACAACGTGATCTTAAGAAGAATCTGGGATGTGGTTGAGAGAAAAGCGTTAACGACCATTTGATCATTAACGCTTCATCTGAATAGATCAATTTAAAATTTTGATTCGATTATTTATATCCCCAGTTTTTCATAATGATCAGATCCTCCTTCATGCAATCAATCGGAGCTTTGCCCTGATACGATTCCTGCTCAATGATGAACTGGAATGTGCCAGCCGAAGAACGTCCGATATCAATGATCTCTTTTACAGGAACAATTCCCTTGCCCAGAATTGTGCTCTCGTATTTCTCATGACCTTCACTTGCTGCGATTTCATCTTTCACGTGCATGGAAGCAAAGCGACCAGGATATTTCTTAGCAATATCCAATGCTTTGGCGCCACCATTATAAAGGTTTCCAATATCTAATTGCTGCATCACTAGTTTCGGATCAGTGCTGCTCATGATGATGTCATAAAGTGTCTGTCCATTCAATGATTCACTGAATTCGAAATCATGATTGTGGTATCCGAATTGCATTCCTGATTTTTTGCAAAGCTCACCTGACTTGTTGAAAAGATCCATGAACTGCTTCAGCTGATCATAATCTTTACGAACGCCTGCGTCCATAGAAGGACTGATCACAAACTGTTGACCAACGGTAGCGGCATCTTCTACCAGGTACTTCCACTGATCAGTAAAATCTTTCTTTGCATCATCCCAGTGTTTCTTTGATAACACAGTATGACCGCTTGGCATTTGCATGCCCAGGTCGTTGATGATCTTTTTGAATTCTTTCGCGCTGTATCCATAGAACTTACGATCTACATAATTGGCGTGCTCTACGTTTTTATATCCGATTGCGGAAACTTGTTTCAGTGTTGCCAGCGGATCTTTCTTCATGTCTTCGCGCACAGAATAAAGCTGGATGCCCACAATTTCTGTTGGCTTGGCGAAGGCAAATGCAGAATTGGAAAGCAGGGAAGCACCCGCTAGACCGATCGCACTTCTTTTAAGAAAGTCTCTTCGGGAAGTAGTCATGAGATGGTTTGAGTTTAGTTGTAGGTAAGTTTAGCGAATTATCGGCATGTTAAAAACCACATTTACACCGATTGCTGGCATCGGTTTTTCTTCAATCTAAGGTGAAATATTACGTCAGGGTTGTTTTTAGGTTAATAGAGACGTTAAGTATTGAAACTCAGGCGTTTGATTTACGTTATTTGTATAAGTCAACCACTACGACAAATGAAACATTCACCAAAACTGGCTATTCTTCAAAGCCTTGATGCGATGGACCAACTCCAGATGGAGCAGGTAATGCATTACATCAAAGCGGTATTGAACAAACCAGCGCAACCTGTCGACTATCAGTCGTTCAAACGCGAGGCGATGAAAGAGATTCGCCAGGCACTGCGCCAAGAGAAGAAGGGCCTGCAGCTTTTGGCCTGAGTTTAGGTTAACACAGGTCAGTAACAAGTGCCTCACAGGTACTTGACAGGATAGTCTTCCCCTTTCACTTTCCTGTTTTAAGCCAACATTATTCCAATTTTAGGCGATGGCAAGATTTTCTTAATTGTATTTTACGTAATGCTCCCATTTCTCTATTACTTCTGTAAAATCCTGGGGCAATTCTGAATCAAACTGCATCCATTCTTTTGTGGCAGGATGAATAAATCCGAGTGATTTTGCATGAAGCGCCTGTCGCGGGATGATCTTGAAGCAATTGTCCACAAACTGTTTGTACTTGGCAAAAATTGTCCCCTTTACCACTTCACTTCCTCCATACATGGCATCATTGAATAGCGGATGCTTGATGTATTTCATGTGAGCACGAATCTGATGCGTGCGACCTGTTTCAAGCTTGCACTCGATCAGTGAAACATATCGTAAGTTCTTCAATACTTTATAGTGAGTGATGGCATGCCTGCCAAAATCTCCTTCAGGAAAAGCAGTTGTTACTCTGCGGTCTTTTAAGCTGCGACCTACATTTACATTGATTGTTCCTTCTTCTGGTTCTGGCTCACCCCATACTAATGCATTGTATGTACGCTCAATGGAGTGATCAAAAAACTGTTTGGCGAGATGTGTTAGTGCGATTTCCGTTTTGGCAATCACCAAGAGACCTGAAGTGTCTTTATCAATGCGATGCACCAGGCCCGGGCGACCATTATTGCCAGGCATCTCAGGAAGATTTTGAAAATGATACGCCAATGCATTCACCACGGTGCCCGTCCAGTTCTGGTAGGCAGGATGCACCACCATTCCTGCCGGCTTGTTGATCACGAGTAGATGATCATCCTCAAACACAATATTCAGTGGAATATTTTCCGGCTTAATGTCTGTATCACGAGGAGGCTCGGGTAATGCAACCACCACTACATCGTGTGGATGAATTTTGTAATTGGGTTTGATGTTTTTGTCGTTGACTTTAACAAACCCATCGTGAATGCCATCCTGAATTTTGGTGCGTGTAACATTAGGAAGACGATCCATTAAAAATTTATCAATGCGCA
>JBGATZ010000519.1:1303-2649 GCA_044228905.1 Cyclobacteriaceae bacterium | reverse complement strand
CCTCATTAGTTAAATCGATCACTACTACAAACAATTGTCAGTCATGATAAAAAACTATCTGCTGGTTACGCTTCGCAATCTGCTCCGAAACAGAACTTATTCTTTTATCAATGTGGGTGGGCTGGCCATCGGGACCACATGCAGCTTGCTGATCATGCTATGGGTCTTTGATGAACTTTCATACAACCGATTCTTTCCAAAGGCAGATCGCCTTTATCAGGTCTGGGTTAATGGACACTTTGATGGTAAAATCAATTCCATACAGGGAGTTCCAATGCCTGCAGCCGAAGAGTTGAAATCAGAGAGTAGCTATATCGTCAATACGACATCAGCCGATTGGGGGAGTGATCACTTGATCACCGCAGGGGACACACGCATCACCAAGCGTGGATACTTCGTAGGTGAAAAGTTTTTAAATATGTTCGAATACCCATTGCTATTTGGTGACGCAGCCGATGTTCTGACCGAACCCAATAGCGTTGTATTGACGGAATCAACAGCAAAAGCTTTATTTGGTACCGGAGATCCATTGAATCAGATCATACGGATAGATGATAAGCATGAATTGAAGGTAACGGGCATACTTAAAAATGTGCCGAACAATTCAAGTTTTGATTTTGATTTCCTCATGACATGGAAATTATACGAAACACTTCCATGGGTAGGGGTAAATAAAAACAACTGGGGAAATTACTCCTTCCAGACTTTTGTTGAATTATCAGACGCAGGTCACGAACAACAGGTTGAATCCAAAATTAAAGACCTGTTGACCCGTAAAGGACAAACAGATTTTAAGAGAGATTTCTTCCTGCATCCGCTTCTGCGATGGAGATTACATTCAGATTTTAAAAATGGGCAGGAGGCAGGTGGATTAATCGAGTACGTTCAGATGTTTACAGTCATCGCGGCACTTATATTGATCATCGCATGCATTAACTTTATGAATCTTTCCACTGCCCGCTCCGAACGAAGAGCACGTGAAGTGGGAATTCGAAAAAGTGTGGGATCGCAACGCAGGGAAATTATTTTGCAGTTCATCGGTGAATCACTGCTGATTTCATTCTTTGCACTAGCCATTGCTATTTTACTCACCGAACTCGCTTTACCATTATATAATCACCTGGTCAATAAACAACTCGCCATCAACTATCAGTCCATGCAATTCTGGCTCTTGGCAGGTTCATTGGCGCTCTTCACAGGAGTGGCCTCGGGAAGTTACCCTGCTTTTTACCTATCTTCATTTCAACCCGTAAAGGTGCTTAAAGGGAAAGTGAAGGTTGGGAAAAATGCCAGTACACCACGCAAGATATTAGTAACATTGCAGTTTGGCTTCTCCATCCTGCTCA
>JBGATZ010000519.1:0-1291 GCA_044228905.1 Cyclobacteriaceae bacterium | reverse complement strand
CTGCTCTTATTTGTCACAATAGTGATCTACGAACAAATACAACTGGTGAAAAACCGTGACCTGTGATATCAACAGGAAAACCTGATCAGTATTAAATACAATGGAGAGTTGGGGAGAAACTACGAAGTGATCAAGGAAGAACTATTGAAGACAGGAGCGGTTACGGCAGTCACTCGCTCCAATAGCCGGGTCACTCAGATTGAATCCAATAACTTCTTGGGATGGCCGGGTAAACCGGAAGACCATCACGTATTGTTTGCAACCATAGCAGCAGATTACGATTACACCAAAACCATAGGAATAAAAGTTCTTATGGGACGAGACTTTTCAAAAGAGGTCATTAGCGATACCTCAGCAATCCTCATCAATAAAGCTGCATTGGATGTAATGAATCTGAAAGATCCGATTGGAACTCAACTGGATCTGTGGGGTACAAAACGTACTCTCGTTGGAGTAGTGGATAATACCTTAATGGGATCTCCCTATGCTCCAGTAGGACCCATGTTTGCTTTCTATAATCCAAAATGGATCACGGCGGTAAGTATCCGGCTGGAAAAAAATACTAATCTTCCGGGGACGCTGAAAAAGGTAGAAGAAGTATTTAAACGATATAATCCAGCGTACCCATTTCAGTATGAATTTGCTGACGTAGAATTTGCAAGAAAATTCTCGGCTATTGAAATGACCAGCAGCCTTGCACAATTATTCGCAATCCTGGCTATGGTCATTACGGGGTTGGGACTCTTTGGATTGGCGGCATTCACAGCTGAACAACGTACAAAAGAAATCGGCATAAGGAAGGTATTGGGGGCTTCCGTTTCGGGATTAGTGACACTCATGGCCCGCGATTTTTCAAAATTAGTAATCATTGCATTTGTTCTTTCAGCTCCTCTCGCATGGTGGCTGCTGGATACCTTCCTTCAACGTTACCCGTATCGCATCGAAATACCCTGGTGGGTATTTCCGGTGACCGGGCTGGCGTCTATGTTGTTTGCGTTGGTGATTGTTTCAACTCAGGCATTGAAAGCTGCTCAGTCGAACCCTATAAAATCTTTGAGGGCGGAGTGATAACACTGTAGTGATTCGGTCATACAAGATTACTTGAACAATAAGATCTGATCTGGGATGAAGTATAAAGTTGAAGATTACATCCGCAGATAGAAGCGTTTGTATCATTGAGTAAGAAAGCCATAGTGCGTACCTTGCCCGGTAAGCTTACAGATAGTCGTATGATCAGGTTTCCTCAAGTGAATTCAGGAAGAAGAGAAAAACACTTATATGTTTTTGATTC
>JBGATZ010000518.1:0-2650 GCA_044228905.1 Cyclobacteriaceae bacterium | reverse complement strand
TTCATATGGCGGATGGGGCGGAAAGCAGGTTGCTCCGGGAGCTAACTTTGGATTTCCAGATCCCTCACAAAAAGATACTTCCTTTCCCAATTTCTGGCCTGCAGCTCAGGTTGATTTTGCTACTCGTATGAAGTGGTCGGTTACATCTCAATTTAAAGATGCAAATCATGAACCGGAAGTACGCTTGAAAGGACCAGCTAATATTAAAGCCCAACCTGGCAAAAAGATCAGTCTTCAGGGGATTGTATCCGATCCGGATGGTAATACCCTATCCATCAAGTGGTGGCAGTTTAAAATCGGAAGTTATGCGGGCGATTTAGTGATTACAAATTCAACATCAACGACTACAGAAGTTGTGGTGCCAGCAGATGCATTGCCTGGCCAAACCATTCATATTATTCTTGAAGCAACGGATAATGGTTTACCTGCACTTACGCGTTATCAGCGTGTGATTATTACAGTAGAGAAGTGAAGTAGGGTATGAATGGTTTTAATTGATAGGAGAGCAGCGTTATCTTTGAACTCCTAATCACGTACCATGAAGTCAGCTGTCATTTTAATATTTACCATTTTATCGTTCTCTGTTTATTCTCAAAAGCAAAAAAAAACTGCTGAAGTCTATTATCCAGACAAAGAGTGGCAGAAGAAGACGCCTGCTGAAGCAGGAATGAATGCCGACAAACTGAAAGAAGCGATTGCATTTTCTGTAAGTCATGAAATAAAGAACACCCGTGATATGGAGCTGTCGCATTATCAGAGCTTTGGTGCGAAAGAACCATACGGCTATGGCATTGGTCCATTTAAAGAACGTGGTGATCTGACTGGTGTTGTTATCAAAAACGGATACATCGTGGCTGAGTGGGGAGAGCCTTTGAGAGTCGATATGACTCACAGCGTCACGAAGAGTTTTCTTTCAGCAACCATAGGACTGGCTGTTGATCGGGGATTGATTGGAAGTGTAAATGATACAGTATGGAAATACGTGCCGCCAGTTCTTCCGTACAACCCGATTATTCAACCTGATAAATCCAATCAGCTTGGACATTCAGTCTGGATCACTCCATTCGAAACGAAGCATAATCGCAAGATCACGTGGGACCATCTGCTTCGTCAGGTAAGTGACTGGGAAGGTGTGCTATGGGGAAAGCCTGAATGGGCTGATCGTACTTCAGGCAAACCGGAAGAGTGGATCACACGTGAACGTATCGAGCCCGGTAAGGCGTATGAATATAACGATGTCCGTGTAAACGTATTGGCTTTAGCAGGACTGTCAGTCTGGAGAAAACCATTGCCACAAGTATTGAAAGAAAATATCATGGATCCGATCAATGCATCAAATACATGGAGATGGTATGGTTATGAGAACTCCTATGTAGTAATCGATGGACAGATTATGCAGTCCGTAAGTGGTGGCGGTCATTGGGGTGGGGGAATGATTATTAATGCGAGAGACATGGCGCGCTTTGGCTATCTCACACTGAAAAAAGGAAGATGGAAGGATAAACAATTGCTTTCAGAGAACTGGGTAAAGATGGCGTTGACTCCTACACCCGCTCAACCGACTTATGGTTTTATGAACTGGTTTTTGAATACAGATAAGAAATTAATACCAGATGCACCAGCTTCATCATTCTATCATTTAGGTAATGGCGCGAATGTAGTGTATTGCGATCCGGAACATGATCTGGTGATTGTGGTGAGATGGATCGACAACTCAGCCTTTCCTGAGTTTATAGGGAAGGTGGTTGCTTCAATTGAAAAATAATTCAGGTTAGCAACTAAGTCACAAAGGTACTAAGTATATCTTTCGAAGAAAGAATTCGTGTCTTCGTGTCTTTGTGGCAAAAAAATGGTTCTGTGCCTTTGCGTGAACCTATTGCTTCGCCTTCGTCTCCAGCTTTGGGTTAGTTGACAATCGATGAATCAACACCGCCACTCGTTTCTCAATGTCTTGTAGTGAATTCAGATTAATGAACTCCTGCGGAGCATGTGCGCCACCACCTTGCACACCCAATCCATCTAAACAATCAAGATATTGAGCTACGAAAGAAATGTCACCAGCACCTCGCAGTCCGGGATTGTATGGTTTTACTTCGCCTTTGCCAAGATCTACACTCACTTTGCTCAACTCGTTCAATACTGCCATGTTGCCGGGAGTAGGAGGCATGGAAGGATAACCATCATCGAATGTGATTTCTGCAGAAGTTTTTGCAAGATTTTCTCTGACTATTGCTCTCATCTTTTCGCGTGTTTTGTTTTTCTGCTCTTCAGAGATAAAACGCAAGTCGCCATTCACGAATGTGATATTGGAAACAATATTTGTTTTTCCAGAGGCGGTTCCTTCAGTACCTGTGGAGTCAATCGTTACTTCAGTGCCTCCCAGAATATTTCCCGGATTGTAAGTCAGGAACTCTTCTTGAAGTTCAGTATAAAAGCGATTAAGAATGCGTGAGGTTTCATAGATGGCACCTGCTCCTGTGTTCGCAGAAAAGATTCCCGAGGAATGTGATTGCTTTCCGGTCACTTTCAGTTTCCAGTTGCTGCTCCCTCTGCGTGCTACAGTTCCGTAGTTAAAGCCTGTTCCGGTTTCAAAGCACAAGGCAATGTCACTTCGCTTCGCAGCATCAATAATGTCCTTGCGACTAATATC
>JBGATZ010000019.1:0-22132 GCA_044228905.1 Cyclobacteriaceae bacterium | reverse complement strand
TGTGACTATCGAAACTAAATTGTCCTAGTTGAAAAGTCTGGTCGGTTGTGCTGGTTCCGTTTGATCGTCTCAGGAAAACCTCAATACGAAGGCAAAGCTCTTCCATACTAAACGGTTTGACGATGTAGTCATCTCCGCCTGCGGTAAAGCCGGCAATCTTATCTTCCAGCATTGATTTGGCCGTGACAAAAAGAATAGGAACCTGCTGATTTTTTTCTCTTACAGTTTGTGCCAGTGAGAATCCATCTTTTTTAGGCATCATCACATCAAAAATGCATAAGTCAAACGGGTACTGTTGAAAAGTTCGATGCCCCTCATCACCGTCTGCGCAAAGAGTAACATCATATCCTTTCATGCCCAGATTATCCTTGATTACAAAGCCTAAGCTCGGGTCATCCTCAACAAGTAATATTCGTTTTGACATAAGCATATGATTGGTCGTTAGATAGTATACGGAATTCCGATGGTAAAGGTGCTTCCCTGGTTCAGAGCACTTTCAAGATTCAATTTTCCCTTGTGCTGCTCAACCATGAGTTTTACATAGTTAAGGCCGATTCCAAAGCCTTTGACATCGTGAATATTCCCGGTTGATACCCGATAGAATTTATGAAAAACTTTTCTGTGATCTTCCGGACGTATCCCAATTCCATTGTCAGTAACAGAAATCACCAGGTGATTATCTTCTGTAGCAGTACGAATGATAATGTGTGGTTCACGTTGATTGTATTTAATAGCATTATCTAGCAGATTATAAAATACATTTGTAAAGTGAAGCTTATCCACAGACAAAATGCTTTGAGTAGCGTTGAGCTCCATATCAATTTTACCTGCCTTTGCCTGAAGCGCAAGTGAAATATTTTTAACTGCATCACTGATCAGTTCATGCACATCGACCTCTTCTTTTTTCAGTCCGATGTCTTCTTTTTCCAATCTCGCCATTTGCAACACGCGTTCCACCTGTTGCTTCAGTCGCTGGTTTTCGTTCTGAATGATCGTGGCATAATTCAATAGACGCTCCGGGGTGTGGACAATGGAAGGATCTTTCAGTACTTCGGTCGAAATAGCGATAGTCGAGATCGGAGTTTTGAACTCATGCGTCATGTTATTAATAAAATCTTTTTGGATCTCTGATAACCTGCGCTGCTTCAAGATGACAAAGAGTGTGTATACAAAAAAGAAAATCACAATCATCAATACTGCAGAAGAGAATCCCCAAATACCCATTTGACTAATCAGGTTTGCTTCAACGCTTGGAAAATGTACCGCGAAATAATATCCATCATTCCTTAGCTTGGTGGGAGGAGTGACTGGGAAAGAGGAGTTTGCTACAGATTTTACCTTCTTGAGCGCGCTGTAATTTCTACCCTCCATGCATTGTTCGGCACAATTGTAAATCCCATATTCAAAATCGGCCTTGACATTTCTTTTTTCAAATTCTGTCGTGATCAGAAACTCCAAAAGATTTGCATCAATCGGTCCATTTATGGTGACAGCAAAATAGTTGCTGGAGATTTGTTCTACCGGATTGTTGGATGGAGAAGGAGTATTGTTGATCTCAAAAATCTTCTGAGCAACATTTCTAAGGGAAGCGCTTACATCGCGGTAAAACTGATTTTCGCGGATATCCAAGGCCTTTCTTACCCAGTAAATCTGGGTAAACGTGATTCCGGCAATACTGAAGGCTGCCAGAATAATGACAATTCTAAGGGTTGACCTGCTCACCTTGTAAAGGTAACGAGTATTTACACCGCCTGGCCGATGATTAACAACACATTAACATTTTTTAAAAGGTCGTTAACAGCAATGGGCCGATTTTTGTACCACGTTTGTATCCACAAGAGAAACCAATAACTTTACATTAAATTCAACAGAAAATGAAAAAACTACTCTTTTTACTGGCGTTTGCAGTGTGCGCTAAGGCTGGCTTTAGCCAGGTTGCGGCTGCTAAAACAGAGCCTAAAGCAGATGTGGCAATTGCTGCATTTGATAGCCAAAACTTCGACTTTGGAAAAATTAAGCAAGGTGTTCCTGCGACCCATGAATTCAAATTCACTAACAAGGGTAAAGTTCCAATGATCATCACAAATGTTCAGGCATCTTGTGGTTGTACTACTCCTGACTGGACAAAAGATCCTATTCCTCCAGGCGGTACTGGCTTTATCAAGGCAACATACAACGCTGCAGCACCTGGTGCATTCACTAAATCAGTTACCGTAACTTCAAACATTGAGAACGGATTTATTCAGTTGAGTATCCGTGGTGAAGTAACTACAGATAACCCATAATTGAATTCATTAATTGCAAAAAAAAAGTCAGGTGGTGAGCCTGACTTTTTTTATTGATGAACAATTTAAGAATCACAATTCTCTGATCCAGATATTTCTAAAACTTACCGGATTGCCGTGATCCTGTAGTTTTAACGATGCTTTGCCATGTGAAATATACACGGGCAATCCTTTGTATTCGGTAGGTCCCCATATTGTAGTATGGTTTTGAACCAAAGCTCCATTATGGATTACAGTAATTGTTGCCGGAGTAATTACCCTTCCGTTATCGCTAAACTTTGGCGCGGTATAAATCACATCATAGGCTTGCCATTCTCCCGGCTTGCGTGTAGCATTCACCAGTGGGATAGATTGTTTATAAATAGCTCCTGCCTGTCCGTTAGAATAAGTTACACTTTCATAGCTATCAAGTACTTGTAATTCATAGCGCTCCTGTAAAAAGATCCCGCTATTGCCACGACCTTGTCCTTCGCCAACAATTTCAGAGGGTGAGCGCCATTCAATGTGAAGCTGAATATCGCCAAAAGTCTTTTTGGTTTTAATGTCGCCCTTCCCTTTTGCTACCGAGAATGCTCCGTCTTTCACATCCCATGCGGCAGGTGCTCCACCTAAAGTTGTCCACTCACTTAAGTCTTTTCCGGAGAAAAGAACAATTGCATCAGAAGGTGCTTCCGTGAAGGTGGGAGTAGCTGTAATTTTTTTTGGTTTGAGGTCCCAGACCTCAGAAACTTTAGGATCAAGGGATTCGCGTGGCTGAGCCTGTGCGTAGGCACCTACTGTGATGACGCTCAGAAAGAAGATAATTTTATTTCGCATGGATTTAACTTTTTGTGAAAATTAAAGGTAAGAATTTTCAATGCGAGACAAGTCTCTCAATCGGTTGAAAGAATAAGAAAGACGGCAGAATTGAATGATGAGGAATTACCCCTGGTATTTATCAATAATACTTTGACTCATCAGTTTGTAAATCTCCGATAAGTTTTCGTCCTCTTGCAGGAACTCCATATGACGGTCAAGTATTTCGAGATCACCTCTTTTTGCAGGACCTGTTTGTGTTTGCTCCGGACCAGCCGATAAACTTTTGTTCATTGTTTCACTGATCAGGGGCTTCAGTAAATCGAAATTCAATCCATTGTCTTCCATGATCTGCTTAGATAATGTGATCATGTGATTGGAAAAATTGGAAGCAAATACGGCCGCCACGTGAAGTGCTTTGCGTTCTTCTGATTTTATATTCTTTACTTTCCCACTGATAGTTTTAGCGAGAGCATTAAGAATAACCCCTGTTTCTTCATTATTATTTTCGATGAATAACGGAATGTCTTTAAAGTCAATCTTTTTGTTTTTTGTGAATGTCTGTAATGGATAAAGTACACCTGTATTTAGTGTGGCAGCAAATTGTAAAACACTCAATGGCTGGCTTCCCGAAGTGTGAATTAAGAAAGCGTCTTCAGGTAAGATGATTTCCTGTGCTATTCCTTCAATAACATCATCGCTTGTCGCTATAATAAAGATAGAAGAGGGACTGGTGGAGAAATCCAACGAAGCTTTTACTTCTGCCTGATACAGACGTTCGGTCAATGCTTCTGCATGTTTCGGATTACGACTATAAACTTCTTTGACTACATATCCTACATTATCGAGAGCCGGAGCGAGATGCCAGGCTAAATTCCCCGAACCAATGAAGGAGACATTCATTTATGCTTTCACCAGCTTACTCACACCCAGGATCTCTGCCAGTTTATCCACAGCAAAGTCAATATGTTCTTTCGTATTGTATTTGCTGAAAGAAAAACGAACAGCCCCACGGTTGGATTCCGGATACAATGCGCCTAGTACATGCGAGCCTGTGCTTGCCCCGCTACTACAGGCACTTCCACCGGAAGCAGAGATGCCCTGAAGATCCAGATTGAAAAGCAACATGCTGTTCTCTTCTGACTCAGGCAAGCTTACGCTTAGAACCGTGTATAGACTTCTATCAAGATTATCTGAATCGCCATTGAATAAAACTCCTGGAATAGCTTCTCTCAAACGATCAATCATCCGTGATTTCAATTCTTTGATGTGATGCTCGTGCGCTGCCATATCGCGATAAGCAATCTCTAAAGCTTTAGCTAAACCGATGATGCCATACGTATTTTCAGTACCACCACGCATATTCCTCTCTTGTGCACCTCCGTGAATGAACTGCCCGATCTTACGATCCTTACGGATATACATAAATCCTACTCCTTTCGGTCCGTGGAATTTATGACCACCCGCAGTCAGCCCACACACATGAAGATTTTTCATGTCGTGCTTGTAATGCCCCATGGTCTGAACGGTGTCGCTATGAAAGAATGATTTGTAATGCTTAGCTAATTCACCCACACGTTGAATGTCCAGCAGATTCCCTACTTCATTGTTGGCATGCATCAATGAGATGAGCGCATTTGGATATTGCTTCAATAGATTTTCGAGATCAGTATAGTCCACATGCCCTTTCTCGTCCAGTTTTACATGATGCAATTCAATAAGTCCTTGCTTCTCTAAGATTTCAAGCGTGTGGGTTACCGCGTGGTGTTCAATCGGAGTAGAGATGGCATGCTTGATACCATATGTATTTATTCCGTTGATGATTAAAGTATTATCCGCTTCTGTGCCACCTGATGTGAAAATGATTTCACCAGGAGTGCAATTCAACAACTCCGCGATCTTCTTGCGTGAAGATTCTATGGCTGCCCTTACTTTTCGGCCATGCGAATGCTGCGAAGATGGATTTCCAAAATCTTCCAGCAGGTAAGGCTTCATCACTTCGAACACTTCAGGATCGAGTGGAGTAGTAGCGGCATTGTCAAGATATACTTTCATCTCAATTAATATTCTAACCGATTACAATTTACTATTTTATAATTTCCTGAATGGCAGCAATAATGCGCTGTGCTAATGCATCCGCCTTCTTTTCATTCTGCGATTCGGCATAAATGCGAATAATAGGCTCCGTATTGGATTTTCTCAGGTGAACCCACTCTTTCTCTGACTCGAAATCTATTTTCACGCCATCGATTGTGTTGATTTTTTCTGAGATGTATTTTTCGCGTACGGCTTCCAGTACTTTATCTACGTCAATCTGGGGAGTAAGCTCAATTTTATTCTTTGAAATGAAATAAGCAGGATAAGAGGCTCTCAGTTCAGAAGCTTTTTTCTTTGATCTCGCGAGATGAGAAAGGAATAAAGCAATTCCAATCAATCCATCGCGACCGTAATGAAAATCGGGAACGATGATTCCTCCATTGCCTTCACCACCAATTACCGCTTTGGTTTCTTTCATCGTATTCACCACGTTTACTTCACCTACTGAAGCAGCAGTATAAACTCCGCCAGCATTCTCAGTTACATCGCGAAGTGCGCGTGTAGAAGAAAGATTTGAAACCGTGTTCCCTTTTCTTCTTTTCAAAATATAATCAGCAACGGCCACGAGCGTGTACTCTTCGCCAAATGCTTTTCCATCTTCCTGGATAAGTGCCAGTCGATCCACATCCGGATCAACCACAATACCGAGGTGGCATTTTTCTTTCTTTACCACTTTGATGATCGCTTTTAAATGCTCGGGCAATGGTTCCGGATTATGGGGAAATTTTCCGGTTGGCTCGCAGTACAAGCCAATCACTTTCTTTACACCCAATGCTTTCAATAGCTGAGGCACAGCGATGCCTCCGGTAGAGTTAACTGCATCCACCGCAATTTTGAATTTTGCATTCTTAATTGCCTTTACATCGACCAGCTTATGTTTCAGGATCAGATCAATATGTTTTTTGATGTACTGATCATTGGTTGTAAGCTTACCCAGCTTTTCAACCGGAGCGAAATCAAAATTTTCTTTTTCGGCAAGTTTTAAAACTTCAGCTCCATCAGCAGCGGAGATGAATTCTCCTTTTTCGTTCAGAAGTTTAAGGGCATTCCATTGCGCTGGATTATGACTTGCTGTAAGGATAATCCCACCTCCTGCTTTTTCTAAAGGAACAGCTAATTCAACCGTGGGTGTAGTTGACAATCCAAGGTCCACCACATCCAAGCCCAATCCCTGTAAGGTTGAGATCACAAGATTGTTCACCATTGCACCGGAAATGCGAGCATCGCGGCCAATGATTACTTTCTTTCCATTGCGGGCTTTCACCCAGGTGCCAAAAGCAGCCGCAAATTTTACTGTATCAAGGGGCGTGAGGTTAGTACCAGGAGCTCCTCCGATCGTACCGCGAATACCAGAAATCGATTTAATTAAAGTCACAGAAATAAGGGTTGTTAACGAATTGCAAAAATAAGGTTTGAACGCCAGTAAACAGAGTAAATAACGATGAGTTTAATAAGGGATTCTCAAAAGAGAACACCCTATAAAATCGATAGGAATTTTATTTTAATTCTGTCCATAACAGACTTTGTACTTGTTAAGTTTGTACATCATGAAAAAACCGATTTCAGCACCCGATTTAAATCGCGAAGCCAAATTAAAAGCCTTCGACCGCCTGCTTACCGTAATGGATGAATTAAGAGAGAATTGTCCCTGGGATAAGAAGCAGACATTGGAAAGTTTGCGTCATCTCACAATCGAAGAGACATATGAACTTTCAGATGCCATTCTGGACGGAGACATTCAGGAAGTGAAGAAGGAGTTGGGTGATCTGATGCTTCATAATGTGTTCTATGCTCGGATTGCTTCGGAGCAAAAGGAATTTGACATGGCTGATGTGCTGAATTCGATTTGCGACAAACTGATTGAGCGCCATCCACACGTGTATGGTGACGTGAAAGCAGAGACGGATGAGGTGGTGAAGTCGAACTGGGAGAAAATCAAACTGAAATCGGGTAATAAATCGGTGCTGGGTGGTGTACCTAAAACCTTACCCGCCCTGGTAAAAGCCATGCGCGTGCAAGACAAAGCGAAAGGTGTTGGCTTTGATTGGGAGAAGAAAGAGCAAGTGTGGCAGAAAGTAGAAGAAGAAATGCAGGAGTTCAAGGCAGAGTTCAATACGGAAAAGAATGAAGCGATTGACAAAGAAAAGGCGATGGCTGAATTTGGTGATCTGCTTTTTTCCCTGGTGAATTATGCCCGCTTCATCGACATCGATCCGGAAGAAGCACTGGAGCGCACCAATAAAAAATTCATTAAACGGTTTCAATATCTCGAAACGGAATCGGCAAAAGACGGAAAGAAGATGGGCGAGATGACTTTGGCTGAGATGGATGAATATTGGAATAGAGCAAAATCATTGTAAAGCTTACATAGCGTATTGAAACCCTTTTGCGGGAGGGTTCTTCTGGTTATCTTCCAACAAATCTAACCCGATGTATTCTCCCCGCCCTTCGTTGTCTTCCGTCTTTTTCTGGAATACATTCTTTTCGTTTGCGCTTACTGGTGCAGCACTGAGTGTGTACTTTCAAAAATCTCCCGGAGGATGCGGTGATTATCCGCAAAACTTTAATGTGCTGTTTCAGGGGATCGGAATAGGGGGACTTCTGGCTCTGATTTTTCTCTTCTTTTATCCACGCATTTCCAATGCATTCATTGCGCAAACATTTTTTCTTACTGCCATTCGATACTTCCTTGCACTCACTTTGCTGAACTATGGTTTTGCGAAAGTTTTTGATTCGCAATTTCCGCACATGGCTGCGAACATGGATGCGAGATTCATTGAACTTTCCCCCATGCGTGTGGCCTGGGCATTCTTTGGTTATTCGCGAGGCTACCAGGAATTTTTGGGATGGGGCGAAGTAATTCCGGGGATTCTTCTGCTGTTTAAAAGAACCACATTGATTGGTGCGATTCTCGCATTCACGGTAATGTTGAATGTTTTTCTTATCAACATCTTCTTCGATGTGTGTGTGAAATTGAATTCAGGAATTTATACCGGCCTGTCGCTCTACATTATGTTGCAGGAAACCGGACGCCTCTGGAATTTCTTTTTCACCAACAGAATCACAGGTCCTCGTGTAGATTATTTAATTGAAAACCCACGGTGGTTAAAATTACAGCACGCATAATTAACTATGGTGCGCTGGCCTATGTGATCTGGGCCGCTGTCGATGATGCAAAGAATATCTCGTATTATCGCGCGCAATCACATGTGGCACAAACTCCTGTGCAAGGTGCCTGGAAAACTGCCTTTGTTTCCGAATGGAAAGACAATCAATGGCAAAGCAAGAATGCAGCAGATTCTCTTTTTGTGAACCGGATCTTTTTTGATGGATACAATGGAGTACTCCGAAGTGATTTAATCCGCGATCGGTTTAGGTTCTCTGTTGACTCAACTGGAAATCTGCTTACAATTAATTACACCAATGCACGAAACGAATGGAATACTGCTCCTGTAAAATGGAAGTATGAAAGGCTGTCAACGGATAGTTTAAATCTAGGAAGCAGGATTCGCTGATGGTGAAATGTGCGTTGCGAAAAGAGAGCCTGACGAGGTATTGAGTTCTATCAAAAATCCTATTGTCATCGCGGACTCTGATACGCGATCCAGTTGATATGCTACTGAGCGGGGATTCCGGCTCAAAGGCCGGAATGACAGATTTTTTTAAGGGATTTTTGATATGTGAATCACTGATTATTCTCCCAATCGAAGTAATCGTCTTTCTCTAATTCGAGTTCTTTCTTTTTCTTCTTGCCTTTCAGTTTAAAGGCATCTTTCAATTCCTGAACTTCCTTTTTCATGTTGGTGCTGATGTTTTTCTTCACCGCCTGTTTATCAAGACTGATGTCGTATTTGTCTGTGGTGCCGATGATCTTCAGAAAGATTTTCATCTGACCTCTGTCGTTTTCTTCAATCGCACCAAACGCTTCGTCCGGATCGATCTTCTTTTTATTTCGTAGCGGAGCGATTAAACGATAATCAATTCGCTGATCGAAGGTGTGCGTACCGCTGAGTTGGATCGTAGTCAGGTTGTTTTTGATTTCCATCTGAGGAATGTAGATCGTTTTGTTTTCGATATGAATGTCATTTTTTAAATCAGCAAAACGGAGTTTGCTCAATCCTTCTTCGTCAAGATAACGGTTGAGTTTTTTCATGGGCTCAAAGTTGTTGAGTTCTCCGTTTTTGATGGTCACTCCAATATCTGTAATCAACGTTTCCTGATAGAGTTGAAGTTTTTCATTGAAGGTCATCTCCATGCTTACATCCGCAAAAGTCTGACCCTTCAGATGTTTGTCTTCGATGAATGTTTGCTTGAAATTCTCGAATACATAAAAGGCGCTATCGATGTGAACGCCATTCAGCTTGAATGAACTAACCACATCCACGATATTGTTTTTCTGCGCATCTACAATTCCGTTAAGAGAAATAGCTCCACCCATTGCATCGAAGGTGATATTACGGGATACGGCCATCTGGTTTTTAATCAGAAGGTCACCCTTTACTTTTCGGGGAGCGAAACGTTTGTATTTCATTGCTTTCACATCGCAATTGAAATTTAAATGCAGGTTGGGAGAGATGGTGAAACGATATCCATCGGAGGAGGATTCCCCGAAACCGATATCAAATAACTGATCGAGATCGAGGAAATCTGATTTCAGATCGGTTTCAATTCCGATCTGTTGATTTTCAAATAAAAGCCAGGTAACAATATTTTTAAAAAATCCATTTAAGAGAAAATCGCTTCTTCCGAATTGCCCACTTACTCCGCTCAAGGCAAGGTCATTATTGGTAAACTGGAGTGAACCATTCAGATTTTGAAAAGGAATTTCTTTTTTACCGTATGAGAAGCTGATGTTTTTCAGTTCGATGGTTCCGTTCGTTTTTACTTTTTGCGCGGTTGATTTCTTTTTCAACAGACCGATCTCTCCTGCAAGAGCAATGTCAGCCTTAACCTCTCCTTCCAGGCTGTTGAATTCCGGAAGCGGGTAAAAACTTCGGATAGAAGATGCATCCACATCTCCCTTGAAGTTGAAATCAACAAAGGGATTCTCAAAATTCTGGATAGAGAGATTTGCTTCAAAGGCTTTGCCGTTCAGATCACCAGTAATGTTTCTCAGGAAAAGTTCTGCATTGTCAAAATCAGTAACAGAGGTGCTGGCAAAAGATCCTTCAAGGTTAGCATGAGTGATTCGCGATTTGTATTCCGGATGATAGATGGTGGCATCCTTGCAACCAAAACTTACCGATATGAATGGTGACTTACGCGCACTGATCTCGCCTTTCAGCGAAAGCTTAAAGAAAATATCTCCATCACTTTTGTAGGCTTTTACTTTATCAGTAATGTCCTGAGGAAAGAGATTTAAGATGGTTTGAATATCTGTGTCTTTCCCTTCGGTAGTGAGATTAATTTCATTCTTATTTTTAAATGCATACGTTCCTTCTACACCAAAAGAAGATTTATTGATCGTAAGCATAGAAGGTTTGATGATCACATTTTTGCCGGCATCATCATAATCAACAATCGCCTTAGCATCGAATTTTTTATTCTTAAGGAAAATCTTCTCGCGAATTCCGATTTGTTCCGTGGTAATATCTCCGTCTGCTTCTATGTGATAGATGTTGTTTTCGGCTTTAATAGAAGCAGTGAGCCTGTCACTATTAAAGATATGGTGCTGGTGGATCTGCTGATCGAAGTAGCTGACTTTGGTGTTTTTTAGCTTAACATTTTTTAAGTCAAACTGAATGGCTCCGCTTCCGCCAGTACCTTCCTTGGCAATGACGTAATTGCTCTTGCCTTCGGAACTGATCTTCAGATTGGTTTCGCTGTCTTCAATCTCAAGGCCCCGGATGGAATAATTGCCTTGCCAGACTTCCAGTGTGTTTAGTGAGAACGAGACCTTTTTTGCAGTAAGCAACGGATAGATTCCCTGATGGCTGTCCTCCACATACACCTCGTGCAACACAATGGCCAGGTTGGGGAAATCCGCCCAGGTAGAAACTTCGATTTTGCCAATCTTAACAGGGGTGTTGATCTGTTTATTGGCCTCCCTCAGAAACTGCTGGATGATGCGATCCTTAAACAAATACACGGAAACCGTCAGGCTGACAACAAGCGTCAGCACCGTAAGCAGTACGTAGAATAATACCCGTCTGAAGATTTTCAAAGTTTAAAAAATGGGTTCGACAAAGATAACAGACAAAAATCAAACCATGCAGGGCGGAATATTGCATTTCTTTGCGACCGTTCAGCCGAATCGGGAGTTGGGCTGAACAATAAACACTTTAATTTAGCGACTATGGGTTTGAACCTCGATTATAAAATAGTGGGTAAATATTGGCTGATTGTTCTATTGTTTGGATCCTCTCAGGCGTGGGCTCAGGCCTGGGAGCTTAAGAGTGAAGAGGATGGCATAAAGGTATATACGCGACCGGTTAAAAATTCTGATATCAAAGCGATCCGGGTTGAGAGTACTCTTGAAGATGCTACACTTTCACAATTGGCCGCGGTGATCCTGGATATTCCAGCCAGCGATGAGTGGGTATATGCCACTAAATTTTGCAGAGTGAAAAAGGTTATTTCGCAGAACGAATTCATCTACCATTCTGAAATTGAAGTGCCGTGGCCGGTGAGTAACCGTGACTTCATTGTGCGGGTGAAAGTGGATCAGGATAGCGTGACGAAGAAGATGACCGTAGGCGGAGAGAACCTTCCCAAGTATTTAAGCGAGCAGGATGGTGTGGTTCGGATTATGCATACCGTGAGTAACTGGACCGTCACTCCCAAAGGAAAAGATCTGCACATTGATTTTACTCTTCACGTAAATCCGGGAGGTTCCATTCCGGCCTGGCTGATCAACTTGTTTGCTACACGTGGTCCTATGGAAACGTTTCTGAACTTGCGAAGTCAGGTGAAGAAGCCGGAATACAAGGATGCGAGCTTTTCGTTTCTGGTGGATTGATTAAAAAAAATGATGTTAAAGAGATTGTTTTTTTGCTCAATTGAATTTCTCTTATACCTTTGCAGTCCTAAAAATAAGGGAGCTTAGCTCAGCTGGTTCAGAGCATCTGCCTTACAAGCAGAGGGTCGGGGGTTCGAACCCCTCAGCTCCCACTGAAAATCAAGCCGTTATACATCGTATGACGGCTTTTTCATTTTTAAGCTTGTATGATTCTCAATTAAATGTAGCCTGAACCAACAGTCCGATCCGGTTGCTGTTCCATTTTTCTGAGATACCGATAGAGGTTGGATTCGTCAATTTAGTCTGATTGTAAGTGATGGCAAAACCAATGGCAAAATCCCGCGCGATCCACCATTCTTTTCCAGCCTTGACCAGGAAAGCAAATCCGTTTTTTGTGGAGACTTTATGCTTCTGATCCGTGAATGAAAAACTCCCCGTGCCGGCATTTCCGGTAATAAAGAAATTGCCACGTGTGTAATGAGTGGCACCTCCGCCAAAAATGGTTTCGTTAAGTGAGAAGTTGTGAGGGATTTTTGAATTGTTGATCGTAGGTCCAGCAAGGAGTTTGCTATCCAGCATTGCGTGAACAATCCATCGGCTGAATACAGCTGCTCCGATTTGAAAATTCAGTTCTGTACTTGTTCCTGAAATCAACGAAACATTTCCTGCATTGTCATATCCATTGATGTTGCCTTTGGCCGGCCCTCCGCCTATTGAAAAGTAAAACCCTTTGTGACAATTATTGCGTTGAGCATATCCACTAATACATGACATCAAAAAAATGAATCCGATAAGAATTAATCTGATAGTCATGACCCGCAATTGACGATAGCAAAGGTATTTGCTTTGAGATCAGACGTTTAATGACAAATCTCCGAAAGACACGCATTGGTCTACTGAATGTCAGTCTTTTATTATATCAGTGAAATTCCGAGGAACCGGGAACTATTGTACTTACAACAATAGTTAATACATTTACAACATGTCAATCGAACAGGATATAAAACAGGAGAAATTCAGCAGCGAGTACGATAAAGCTGCGGTGAATATTTTATTCACCAGCTCATGGTTATCGAATGTAAATGCTTCGCGGTTGAAACCACATGAAGTTACTCCGGAGCAATTTAATGTACTTCGTATTCTTCGTGGCAGTCATCCGAAAGCAATGATGCTGGCAGACATTACTTCGCGTATGATTGACAAGAGCAGCAACTGCACACGCCTGGTTGAAAAACTGAGACAGAAAAATTTAGTGAAGCGCGAGATCTGTGAAGGCAATCGCAGGCAGGTAGATATCTCTATTACGGAGAAAGGTTTAGCTGTTTTGAAAAAAATCGATCAGGAAGAATCAGAATGGTTTGCCACATTAAAAAATATTTCAAAGACTGAAGCACAAGAGCTTAACAGAATTCTCGATAAGTTGAGAGGATAATCTTTACTCATCAGACCATTCAACACATCTAATTATATACTAATCCATTCCACTCAGATCGTCTGACAATTGTTCTTTAATTGCTTCTGTGGCCGTAAATCTACTAGCTGGCCTCATTTTTTACAGAAGTAAATATCTATGGAAGAACAGAAGAACAAGCGAATTATACTGGTTTCAAATCGATTGCCTTTTCAGTTAAAAGAAACAGATGGGAATCATCAGTTGATTCAAAGTGATGGTGGATTAGTTACGGCATTAAAAAGTTATTTTGAACTGCAATCGAGCGAGAATGCCTTTACAGAAAAATTGTGGGTAGGATCAGCGGATTTTCCGGAAGTGAGATGGAAAAAATTTCAAAGTAAAAAAAGGACTACAGAGCAATTTATAATCGACCCGATTTTTATTGACAGCAAAACGTATAATAAATATTACAACGGTTTTTGCAATGCCACACTCTGGCCGCTGTTTCACTACTTTCCTTCTTATGTAGTGTATGATCAGGATACATTTGAAAGCTATGAAAAAGTAAACCAGCAATTTGCTGAACATTTACTCAAAATCATTCAACCGCACGATACCATCTGGATTCATGACTATCAATTGTTTTTGTTACCTCAATTGATTCGCGAAAAAGTACCTACTGCGCAGATCGGATTCTTTCTTCATATTCCTTTCCCTTCGTATGAAGTATTTCGATTGCTTCATCGCCCGTGGAAGGAGAAAATTATACGCGGATTATTAGGTGCCGACCTGATCGGATTTCATACACATGAATATGTTCAGCATTTTTTGAAGACGGTGCGAATGGTTCTCGGATATGATCATCAGTATCGCACTATCGTAATGGAAGACCGAATTGTGAAAACAGATCTGTTTCCCATTGGTGTAGATTATGAAAAATTCCATTCTTCTCCTGAAATGCCGGCAGTGAAAGATGAGCGAGAAAAGATTTCGGTTAATCTATCTGACAAAAAGATTATTTTTTCTGTTGACCGTCTTGATTATACCAAAGGAGTGACGCATCGTTTGCAAGGCTTTCACCGGTTCCTAAAAAAATATCCGGAGTGGAAAGAAAAAGTAATTTTCGTTTTGGTTGTTGTTCCTTCCCGGCAAATCATTTCGAAGTATAATGAACGGAGAAAATTAATTGAAGAGGAGGTAGGGAGCATCAATGGAAAACACTCAACGCTTTCATGGCAACCCATCATCTATCGATATAATCATCTTAATTTCTCTGAACTGTGCGCGCTATATCAGGCAGCTGATGTTGCGCTCATCACTCCGTTGCGTGACGGAATGAACCTGGTAGCCAAAGAATTTGTAGCAAGCTGTGCAGACCAGCAAGGCGTCTTAATCCTAAGCGAACTGGCCGGAGCTGCAAACGAATTGAGCGAAGCGTTACTGGTTAATCCACTCGATGAAAACGAGTTGGCGGAAGCGATTCTTCAGGCATTAACCATGGATACCGAAGTGCAGCGCGAGAAACTTCAATTGATGCAAAAACGATTGAAGGAATACAATGTAACCAGTTGGGTAAATGATTTTCTTCAGCAGCTTGCTGATGTGAAGGAACGACAATCGAAAGAAGAATTAAAGTTTATTACATCTTCTGTTCGCAATCAGATTGTAAAGGAGTACAAGAATGCGCATAAGCGGAACCTGCTTCTGGATTACGATGGCACGCTCGTCAACTTTACCCGCCTTCCACAAGATGCAGTTCCGGATAAACGATTGTTGAATTTGCTGGCACAATTGGGTGCTGATCCGAATACCAATCTCACGATTATCAGCGGACGTGATGCCCATGTGCTTGATAAATGGTTTGGCAATGTCCCGATTAATCTGGTCGCTGAGCACGGTGCTTCCATCAAACGCATTGGAGAAGAATGGGTCGTGGAAAAAAACATCGATCAGGAATGGAAAAACATTCTGAAGCCGACCTTTGAATTATTTGCAAAACGAAGTCCCGGATCATTTATTGAAGAGAAAAATCACACACTGGCCTGGCATTATCGTAACGTAGATCCGGAGTTAGGATTTATACGTTCACGTGAGTTGCTGGATAATTTATTTCATCTCGTGCGAAATGTTCATCTGCAAGTAATTGATGGCAACAAAGTAATTGAAGTACGTGTGGCAGGAGTAGATAAAGGGGCAGCGGCAAAAAAGATCGTGGAAGAAAATACAAGTGACTTCACACTCGCCATTGGTGACGACAAAACAGATGAAGATATGTTTCGCTCACTGGAAAGCCAGGCCATCACTATTAAAGTTGGCTCTGGCCATTCCGTGGCACATTATTCTGTTACTTCACCGAGTGAAGTATTAACATTGCTGCGGGAGCTGACTCTTTAAAGCTATTCGTTGCGTAATGCTTTGGTTGGATTGGTGGTCACTGTTCGTAACCCTTGCAGGCAGATGATGACGGTTGTTACCAAAGCAATTCCAGCAAAGGTGATCAAGTAAATCCACCAGGGCATATCAATACGATAGGCAAAGCCGGTCAGCCATTTATCTGATCCCAGCCACGCAAGCGGTGTAGCGATCAGAACGGCCAGGAGCATGATGAGAGAAAATTCATTTGTCAGAAGTTTCATCATTTGCCCAACGGAAGCTCCAAATACTCTTCGGATTCCAATTTCTTTCGTTTTGCGATGAACATTATAGGTAGCCAGTCCGATAATTCCAATGGAGGCAATGACAAGAGCAACGATTGTGAAGAGCAGTACTAAGCGTGATGCTGTGATTTCTGTTTTATAAATTTCATTGAACGTATCATCCTGAAACCAATACTTGATCGTAAAGTTAGATTCAATTTGCTTGTAGGCATCGCTCACCGCATTTAATGATTGTTGTGTGGTACCTGCCTGGTATTTCACATAAATGGCGGAAGTGTGCATGTAATCTGTTCGGTAAAGAATTACAGGTAGGCGCGAAGCATGCAATGATTCAGTATGGAAATCATTAATCACGCCAATGATCACACAATTGGCTTCACCGATTTGAATAATCTCGCCAATCGGTTTTTCAAGCCCCATTGTTTTTACAGCTTCTCCTGTTACCAGTACTTCTGTATGGAGAGAATCATGTGATTGAGCAGTGAAATCTCTGCCTTCAATAATTTTTAATCCAAACGTCTCGGGGAACTCATAGCTGCACGCAATAGTCTTAAAGTTTACACGCAGATCTTTTGGTTTGCCTTGCCAGCTTACCCCTGTGTTGGACGCTTCTGTATTTAACGGATTAGTATTGGATGCTCCTACCGAAATGATGGAAGCATTTTTCTTCAATTCGTTTTTGAACGCATCAAAATTTTTAAAGAGACGCGCGGTAGGCTCTACACGAATCATATTGCTTCGGTCGAAGCCCAGATTCTTTTTGGTGACATAATTGAGTTGTAAATACAATACTCCACTGAAAATAATGATCCCAATTGAAACGCTGAGCTGAACTACCAGCAGAAATTTTCTTAGTCGTTGAGAGCCTGTGAACTGATTCGAGAACTGACTCTTTAGCACATTCACCGGTTGGAAAGACGAGAGGATGAAAGCCGGATAGATGCCGGCCAGTAATGAAATAATCATTAAAAGACCCAATAAGTAAAGTGGAACTAAGCCGTCCAAAATGCCGATACTCACTTGTTCGCCCAAAACTGAATTAAAAAAGGGAAGTGCGAGTTGGGTAATGAGTGCTGCGAGAATGAAAGCAATCGACACTACTAAAAAAGATTCACCTATGAATTGAAGAATAATTCCTGAACGATAAGCTCCCGTTACTTTACGTATTCCGATTTCTTTAGCACGTGTAGTAGCACGTGCGGTAGTCATATTGATGAAGTTGATCACCGCCATGATCACGACCAATGATCCGATGATAATAAATAAAATAACGTAATCGATTCGTCCACCGGTTTGTTCTCCGTTTTCAAACTTGCCGTTAAGACGCCAATCCGTCAAGGGTATTGCCTGGTAACTGATGTTTTGTGCTTTATATGCTTCGGTCACCACACGAACATCATTCAGTTTCTCGGTTAACTGTTCTGTACTAATGGTTGAATTGGTTTTGAGATAGATGCTGAAAAAATTGGCTGCGAACTGTTCATCATTAATTCCCCATTCCTTTTTCAGAATGGAATAGGACATGGCAAAATCAAATTGAAGTGAAGAATTAGCGGGAATGTCCTTGAAAACGGCTGATACAACGACTTCATGACGATCATCTACTTTCAATGACTTGCCAACAGCGTGGCTCGTATTAAATAGGAGTAACGCCATTTTTTCAGAGATGGCAATATTATTGGGTTGGGATAATGGATTCTGATCTCCTTCCAATACATGGAAACTGAAAACAGAGAAAAGCTTTTCATTGGAATACACTCCGTTCAGATAGACACATTCATTCGCTTTGGCTTCGGGGCGAAAACATAAAACGTGTGGCCAGCGTGTGCCTGTGGAGACAGAAACCAATGTTTCCGCTTCAGGCACCGATGAGACATCCAGCACGGCAGAGGCGACTTCATAGGTTTGAACGTTGCCATTTGCTTTCACATGGGTTACCACTGTGTACAACTGATCTACATCGTTGTGAAAACGATCAAAGGAGTATTCAAACGTAACCCAGAGTAGAATAAGAAATGCACAGGCAAAGCTTACTGATAGCCCTGCAATATTGAGTAATGAATGACCAGGCTGGCGAAGGAAGTTGCGCAGGGTAACGAGCAGAATATTTTTGATCATACCAAATGAAGTTTGTTGATAGCGTGAATTCTTGTTTCTCTTTTTGATGTTCTTCCAGCGGAAGAAGCGAATCACATTCCACACAAAATGAAGGTCTGCTTTGGTTTTGTTTTCCTTTACTGAGCGATAATACAATTCATATGCATCCCCCTGGATTTCATCCAGCAAGAGTGGATTGCAATACCATTCCAGAAACCGATCAGCCCATTTCGGTGGATAGATTTTCATACCCACTGAAATTGGAGCGCAACTTTGGGAATCTGATTAAATAATTGAGTACGCATCTGATGCGCATCTTCCAGCGATTTCTTGCCCGCTGCGGTGAGATTAAAGATTCTCTTTTTGCGACCACCCCTTTCCTCCGTTGGCTCACTCATCTTTGAAGAGAGCAATCCCTTTTCTTCCAGTCGGGTGAGCACAGAATGCACTGCACTTATATTTAAGGAGCGGCTTGCCTGCTTTTCAATTTCATCCATCACAGCTACTCCATAAGCTTCCGGATAGAGAATTCCTACAGTCAAAAGCACCAATTCCTCTAATTCGCCTAGATAAACGCCTTTCATAAGTTTTGAATAGTTATTCTACAAACGTGAAAGTAATGCATATGTTTCATATTTGTAGAA
This sequence comes from Cyclobacteriaceae bacterium, assembly GCA_044228905.1. Classification (GTDB taxonomy): domain Bacteria; phylum Bacteroidota; class Bacteroidia; order Cytophagales; family Cyclobacteriaceae; genus ELB16-189. The sequence continues at coordinate 3,206 of JBGATZ010000019.1, read as the reverse complement.
TAATATTACAATCAAAACAATTGTTGTAAATACAATTGTTGTATGTATCTTTGTTCGGATTATTTACGTATAAAGAGTATGGACAGAAAGAAATTCCTCAAAAGCAGTTTAACAGCGGCAGCGGCAATCACTACAGGCACTGTAGCAAAAGCAGTCGCTCCTGAAAAGAAAGAAACGTTAAATGAGCAGGTAGGATTTAACCATTTACCAACTGTAACAACTAACACTATGAATACTGTATTGCACAAAGCAGCCACTCGTGGTCATGCGAATCATGGCTGGCTCGACACTAACCACACTTTCAGCTTTGCACACTATTACGATCCATCACGGATGAATTTCGGTGTGTTGAGAGTATTGAATGATGACTTCGTTGATGGAGGAAAAGGTTTCGGAACACACCCTCATGATAACATGGAGATTATTTCCATTCCATTGTTGGGCGACCTGGAACATAAGGACAGCACTGGCAATACAGAAGTGATCAGACAAAATGATGTGCAGATTATGAGTGCCGGAACAGGGATCTATCACTCTGAATACAATAAGAACAAAGACAAAAAAGTGAACTTTCTTCAGATCTGGGTATTCCCTAAAGTGGAGAATATTACTCCACGTTATGAACAAAAAACATTCAAACCTGAAGATCGGGTAAATAAATTACAGGAAGTAGTTTCTGCGAACAAGAACTCGGAAGGAGTTTGGATCAACCAGGATGCATGGTTTCATCTTGGAAGTTTGAAAAAAGATTTCAAGACGGATTACCAGATCAAAAAGAAAGGCAACGGAGTTTATGTCTTTGCGATTGATGGCGATGTATCGATCAATGGACAAAAGCTGAACAAGCGTGATGGTTTGGGAATCTGGGATACCGACAAACTTTCAATCGTTGCAGATAATGATGCTGAAGTATTGTTAATGGAAGTACCAATGAATTAAGCACCCGCTAAGGAAGTGGGTTAATTTGAAGTCATGAAAGCGAGAACCGTTTCTCATTTATTATACGCGGATCAATACGACATGGGAGGGATGCCTATTCGTCAGCCGTTTCCAACCAATAACGTGGAGAATATCGATCCGTTTCTTTTATTACATCACGCAGATGTGAAAGTGCCAAAGCATATTGATCCTGATCATGCCGGTGTGGGACCTCATCCTCATCGTGGATTTTCGCCCGTCACTTTCATTTTTAAAGGTGGCGTGCATCATCGCGATAGTCGTGGGAATGACAGCGTGATTTATGCAGGAGGCGCGCAATGGATGAATGCAGGAATGGGAGTGATTCACAGTGAACGTCCGCCAAAAGATATTCATGAGATTGGCGGAAGACAGGAGATTATCCAATTGTGGATCAATACTCCTGCTGCGCATAAGATGGATCAACCACAGTACTTTCCTTTGAGTGCTGGTGAAGCGCCTGAAAATATCAGTGAAGATGGAAAAGTGAAGACAAGAATTTTTTCGGGTGAAGTACTAGGAAAGAAAGGACCAATTCCTTCTCACGCAGAGGTGAATGCAGCTACTATTGAATTCACAAAAGGTGGTTCAGTTTCTATTCCACTTCCCGCTGATCACCATGCTTTGATCTATTTGCTGGACGGAAAATTGAATGTAAGAGGTTATGGATTGGCTGAAGGATTGCATGCAGTGCTTTTCAAGAATGACGGAGAAGGGATTGAGTTAGAGGCGCTGGAAGATACGCGTGTGTTATTATTGAGTGGGAAGCCTTTAAATGAGAAGATTGCACAGCATGGTCCGTTTGTGATGAACAACCAGACCCAGATTCTGGAAGCCATGCGCGATTACCAGATGGGAAAGATGGGTGTGTTGATCGAACAATGATAGAGTTGTTGGATCACTGTCAGCCTGGGTTTATCGAAGGCAGGTTTCGACAAGCTCAACCTGACACCCTGATTAATGATTCGATTATAAAGTCCGGGAGGTTGGTTCGCACCAATTTTTCGGACTTTTTGTTTTTAATCTAATACCTTTGAAACATGCAAAAGTCATCGACAATAGCGCATCCGATCTCCAACCTGATCAGTAAAAGGAGGAGTGTGCGAAGCTATTCACCTAATAAAATAGAGCAGGAGAAAATCAATTCACTTTTTGAAGCCACACGTTGGGCACCTTCGAGCACCAACGAGCAGCCCTGGACATACGTCTATGCTACGAAAGACCAATCGCAATTGTGGAATAAGATCTTCGATGCACTGAATGAAGGCAATAAAATCTGGGCGAAAGATGCTCCTTTATTAATTGTCTCTCTCGCACGTAAACACTTTACCCGGTTTGAAGGAAGTAATGATCATGCCTTTTATGATTTGGGAGGTGCAAATGCATTCTTATCTATACAAGCGGTTGAACTGGGTTTACAAGTAAGACAAATGGCAGGATTTAATCAGCAGAAATTAATTCAGAATTTAAACATACCAGAAGTATTTGAAGTGGGAATAGTGATGACCGTAGGCTATCCGGGTGATGCGGAAAGTTTGCCTGAAAATTTAAAGAAAAGAGAACTGGCTCCAAGAGAGCGTTATATCCAGGAAGAGTTTGTACACAATAAAGCATTTTAAATGATCACAGCTACCGCCACTATCGGAAGAGAACAATACAAAACGGAAGTATCGATTAACAATCATTCAATTATTGCCGATGAAATGAATGGAACAGATCTTGGTCCTGAACCACCACAATACCTTCAGGTTGCATTGGCTTCATGTACGGCCATCACGCTGCGCATGTATGCAGATCGGAAAAATCTGGCACTTGAAAAAATTCATGTAGAAGTGGATATGGAAAAACAGGAGTGGAAAACTGTTTTTAGAAGAAGGATTGAATTGACAGGAGAAGTGACGAAAGAACAACGTGATCGTTTACTGGAGATTGCAGATAAATGTCCGGTGCATAAAACATTAACTACGCCTATTGAAATTGATACTCAACTTGTCAGCTGATCAATATGGAACAGATTACTAAGACATATACAAACGGAGAGGTCACCATCGTGTGGAAGCCGGATGTGTGCATTCATTCCAGGAAATGCTGGAAAGGCCTGGTTGAAGTTTTCGATCCGCGGAAACGCCCATGGATCACTCCTGAAAATTCCACCACCGAAAAAATTGTGGAACAGGTAAAACAATGCCCTTCCGGTGCATTGAGCTATTTTATGAATGCGGAAAGCAAGTGAGCAAACGCTTGCAATT
>JBGATZ010000517.1:0-3032 GCA_044228905.1 Cyclobacteriaceae bacterium | reverse complement strand
AAACTAAATCTTAATTATACCAAAGAGGTTTGGAAGCGATGCATTCAATATCAGATTCCATTAATATATGCCTCTTCTGCCGCTACCTATGGATTGGGTGAACTCGGGTATGATGATAATGAAAAAGATATCCCAAAACTCAAGCCACTAAATCCTTATGGCCAGTCTAAACAAGATTTCGATGTGTGGGCATTGGAACAAAAAGAGAAACCCTTCTTCTGGGCTGGTCTAAAATTCTTCAATGTTTATGGTCCTAATGAATATCATAAAGGGAGAATGGCCTCGGTGATCTGGCATGCCTTCAATCAGATTAACAAGACAGAGAAAATGAAACTATTTCGTTCACATAATCCAGAATATAAGGATGGTGAACAGATGCGGGACTTTATCTATGTTAAAGATCTGATCGAGGTTTGTATGTTCCTGATGCATCACAGAAAAAATTCCGGCATATATAATTTAGGTTCCGGTAAAGCCCGAACGTTCCTCGATCTGACCAGAGCTGTTTTTAAAGCATTGAACAAAAAAGAAGACATACAATTCATCGATACGCCAGCTGACATCCGTGATAAGTATCAATACTTCACAGAGGCGAAAATGGATAAGCTAAAATCAATTGGTTATCATAAACCATTTCACACCCTGGAAGAAGGCACCGAAGACTACGTAAAAAATTATCTATTGAAAGGGCTGAAGTATCATTAATGATTAACAATAATCCGCTGGTGATACTTTACGTTTTGTACTAACGTCTCCACGAAGTAAACACCATTGCTTAGATTATTGACTGTAATACTCACTTTTGCCTGATTTGGGGTAAGATGTATAAGCTTTTTCCCGAGGACATCTGATACGGTCACGACATTGATATCATCTCCCTTACTTTCAATAACCAATTCATCATGAGACGGATTAGGATAGATATTTACTAACGTTTCAGCCTCGTCTAAGAGTCCGGTTATTACCAGAGGGTCCGAAAATCTGTTACACTCACTATCGTAAGTAACCACAGAATACGTCCCATCTTCACCATGATCGGCATAAAACCGATTGAGGGCATCAGGGATCTTCATCTCATTCCGGAACCATTGATATTGAATTGCCTGGTTAAAGCTATACATTTCCCCATTGTTCGTTACAATTTGATTAGGTGCCAAAGTATTATTACCAACTTCAATCATTGTTGAATACATATGGCTTGACTCATTATTAGAGACCTTTAAACTTACCGGGTAGCTACCTGATGCTGAAAAAGAAAATTCCACTTCCTTGCCCGATTTAGTTGAAGAGGAAGGAAAAATCCAATCCCATTGTTCAGCCTTCCCTGAACTTGCGTCTGCAAAAAGAGTCAAGCCTCCTTTGCATGGATACTTTACTTTAAAATCAGCAAACAACACATCCTCACATTTTTGAGCATTCCAGCCAACGGCATTATTTATTATTCCATTTTCTCCGGCATTAGCGACACCTGCCCCGGTTGCTATTACATTACTAACCTCCAAATAATCGTAGCAATACTTCTCATGCCTAAAAAAATTAATAGTTGCATTTCCTGCACTCGCAATTTTCACGGAGGATGAAGATGTACTCATTATTTCAAGAGTTTTAATTGCCCGTTCCGTTCCTGATTCAAGTTCCAATTCTGATCCTGCATTGAGAATCCAAACTATCAATTGTATTATTACCCTTGATTGTCAATTTTACTGTCAAATCTATTTTCCCATACTAATTCACATCATTCCAATCCAAAATAATCTCGTTATTGTCTACCTGAAGAAACGGAAGCGGTGGTTTGCAAAGTGAAATTGGAGCGATTTTACTTCCTTTCCATAAGATCCACACTGAGTTAGTCATCTGAGCTTTTGAATATCTGAATTGCTAACCAGTTTCTAACCACTGCTTTTGCGTTTATCATATTCAAGGTACCCAACAACGGTAAGATCTCTCAGTGTAGCATTGCCTCTTAAATTCCATTCACCTCCGTTTATTTTTATATCCAGAGATGGAATTACATTGTCGGAAAAATTCAACTGACCATTGGATTCAGATGAAAGCTCGATCTGACCTTGATTGTAAGATTGGAACGAAGGAGAAGTTATGATGAATGATTTTCTGATTACGAGGCTTTTGCTATTCAATGTGATGCCGGATTGTTTAGAGTTTAGCCAGAGCAACGAGTTCACCGAATGATTCTGAGAGAGAACAATTTCATCACTACCAATTCCATCAAAAGAATTCTCATCTATTATTACCTGATCGCTGTCACCCGGAACTGCATTGACTGCAGTGTCACCGCTATGATAAGCCCAATGTTTTGGGTCATTCCAGTCGCCATTGTCTCCAATCCAGTAAAAGGTCTTAGAAATAGTTGTTGCAGGGCTATTAACTATCAGTGAGAAATCCTGCTGACCTCCGGATAGTTGTGATTTATGAGTTACAATAAGGTGGTAAATACCCGATGCATCAACATCAAACTCTATTTTTTCGACATTATCCCGTATGTTGTCTCCTTTTGTAGCGCCTTTCGAGGGGTTACCAGGATCCAGTACCCATGGCAAATAAGTATTACCTGAACCATCCACCAGTTTTATATCCAGATCATTGACCAACATCAGATTTGCCGGATCAAGTTTATTGGACACTGGTGTCGCGGCAGGGTCCGTCCACACTATGGTGGCTTTAAACTTCTGGCTGCCCTGAAGAGGAAGCGCAAAGTCCAGCGTTTCATTATTGCGAAGGGATAGTTCTTTAACGGAAACATTTAAGTCGTCTGCCGCAAGTAAAAGTTTAGCTCCGGCCTCCACATCGAGTAAGCCCCATCCAAAGCTATAGTCAGGGCCAGGAAAATTCCCAGCTTCCTTTGTTGTATGAATAGCGAGTGCTTTCAATGTAGCGGCCTTCATAAAATTTCCTGCGTGCAATCTCGAATATAGTTCTTGTAAGAGGGCAAGGGATCCTGTTACGTTTGGCGTTGCCATCGATGTTCCACTAAAAGAAGTGTATGCGTTTACACCAGTTGCTATTAATGAAAA
>JBGATZ010000516.1:0-2674 GCA_044228905.1 Cyclobacteriaceae bacterium | reverse complement strand
GGCTATACAACGAAGGTCAATCCACACGCCATATTGACTGGAAAGTGTTTGCCCGTACCGACCGGCTTTACACCAAACAATATGAGGAAGAAACCAATCTCCGATGCCTGATCGCAATAGATTGCTCTTCTTCAATGTATTATCCTCAACCCTCCCTTGCCAAGTTTAAGTTTGCGATTTACAGTGCCTCTGCATTAGCTTACCTTCTGCATAAACAACGTGATGCGGTTGGGCTCTGTTTGTTTTCGGATAAATTAGATGAGTACACTCCTATTAAGTCCTCCTCCACTCACCTGGATAAACTCTTTACGCTATTAGAGAAGTCCATTGAAAAAGGAAGTCAGCAACAACGCAAAACACGGGTAGCAGATGTGTTGCATGAAATCGCAGAAAAGACCCACCGCAGGTCATTGGTCATTCTTTTCAGTGACATGTTTGATAGTGATGAAAATACGGATGACTTATTTAAGGCATTGCAACACCTGAAACATAACAAACACGAAGTATTGCTCTTCCATGTAAGTGATCACGATACCGAACTGGCTTTCAACTTTGACGAACGCCCTTACGAATTCATTGATCTTGAAAGCGGAGAACGTTTACGATTAAATCCGGGGGAGATAAATTGAAGATTGACTTTATTGAGGCTAATACACAAATGGACTATTACGAAGTATTACAGGCATACCTCGTGAAGAGATCTAAAATGAAGTAGTGATTAACTTTGGAGCTCTTCGTTGTGAAGCCATGCTTTTTTCACGTTTAATGCATCCTTCGTTTCTACATTGTCCGGATCAGGAACACAGCAGTCAACGGGACAAACAGCCGCGCACTGAGGCTCCTCATGAAAGCCGGTACACTCTGTACATTTTCCAGTAACGATATAATAGAACTCATCAGAAACCGGATTTTGACTCGCTTTGGCATCGATGGTAGAACCGTCTTCCTGCTTCACTTCACCTGATAATGCAGTGCCACCAGCCCAGTTCCATTCTCTTCCACCTTCATAAATGGCAGTATTTGGGCACTCCGGCTCACACGCCCCGCAATTGATACATTCGTCTGTGATCTTTATCGCCATGTTTCCTTATTACCTCCGTTTATCAGAAATTTGCCTACAAAAATAAGCTCCTGTTTTAACGTATCAAAACAAGAGACCGTCTATAAAAGTTTTCGTTTTCAGATGAATTTAACGCAACGCATTAACGCATTCGAAGAATTAGGGAATCAAATCAATCGTTTGAATTCGGATGAAAAAGCCAGTCTGGCTGATCGTGCCGGGCAGCAAAACGCATGGTTCACTCCAGACTCTGTAAACCTTGCACTGACCTGGATTGTGAATTTTCTTTCCTCCGGGACATTAAGTAAATGGACAGAACCCTATTCACTAAACATATCCACACCGAAAACTATCGGTGTAGCCATGGCTGGTAACATACCGCTGGTTGGCTTCCACGATTTTCTTTGTGTATTGCTTTCTGGGAATAAGCTGAAAGCTAAACTCAGCTCACAGGATTCAGCACTACTTCAATTTTTAGCTCAGCGATTGATTCAGATTGAGCCCGGATTTCAATCCATGATCCATTTTGCTGAAAGGCTAAACGAAATTGATGCGATAATTGCCACTGGCAGCGACAATACATCACGCTATTTCGAATACTATTTCAGTAAAATCCCGAACATTATCAGAAAGAACAGATCCTCGTGTGCAGTTTTGCTGAACGAAGAAACTTCCGATCAATTAACCGAGTTAGGCAAAGATGTATTTAGCTATTTTGGTTTAGGATGCAGAAATATCTCAAAAGTTTTTGTCCCTGAAGGATATCGTTTTAATCACCTGTTGGATTCCTGGTCTTCCTATTCAGGAATTGCCAATCACCATAAATATGTGAATAATTACGATTATCAAAAATCGATTCTGTTGGTAAACAGGATTCCTTTCTTCGACAACGGATTTGTGTTGATCACCGAAAGTGCCTCTCTTGTCTCTCCTATTTCAGTATTGTTTTTTGAAACTTACAAAGACCAAAAAGACCTGAGCGAAAAAATTCAATCTCAAAGAGAAAAGATACAATGTATTGTTTCCGCGAGCGGATGGTACTCCGGAAGTCTTCCTTTTGGCAAAGCACAATACCCTGAAGCATGGGACTATGCCGATAACGTAGATACATTAAAATTTCTGAGTAATCTCAATTAAAAGACGCGTTATCAATCAAGGATACACTCATGATTGATAACGCATCTTTTTTATTGACCTCTTTGAATTTCTATCCAGCCGGTAAATGTCTCGCCTGAAGCAGACAAGCGGTAGTAGTATACTCCATTAGCAGTATCTCCACCATTCCAGTCATTGGCATACCCTTTGGAAGAATACACTTCATTACCCCATCTGTTGCTGATGATCAACTTAGAGTCTGCAGGGAGATTGCGGATATAGAATACATCATTCACACCATCACCATTTGGAGTAAAGATATTCGGGATATTGATAGCTGTATCGACATTAAGATTGATCTCGTACGTCTTTTCACAACCCAAGGCATCACGCAATGAGAGCTTATAAATACCCGCATAGATATTCTTCACACCCAATTCCATTTTAAGATTCTGAGGGTTACGCGCTGCCTGAGTATAATCCATGAAGAAGAACTGATTAGGGAACAGCGGTTCCTCC
>JBGATZ010000515.1:0-2678 GCA_044228905.1 Cyclobacteriaceae bacterium | reverse complement strand
ATGTTATTATCGGTTTGTTTTGTTTGATTGTTGTTGCAACTCATTGTTAGTAAAAACAACAAGCCTGTTATTGTTAAGATGATTCTGTTTTTCATAAAATAGATTTCAGTGAAAAAAGCAAAATACAATGCCAGCAGAGAGTGAGTAGTAGAATCTCACTCCGGTTTAGGTACAGAAAAAACTGTAACTTGTTATTTAGACCCGCTTGCAAATGAAGCCATTGATTTTTCTATTCCTATGTACACTCGCCAGTTTGGATGCAATTCACAGGGATACTATTCTGCAAATTGATGCGAACGGGAATATCAACGGTCTGCCTAAGAAATTCACTCCGGCAAAATTTGAACAAGATAAAGCCAGGTTAAGGGTGAATAGCAATGAAATTGTCTTACCGGAGTGTGTGATGTATTTTTTCAAGGAGCATAAAAACCCAACACTGAGGTTATCTGCTTCGTGGTATCATTCCAAAATCGTTACCCCTTATTATTTAAATTTTTACGTCTCTGATCCTGAGGTAAATTACGGATACTCTATTCTGATTGATCTTGAAACGTTGGACTTGATCGAGATAGAAAAATCAACTCAGGAGGGGAGTACAACGTACTATAAAAAAGTAGATCCGGGACAACCATGCCTGGAGGAGTATAAAGGCAAAATCAGAAAGGCGGATCAGTGACGAGCAGCATTGCTGCGAAATAGTACCTTATTGTTCTGTTCATTCTAACTATACTAAGTGCGGGATACGCAATCTTTCAAATCTGATTTTGATAATTAATATAGAAGAAGGAGAGTTCATTGGTAAATGTGAGAATACCTTAGCCGGTGGTAGAGGTATTTGTTGATGTACATCTATTTTAGAGTGATAACCTGAATCGCAAATGAAACCTATCCTTACTTCAGCCGTCCTGCTTCTGGTAACGTTCTTTGGCAATGCACAGGCGATTTATACCCGGGCTTTCGGAAGTGCTGGTAATAAATCGATTGTGTTTCTTCATGGCGGACCCGGGTACAATTGTGCCAACTTTGAAGCTACTACCGCACAGCCACTAGCCGACAAAGGTTTTTATGTGATTGTTTATGACAGGCGTGGTGAAGGAAGGAGCAAAGATCCGCAGGCGCAATTTACTTTTTACGAAGCACTGTCTGATCTTCAGTTGGTTTATCAAAAATATGGACTTACTAAAGCCACACTCATCGGGCATAGTTTCGGTGGTATAGTGGCTGCACGGTTTGCGGAAAAGTATCCGGAGCAAGTGCAATCCATTATTCTGACAGGAGCGCCAGTTTCATTGCAGGAAACATTTAAAACAATTATCACCGCTTCAAAAATACTTTATCAAACGAAGAAGGACAGCGTCAGCCTGAAGTACATCGCTATGCTTGAAAACATGGATAAAAGCTCTATTGAGTATAGTTCCTATAGTTTCATGCACGCCATGCAAAACGGATTTTACTCTCCCAAAAATCCAACGGACGAAGCGAAGAAGATTTATTCGACATTCAGAACCGATACACTTTTAATGAAGTATGCTGCTCAAATGGACTATCAGGCCGCACAGGGATTCTGGAAGAACGAAAAATACACTACGCTCGATTTGACTCCGGATTTAAAGAAATTGCAGTCGAAACGTATTCCGCTTTACGGTCTGTATGGTAAGGATGATGGTCTTTACTCTGCCGCTCAGGTTGCGCAGTTGCAACGTTTGTTTGGGGAAGTCAATGTGAACTATATAGAACGTTGTTCTCATAACGTTTTTATTGATCAACAGTCGAAGTTCACGGATGCGGTAGTGTTGTGGGCAAAATGAAATGTGATGCGCGAATGGCCGTTGATATCTTTTCTTTTTGATGGCTATAAATTATGGTTGCCGGTGTCTATCTTCACACTTTGCTGATCGTTAAAGACGTCCGGCAAAATTGATACACCCCGCGAATGATAACTTGCATTAACTGTAACCATCCTGTAACCGAAAATTATTGTGCACACTGCGGTCAACCGGTAAAGATCAAACGTATTGATTCGCACTACATTGTGCATGAGATACAACACGTGCTGCATGTGGAGAAGGGTATCTTTTATACCATTAAAGAGCTGCTGATCCGGCCGGAAAAAAATGTAAGAGAGTTTATTGCGGTGAACCGAAACCGGCTGGTGAAGCCCGTGATCTTCATTATCATCACATCATTGATGTATTCCATTGCCGCCCACTTCTTTCATGTGGAGGATGGATATGTTTCAATAAAAGTGGAAGAGTCCGGTTCAAAATCAGCCAGTGTGATCATCTCGCGATGGGTTCAAAGCCACTATGGATATGCCAATATCATCATGGGGATCTTCATAGCGTTCTGGCTTAAATTGTTTTTCAGGAAGTATAGCTACAATATTTTCGAAATATTGATCCTATTATGCTTTGTCATGGGCATGGGGATGCTGGTGCTTGCCCTGTTTGCGGTGGCAGAAGGAATCATCGGAGTGAAGCTGATGCAGATTGCAGGAATTATTTTCTTTCTCTATGCCATGTGGGCCATTGGACAGTTTTTTGATCAGCGTAAGTTGATGAGTTACGTCAAAGCAGTTGCTGCCTATCTGCTTGGGATGATCATGTTTACACTTGGTGTTTTGCTTTTGGGATATGTAATTGATTTGATGGTGAGGCATTAGATAGGTAAACATATAG
>JBGATZ010000514.1:0-2803 GCA_044228905.1 Cyclobacteriaceae bacterium | reverse complement strand
GAACGAAAAAACAAAACAAGACTTGCCCACTGATCAGCGACTACGCCAATATTCGAAGGGCAGCACCGACACCGGATTGGAAGTTTTATATTTCCAATTCGGGCGTTATCTTCTTATCTCTTCTTCGCGTCCTGGCGGAATAGCTGCCAACCTTCAGGGGCTCTGGAACCATCATGTGCGTCCACCATGGAGCAGTAACTACACCACCAACATTAATACTGAAATGAACTACTGGATGGTGGAGTCGTGCAATCTTTCAGAGCTTCACACGCCATTGATTGATCTCATTAAAAATGTTTCCGTGACCGGAAAAGAAACCGCACGTAATTTTTATAACCTCAATGGATGGACCCTTCATCACAACACCGACATCTGGGCGACAACCAATCCGGTAAGCGGAAGTCCCAGTTGGGCCAACTGGCCCATGGGCGGTGCATGGCTATCTCAACATCTGTGGGAACATTATGCATTTACCAAAGACATTGATTACCTGAAAAAAACAGCTTACCCGATAATGAAACAGTCGGCTGTCTTTTGTCTCGATTGGCTGATTGAAGACAAACAGGGCCACCTCGTCACTGCTCCTTCCACTTCACCTGAAAATATTTTCATCAACGATAAAGGATTCAAAGGAACGGTGTCTGTTGCTGCAACCATGGATATGTCAATCATTCGTGATTTGTTTTCCAATGTGATCGCAGCAGCTGAACAATTAAGTTCAGATGATGAGTTCAGAAAAATGCTGATTGAAAAAAGAAGCAAGTTATTCCCGCTTCAGATCGGAAAGAAAGGGAACCTGCAGGAATGGTATAAAGACTGGGAAGATGCTGAACCGGAGCACCGTCACATCTCTCACTTGTTTGGATTATTCCCCGGGAAAGAAATTTCACCATTAACAACGCCACAATTTTCAGCAGCAGCCCGAAAAACACTGGAGCTTCGCGGTGATGGCGGAACAGGTTGGTCCAAAGGATGGAAGATCAATGTTTGGGCTCGTCTGCTTGATGGTGATCATGCACGCGTACAAATTACCCGCGAACAGCTTATGCTGACCGGCAGATGCAGAGACGAACTACACCAATGCAGGAGGAACGTATCCAAATAGCTGGATGCACATCCGCCTTTTCAGATTGATGGAAATTTTGGAGGAGTATCCGGCATGACGGAGATGCTGCTTCAAAGTCAGTGGAATGAAATCCATTTGCTCCCTGCACTACCTTCCGCATGGGTAAATGGTGAGGTGAAAGGATTGAAAGCCCGTGGTGCGTTTGAAGTGAACATCAAATGGATAAATGGAAAACTGCAACAATCGGAAATTAAATCACTGAACGGATCAGTGTGCAGTATTCGCTCTTCTTCTCCATTTAAAGTAAAGGGTGCTTCTGCAAAAGTTGAGCAAAAAAATGGGTACTATGTCACTTCATTTCCAACGCAAAAAGGAAACACGTATACACTATCATCTGAATAAATTTCATCCTATCATTAGGGCCGGCTCAAAATCATTCCGGATATCAACCTAAGTTTGTCGAAGCTATTCGATTAAGGCAAAAAAAGGTTCGATAAACTCAATCTGATAGATTCACTATTTTGAGATAGCTTTAATAAAAAAATAAAATCATGAAACGGTTCTTCTCACCATCCCCGATCAATTCCGATGTTGGTATTGCCATTGTTCGCATAATTGTAGGTGCTCTGCTGATCTATCACGGCCAGGAAGTATTCAATCCTGAATTGATGAAAGGCTATGCCGAATGGGATACATTCAAAAACTCATATGGAGCTTTACTTCCTTACCTGGGCAAATCGGCAGAATTCATTGCGGGAGTCTTGCTCTTCTCCGGATTTCTTACCCGTATCGGTGCATTGATCACCTCGGGTACACTGCTATACATTACCTTCTTTATCGGTCATGGCAAATTCTGGTATGAAGATCAGCATCCGTTTATGTTTGCACTATTCGGATTATTGTTCCTGTTCACCGGTCCAGGTGCATGGAGCCTTGACCGGATTATTTTCAGAGACAAATAATCCGGATCTGCGCAGCAACCGCGTTATCTCTTACTCCTTATTCTTTACCACCCGACAGCATCTCCAGGTAATGCCGATTGTACATTAATCCAATCACATTTCCGAAAGGATCAATGGCAGCTGCAGTCACAAATCCTTCTCCTCTTTTTGTAACTGGCTCATACGGCATTGCCCCAAGAGATAAAATCCGTTCAAACGCTTTTTCAATATCATCTACATGCCAGTACAATGTCGCGCCACCTGCGCCTTGCATCGCCAATGGCGGTGCATACTTCTTGTCTACGATTCCTACTTCATGTTGATAATCACCCACACGATATTCAATGTAAGCGGGGTTCTCCGCATCGGGCCTTTGGAAATAAGGTTCTATACCAAATAACTGAGAGTACCATTCACGGGCTTTCTTCACATCATCTGCCCAGTAACTTACATTGGCCATTCCACGTAACATTGCTTTTGCTTCCATACTTTTTAAGTTTCGTTGTATACTCAAAAGTAGAAGCGCCACATGACAGCCCTATGTCAGGGGTATATTTCGATATAGTCCGCGAATCTCATTCATTTTCCAGTTCAGATTGAAGGTTAATCTCTGATGATAGAGGTTCAGTTAACGGAGGATCCACCTGCTTTGTGATCAAAAAGTATCCGATCAAAAAACCGAATAACCCATTAGAGGTGGCCACTTCAAGCAAATGAGCAATTCGTACCGGTTCAGGCATAAACGGATTATCAACAATCAGTTGAATAGCGGTAAGCGAATACAAAATTACACACA
>JBGATZ010000513.1:0-2738 GCA_044228905.1 Cyclobacteriaceae bacterium | reverse complement strand
CGGGTACTTTGAAGACTGTCGTTTCGATGTCGGATCGTGTTACCAGTGTAAAACTCAGCAGACTGATCAACGCAATCAATACAACGGAGTAAGCCATCACACGAGGTGTAAATAATTTCTGAACGCCATTCTGAATTGAATTATGCGAAGCGTAACGGATTAAACCTTTTGGCTTGTCGATCTTAAACATTACTTCATCGCAGGCATCGATGCATGCCGTGCAATTCACACACTCCAGTTGTGTGCCATTACGAATGTCAATACCTGTCGGGCAAACATGCACGCATAATTTACAGTCAATGCAATCGCCCTTTGTAGTTTCGGTCACTACCGGCTTCTTTCTTTTTCCCCGGGGTTCTCCTCTGATCCAGTCATAAGCAACAACAATTGAATCCTTGATTAAGAGAACTCCTTGCAATCTACCATACGGGCAAATAGCAATACATACCTGCTCACGAAAAAAAGCAAACACACTATAGAATATTCCACTAAAAGTGATCAGGCCGATGAAGCCAGCAAGATGATCCGAAGGTGATTCAGTAATGATGCTCCAGGTTTCGTTGGTTCCAATCAGATAAGCCATCGAAGTATGGGCAATCAGAACAGAGATCAGGATGAATATCAAATGCTTTGCTCCTTTTCTCCAGATCTTGTTTACATTCAACGGACCGTTATTCAATCTGCGCTGTTCATTAGCATCTCCTTCCAGCCAGTATTCGATTTTCCGAAATACCATCTCCATAAATAATGTCTGCGGACACATCCATCCACACCAGATACGGCCGAATACTACCGTAAATAAAATGATGAATACGAAGAACGTAAGCAGCATGATCGCCAGCAACACAAAATCCTGAGGCCAGAAGGCTTGCCCAAGGATGATGAATTTTCGTTCAAAGATATTTAACAAAAGAAGCGGCTGTCCGTGTATCCGCAGAAACGGTCCACTGAACAAGAGCGTGAGCAGCAAAACAGTGACGACAATTCTCAATCGATAATAATAGCCTTCAGGTTTTTTGGCATATACCCAGATTCGTTTTCCTTCCTCATCTACCGTACCAATACTATCACGAAACTGTTCATCGTAAATGTACAGATCATCTCCACTACCCTTCCGATCACCCTCTGTTGACATCGCTCTATTTTTTACTGATCAAAGAGTCTGATGGAGCTGTTTCTTCTTTTAATTCAAACAATTCTCCTTGTGGCGCTTTTGCTTCTTTAGGATTCGTTCCCTGCAGACTCATCACATAAAATGCCACATCACGCACATCCTGTGGACTCATCGCTTTACCCCATGCAGGCATTCCTTTCTCTACCACTCCCGTTTTGATTGTTGCAAATACATTCTTAATTCCACCTCCATGAAGCCAATAGTTGTCTGTTAGATTCGGACCAATCGAATTGCCACCTCCATCATTACGATGACAAGCAATACAGTTACTATTGAAGATGATTTTTCCATTTGAGATAATCCCCTCATCATTGCTATATGTCAAGGTATTTTCGTTAATCGCAGCAGCAGGTTGCGATGCACGAAGAATGCGTAATTGTTCGTCAGCAACAATGAGTTCATTTTCATATTCTCCAATCTGAAGAGGCATCGAATTGGTAAGATGATACGCACAGAAATAAATCACCCCCCAGATAAACGTAGCTACGAATAACCACTTCCACCACGGAGGCAAGTGATTATCCAGTTCGCGTATACCATCAAAGTCGTGCCCCATGTCAATGTCTTTCTCTTGCGCGAGAGGGACAGATGCATTGAGCTTTTGAGTCAGATTATCCCACCACGATGGTTCCGGATCATATTGAACCCCAAGTCGCTCACTTCGCTCCACCCTTGCCTGCCGCACCATGATGTTCAGGATCTTCAGCATGTACAGAGCCACTACCAATACCAGTACGATGGTAATGAATACCATCGCCATCACGATATAAAATGAGAGCATGGGGTGATTAAAAGGATCATCCCAGAATGTTTTAGCTGAGACATTTTCCTGTGCCCACGCAGGAATGAAAAAGAACGTCAGCAATGAAGAAAGAACAACCCACTTCTTCTCGCTGCCGGATTTGCTCTTGGCTTGTTTCTCCTTACACTTTTCACAATTACGCAGATATGATAGTTTGGGAGCCGTTAGATATGATGCACGGATCTCGGCCGTCATCGTCACTCGCTTTGATTTATCTTCTTTGCACATATCAGCGATCGTTTTTGACTTGAGGATTCATAGTTGGAGCGAACTCATCTATGGGAAGTTGCTTCATTCGGTCGATGAATTTTTTATCCGCTGTAAACGCCCACCACAACAGGCAAATAAAGAACAGGAAGAAGATCACGAATGAGATCACGGGCCAGATAGCGATGTGGTCAATGCTTTGTAATACGTTTTTATACATAACTTTATTTTTTTATTTCAGCTACTTTCTCTGCTTTAATATCTTTACCCAATCGCTGCAGGTAAGCAATCAGTGCTACAATCTCTGTTTCAGACATCACTTCAATTCCATCCGCTTTCAGGTTGGCAGAGATTTCATTAGCCTGTTTGTCCAGATCGTCATTTGCCATGCTCTCATAACCTTCTTCATAAGGAACACCTACTGATCTAAGCGCCTTGATCTTTCCTGCTGTTAATCCCTTATCGATGGTTTGTTCAAATAACCAGGGATACGGAGGCATAATTGATCCGTTGGAAACGGCATCAGGTGCAAGCAGGTGATTGTAGTGCCATGCG
>JBGATZ010000018.1:0-22967 GCA_044228905.1 Cyclobacteriaceae bacterium | reverse complement strand
ATCTTCCCCTGTTATAATAAAAACGGCCCTGACGGAAAAGTCAGGGCTTTTTTATTTACTTTGGAATTCAATAAGTTTGAGTTATGGTGATCCACAAAACATTCGCTGATTTCGTCCTGTTTTTGTATGTGCACATGGCGCATGCTGATGGAGATTTTCATTCCAGTGAAAAGAGAGTAATCCTGGAGAAAATACCCAGATTATTTCCCGAGGAAACCGATGCTGCAAAAAAAATAGAATCTGCCACTATTGAATACGGCAAAGTAGGTCAGGATCAGATTACCCAGATCATTCGCGATACATTCAAACACTTCAGCGAAGTAAAGTTCAACCAGAAGTATAAGGTTTATACCGATATGTACGATATCATCCATGCCGATGGAAAGGTAGATGAATCTGAAACACATGTACTGAATGAACTGAAAGAGATCATTGAGATGGGCTCTATCAGAAGCAAGTCTTAATCTATTTATCGTTATTTACTCCGAATCTGCATTTGCCACATTCAATGTGAGCAAATTCAATTAGTTCACATTGCCCATCAGTTTACGAATTGGCTTATAGAGAACAAGTAACAACAATCCAGCTCCC
The DNA here is from genome assembly GCA_044228905.1 of Cyclobacteriaceae bacterium. Lineage (GTDB taxonomy): Bacteria > Bacteroidota > Bacteroidia > Cytophagales > Cyclobacteriaceae > ELB16-189. Next base: position 22,376 of record JBGATZ010000018.1, on the reverse strand, counting down.
AGCATGATCTTCGCGCAATAGCCAAAGAGATCCACCAGCATTTGAGGATTGGCTTCAATGGCCGCCTGATCAAATTCACCAGCGTATAATCCGGCTATGAGATTACCAAAGGCAAGACTCATAAACCAGATCCCCATCAATTGACCCAGTAAGTTTTTAGGAGCTAATTTGGATGTAGCGCTCATACCCGTTGGGTAAAGACAGATCTCACCGAAAGTATGAAGTGTAAAGGTTGTAACTAACCACCAAGGTGAAGCAAGACTTCCCTTTACGATAATCAATGATCCACCCATCATCACCAGGAATCCCAATCCGATGAAAATTGGACCTAAGGCCATTTTAACAGGAATCACCGGGCTTAGCTTTCGCTTACCTAACCATACCCACAACCACGCAAATACAGGCACAAAAACAACAACTACAAATGATGGCACCGACTGAAACCATTCTGGTCTGATCTTAAAACTTCCTAACGAAAGATCCGTGTAGCGTTCCGCAAAAAGATTTAATGAGGAACCTTGTTGCTCATAGCCGGAATAAAACAATCCTGAAGTAAGAAAGAAGATAGCCAATGCCACCAACTTCAATCTTCCGGATACATCTTGCCCCGTGAAGAACATCAGGTAAATAAAATAAGCAAGTACGCTTGCAATCAATATAAAGCCTGATGTCTGTGCTACTCGTACAGGATTGATCACAATTACACGAGTCATCAGCAAAGCAACAAATACAATTAAGAGAGAAGCAAACAAGATCAGTCCATTGCGGATGGTGGTCTCACGTTTCCGTTGAAGTGTTTCATCCGCTAGCCTTTCAGGGTATAAACCTGCACTTCCCAAATTACTTTCGGTGAGCTTGTATTGAATCAATCCCAGTACCATCCCGATACCCGCTGCAGCAAATCCGTAGTGCCAGTTGTAAGTGCGAAGTTCACCGACAATGAGTGGAGAGATAAAACCACCAATATTGATTCCCATATAAAAAATAGAAAAACCGGCATCACGTCTTGCCGGCTCATCTGATGAATACAATTCTCCAACAAGACTGCTTATCGTTGGCTTTAACAAGCCGGTACCGATCATGATGAGTAATAGTCCAAGAAAGAATGTCTCCTGTAAAGGAAGAGCGAGGCAGAGATGACCTAATGCAATGATGCAACCACCATAAAATACTGATTTACGCAACCCAAAGAACCGATCGGCTAGCCAACCACCAGGAAGTGCAAGCAGGTAAACAAACATGGTATAGAGCCCATAAATGGCCCCAGCAGTCTTTTCTTCCATTCCCATCCCTCCCGATTCAACTGTGGCGACCATGAACAAAAGAAGCATCGCGCGCATACCGTAGTAGCTAAATCGCTCCCACATTTCAGTAAAAAATAAAGTTGCCAATCCCCGCGGATGACCAAAGAACGTTTTGCTAGAATTCATCAGAGCCAATTAAACTTTTGAGTTTTCGAAAAGTATGCCTATAAATCGGTTTTACCAAACCGCTAAAATAGTTAAAAATGGCTTCCGCAATCGATTGAAATAACTTTTTTGTACATTTGTGACCTGAACGATTTAAGCCATGGAAGAGTCAGGAATCAAACCAAAAAATACTTCAGTCAAACAGTTGGGAATCACAGAAGGGAGAGCACACTGGAACCTTTCACCGGATCGACTAACAGACATTAGTATAGAGTCGGGACAAGCAAAGCTCGCTGCTTCAGGAGCGCTGTGCATCGACACGGGTGAGTTCACCGGCCGATCGCCTAAAGACAAGTTTACCGTAAAGGATGAGATCACCGCCAACTCTGTATGGTGGAACAACTTCAACATTCCTTTTGAGCCATCGAAGTTTGATCAACTGCATCAGAAGGTGATCAGTTATCTGAATGGAAAAGAGTTTTATGTTCGTGATGCTTACGCTTGTGCCGATGAGCGTTACCGAATGAACATCAGGGTAGTGACTGAATATGCCTGGTCAAACCTGTTTGCCTATAACATGTTCCTGAGACCTACCGAAGAAGAGTTACAGAGCTTTGCTCCGGAATGGACAATCCTATGCGCTCCCGGGTTCAAGGCTGATCCTTCAGTGGATGGCACACGTCAGCATAACTTCTCCATCATCAACTTTAAGAAGAAGATGATTCTGATTGGAGGAAGTGGCTACACGGGTGAAATTAAGAAAGGTGTGTTTACTGCATTGAATTTCATCCTTCCTCATCAAAAGAATGTGTTTGCCATGCATTGCTCAGCAAACATTGGCAAGGAAGGTGACACTGCTATTTTCTTTGGGTTGAGTGGAACAGGTAAGACCACTTTATCTGCCGATCCAAATCGTAAATTAATTGGTGATGATGAACACGGCTGGACTGCTGACAATGTGATCTTCAATTTTGAAGGAGGATGTTATGCAAAGACAATTGATCTGACGGAAGAAAAAGAACCTGATATCTTTAAAGCCATTCGTAAAGGAGCGCTTCTTGAAAATATCTGTTTTGCGAAAGACACTCTAACTCCCGATTACACCGATTGTTCAAAGACGGAGAACACACGCGTAAGCTACCCCATTGATCATATTGAAAATATTGCCATTCCATCTATTGGCCGCAATCCGAAAAACATATTCTTCCTTACGTGTGATGCTTATGGAGTGCTCCCTCCTATTTCGAGATTAACTCCAGGACAAGCTGCTTTTCATTTTATCTCCGGATACACCGCTAAAGTTGCGGGAACGGAAGCGGGAATCACTGAACCAACCATGACATTCTCTACCTGCTTCGGTGCTCCGTTCATGCCATTGCATCCAACCAAATATGCAGAGATGCTCAGCAATAAAATGCGCGAAGCCAAAGTAAATGTATGGATGGTGAATACCGGATGGAGTGGTGGTGCTTACGGCACCGGAAAACGCATGAGTCTCAAATATACCCGTGCTTTAATCACTGCTGCGCTGAATGGAGAACTAAACAAGGTGATCTTCGAAGCACATGATACGTTCGGAATTGAGTTCCCTACGCATTGCCCTGAAGTTCCTGCTGAAATTCTAAATCAAGAAATACATGGGCTGATAAAGATGCTTATGATCATAAAGCAACTTATCTGGCGAACATTCAGCCAGAACTTTGAAGAAGTTTGCGGGAGTTTGCAAACGAAGAGATTATGAATGGCGCTCCAAAATAAAGAGCACGCTTAAGATTTCTTTTTTCTTACCTAACCTAAACCTAGAGGCCGGAATTACCTCGGCGCTTCGCTATCAGATACTTCATAGACGAGTCTTAGATAATCTTCTTAATGTTCCTGCTGATGTCTCTACACTTTCAATGAGTTGCATCATGAGGAATGTATCGTACTCAATGAAGAGTAGCTGCATTGCCTGATTTGTTTGCGCTGCATAAACAATGCTTTGAAGTCAATCGATCCTTCACCCACATTTACATTCTTGGTGCGATCTGTTTTTACTCATGTCTTTCATGCCACAATTCAAAACGATATGGATACTTCTTTCAGTATTTCAATGGATCTGATTGGCATTATACGTCCAGTACAGATCCAGTTCGATCATCACCAATTTAGGATCTACTTCTGCGAGGATTACATCCAATGGAATCTGACCATCCAATGCTTCGAATTCAAAAGCATGATTGTGATAACCAAAGCGAATACCATGCTTATTACACACTTCACCTGCTTTATTCAACCACTTGCTCAGTTCTTTATAGCCTGCAATTTCCTTTGGTCTGTCTTTGTCTGCCAGATAAGGCATTACCATGAACTTCTGACCGATTGATTTCGCATCAAGAACGGCTTGCTCCCACTTGTCGCTCTTCATCAGATCGATCCCATAGTGACCGCTTACTACATTCAATCCGATGCTCTTTGTATATGCACCGAATTCAGCCATAGTCAATCCGAAAATCTTTCCATCACCGTAAGCAAATGTTTCTACTTCGGTATAGCCAAAGTCAGCTACCTGCTTTAATACGCCCTTCGGATCCTTGAAGATCACATCGCGAAGTGAATACAGCTGAAGACCAAAATCTTTCTTAGCCGCTGCTTTCGCAAAAGCTGATGACATTGTCAGCGCGCCCGCGGCCAGCAATGATGTTTGGATAAAATCCCTCCTCCTCATTTTGAATTAATAGTTTAGTGTGGAATCGATTGAAATGTATAGAAATAAAAAAGGCATCCGTTGAATTCGGATGCCTTTTAAAATTACTTCAGTTTTTTGATCTTGATATTTCTGAACCAAACAGGATCTCCATGATCCTGCAAAGCGAAATGTCCTTTCTTAGCCTTTCCGAAATCAGGCATATTTTTGAATTTGCTGGCTGCTACCATTGCATCCCACTCCGGAGTGTGCATGGTAAATTCAACTACCTTGGTTCCATTCAGATAGAACTCATAATGAGAATCCTTGCTGATGATCTTGGCAGTATTCCATTGCTCAGCGGGCTTAACCGTTTCAGTAGCGCATGAAATCAAATCATATAAGTCACCAGCACGGTGCTTGATGATCTTTGCATCCGGATGGCATTCATTATCCAGCACTTGCATTTCAGGTCCTGTATGCCATACATACTTGTTCTTCTCAGACTCAACTACGTCAAAGATTAATCCGCTGTTACCACATTTGGAAATTTTCCAATCGTAGGTCAGCTCATAGTTCTCGTATTCACCATCAGTGATAATGTCTCCTCCTTTGACTTCTTTATTGGAACGGTCAAGATGAAGAGATTCATCATCGATCTTCCAGGCTGCCCCGATCTCTTTACTGTTGTAGTTTCTCCAACCTTTGGTTGTCTTACCATCGAACAGTAATTCCCATCCATCCTTTTTCTCCTGAGCAGACAGCGTATTATTCTGTGCCATTAACTGTGTTGTGCCAACTACAAACAACAGAAGCAGTAAACAATATTTCATGTGTATTTTGTTTTTAATGTTCTTTTTCACCATCTAAAGAAAGNACATATCGGGCCATCTTTTCAGCATCAGCTTGCGAAATATCAGGATGAGCCGTCATTGGCATTTGCCCCCATACGCCAGTACCTCCTTTGATAATTTTATCCGCCAGCATTTTCACGTTTGCTTCGGTGAATTCATACTTTTTGGCTACATCTGTATGGGCCGGACCAATAATTTTATTTACCGGGTGATGGCAGGTTTTGCAATCACTTGCCTTCATCAATGCTTCACCTTGTGCAATCACATCTGCTCCACCGCTTTGAGGAGTTTCTTCAGTTGCGGTTGGAGTGCCATAATCTTCCGTCTCCTTTGTTTCCTTTTTCGATCCGCACGAACTGATCATCATGCACACTGCCAATGCTACACCTAAGAGAGATACTTTTTTCATCTGCTTTAAACTTTTGTATTTATGTTGAGTAGTTAAATTCCTAAAACCTGCTTGTTCAATTTTGGATTCTTGCCTGTCGATGCAAAGTCATCGAATGCCTTTTCAGTTACACGAATGATATGATCCTGAATAAAAGGTGCACCCTCTGCAGCCCCTTGTTCCGGATGCTTGATGCAGCACTCCCATTCCAGTACCGCCCATCCATCATAACCATATTGTGTCAGCTTACTGAAGATCGATTTAAAATCAACCTGACCATCACCCAATGAACGGAAACGTCCGGGGCGATTTACCCAATCCTGGAAGCCACCATATACTCCGCTTCTTCCGGTTGGATTGAACTCAGCATCTTTTACGTGGAACATTTTAATGAACTGATGATAGAAGTCAATGTATTGCAGGTAATCCAACTGCTGTAATACAAAGTGACTTGGATCGTAAAGAATATTTGCACGGGTATGTTTGCCTGTTGCTTCCCAGAAACGTTCGAAGGTTACTCCGTCATGAAGATCTTCGCCCGGATGAATTTCATAGCAAACATCCACCCCTACTTTATCAAATGCATTCAGGATCGGCAACCAGCGTTTAGCCAGCTCTTTGAATCCGTCTTCAACCAATCCTGCAGGACGCTGAGGCCATGGGTACACTGTATGCCACATCAATGCACCGGAGAAGGTTGCGTGCGCATTCAATCCTAAGTTCTTGCTTGCTCTGGCTGCGAGCTTCAGTTGATCCACTGCCCATGCAGTACGTTCCTTTGGCTTGCCATGCACAGACTTCGGAGCGAATCCATCGAACATCACATCGTACGCTGGATTAACTGCAACAAGTTGACCTTGCAAGTGTGTTGAAAGCTCAGTAATCTGCAAACCCAATGACTCAATTGTCTCGCGATATTCGTCAGCATAGTCTTTACTCTCTGCTACTTTCTTCAGGTCAATGGCACGTGCATCCCAGGTAGGAATCTGAATGCCTTTATATCCCAACGAAGCTGCCCATTTACCAATGGTTTTGATGTTATCAAACGGAGCTTCATCTCCCAGAAACTGAGCGAGGAAAATAGCAGGGCCTTTTATTGTCTTCATATTGGTTGAAATCGTTATGATTAATATTTCACTTTAGTCCATTTCGCGTTTGACTTCGATGACTTGATCACCGTATCCACGAAAGCCATTCCTTTTACTCCATCTTCTACATCCGGGAAATCATACTTAGCAGAATTCACTTTCTTGCCAGGCTTGTAATCACGAACTGCTCTTCCAAACGCCATGTATAAGTTAGCAAACGCTTCGAGGTATCCTTCCGGATGTCCACCTGGTGTACGCGTATTTAACTTGGCTGCATCAGAAAGATATCCTGCTCCTGTGCGAAGTAATTGCTTTGGCTTATCGAGCCACTTCACCACCAATGTATTGGGTTCTTCCTGTCTCCACTCCAAACCACCCTTCTCTCCGTACACACGGATATTCAGGTTGTTCTCCTCACCTGCTGCTACTTGTGTAGCCAGCAATGTTCCGGTGGATCCATTCTCAAATTTAAGAAGCATCGAACTATCATCATCTAACAAACGACCTTTCACTACGGTATTCAGTAATGCGCAAATTTCTGTTATGTCTGATCCGGTAATATATTCTGCAAGATTAGCTGCGTGTGTTCCGATGTCACCAATAGCACCTGCTCCTGATTTGCTCGGATCTGTTCTCAGCTTGCCTGCTTATTGCCTGTTCCTTCAGAGAAAGTGGAGAGCCATCCTTGTGGATACTCTACATATACCTTTCTTACTTTACCTAGTGCTCCGGTAGCAATCAACTGCTTTGCTTCCTTCACCATTGGATAACCCGTATAGGTGTGAGTCAGTGCAAACACCAAACCTGTTTTCTCAACCAGCTTCCTCAATTCCTTCGCTTCCTGAATATTGAAAGCCAATGGTTTATCAATAATCACATGAAAACCATTTTCAAGAGCAAGCTTTGCCGGAGCAAAGTGCATGTGATTGGGAGTTACAATCGAAACGAAATCCATTCGCTCACCTTCCGGCAACTTCTTTTCGGTTTCAATCATTTCAGTAAAGCTTCCATACACGCGATTGGCAGGAAGACTTAATGATGCACCGGTTGCTTTTGATTTTTCAGGGTTGCTGCTGAATGCACCGCATACCAATTCGATTTCTCCATCGAGGTTTGCAGCTCTGCGATGTACAGCTCCGATGAAAGCTTCGAGGCTTCCTCCTACCATACCCATTCTTAGTTTTCGTTTTGTTTGTGCTTTAGCCATGAACAGTTTGTATTAAACGGGCTTTAAAATAAACATTTTTATGGATTGAATCGATTGCAATTATGGCAAATGGTTTTCAAGTTTCTGCTAAAAAAAATCGTCCTGCGAGAAGGAGTCTGCAGGACGATTGATTTGATGTTAAATGAACTTGTTGATCAGGTTCTCATAGTATTCCTGTTTTCCGCTAATCTGCTCAGGTTCACCGTTTTTATGAGCTAACTGGCGCAATTCTTCCAGGCTGACTTTGCCTTGTTCAAACTGTTTGCCCTTGCCTGAGTCGTATGAAGAGTAACGTTGCTTTCTCAATCTCAGGTATTCACCGTCATCCAAAATTGCCTGAGCGGTAAGTAGCCCACGCGCAAAAGCATCCATTCCTCCGATATGGGCGTGGAAGATATCAGCAAGATCGGTAGAATTTCTTCTGGTCTTTGCATCGAAATTTACTCCTCCGGTTTTGAATCCACCTGCCTGAAGAATCACCAGCATTGACTCAGTTAATTCGTATAGGTTATTAGGGAACTGATCGGTATCCCAACCGTTCTGATAATCTCCGCGGTTAGCATCAATGCTTCCCAATACTCCCGCATCGGCAGCTACCTGCAATTCATGCTCGAAAGTATGATGTGCCAGTGTCGCGTGATTTACTTCCAGGTTCAGTTTGAAATCGGCAAGCAAATCATACTGACGAAGGAATGAAATCACTGTAGCTGCATCGAAATCATACTGATGCTTGGTCGGTTCCATTGGCTTTGGCTCGATCAGGAATGTTCCCTTGAATCCATTCTTACGTGCATAATCTTTTGAAGCGTGAAGGAATTGTGCCAAATGCTCCTGCTCGCGTTTCATGTTGGTATTGAGCAATGACATGTAGCCTTCTCTTCCACCCCAGAATACGTAGTTCGATCCACCTAAAGTGATAGTCGCATCCAATGCATTCTTCACCTGAGTAGCTGCATAAGTCACCACATTAAAATCAGGATTGGTTGCTGCGCCATTCATGTAGCGTGGATGACTGAATAGGTTTGCTGTTCCCCAGAGTAGTTTTACACCTGAAGCTTTCTGTTTTTGTTTTGCGTAATCCACAATCGCAGCCAGGCGAGACTCCGACTCTTTCAAGGTTGGAGCTTCATCAACCAGATCGTAATCATGAAAGCAATAGAACGGAGCACCTATCTTGGTAATGAATTCAAAAGCTGCATCCATCTTATCTTTTGCACGCTGTACTGCATTATCGCTGGTCAGCCATGGGAATACCTTTGTTCCTGGTCCAAAGGGATCACCACCCGTTCCGCAGAAGGTATGCCAGTAGGCAATCGCAAACCGGAAGTGTTCTTCCATTGTTTTCTTTCCCACTTTGCGTTTTGCATCATAGTATTTGAATGCAAACGGATTGTCTGATTCTTTTCCCTCGTACTTCACCTGGCCGATGCCTTTGAAGTATTCCTTGTTACCTGTAGTTACTTTCATGGTTGTTGATTATTCGTCTTTATAGATAGTTATTTAATATCTTCTTCCAGCGCTGGTATGCTTCGTTGTATTGATCTTTCAGATTTTGCTTTGGATCTTCTGATTGAATGAGATGTAAACCTTTAAACGCTTCTTCAAAGGACGAATACACACCTGCTCCCACTCCAGCTCCTAATGCTGCACCCTTCGCTCCATCGGTGTCGTATAGTTCAACACGCGCGCCAATGGTGTTTACAAATGCTTCTCTGAACAACGGACTCAAGAACATATTTGCATGGCCTGCACGAATCACATTTGTTTTCAAACCCATTCCCTGAAGAATCTCAAATCCGTACTTTAATGCAAAAACAATTCCCTCCTGTGCAGCACGAAATAAATGGGATTGGTTATGCTGATTGAAATCCAATCCATGAAATGAAGACTCGATCACTTTATTTTCAAGCATGCGCTCTGCACCATTCCCGAAAGGAAGAATACTTAAGCCTTCTGCCCCGATGGGAGATTGTTTTGCCAATTCATTGATTTGCTGATACTCGTACGTATTACCAGCACTCTTTAGATTCTTCCTCAGCCAGCTATTTAGAATCCCTGTACCATTCACACAAAGCAAAACTCCATTACGTTTTACTTTGGCTTCATTGTTCACGTGAATGAATGTATTCACCCGAGACTTTGAATCAAATGAATTCTGATCGGTAACACTGTAGATTACTCCGGATGTTCCTGCTGTTGCGGCTGTTTCACCTGGTTTCAATACATTGAGTGAGAATGCATTGTTAGGCTGATCTCCGGAGCGATAGGAAACTTTCGTTCCTTTCTTCAAACCCAATTCAGCTGCTGCTTTTTCATTTACTTCTCCTTGTACAGAAAAGACGGGCTTGATCTTCGCGATCAGTGATTCATCGATTTTATAATACTTAAGCAAATCAAGCGACACCGAATTGCTTTGGTAATCCCAGAATACCCCTTCTGATAATCCTGTATCCGTAGTGGTGATCTCGCCAGTGAGTTTATAGGCGATGTAATCTCCCGGCAACATCACTTTATCAATCTTTTCGTAAACAGCCGGTTCATTTTCCTTCACCCATTTCAGTTTGGATGCAGTAAAATTTCCGGGAGAGTTTAAGAAATGACTGAGGCAAAAATCAGAACCCAGATCGTTGAATGCTTTCTCTCCGTAAGCAACCGCACGACTATCGCACCAGATAATGGAATGCCTCACTGGCTTTCCATTCTTATCCACTGCAACAAGGCCGTGCATCTGGTAGGCAATTCCAATTGCTGCAATGGTTGAAGAATCAATGGCTGACTTTGAAAGACACGTCTTCACACTTTTGACCGCATGCTCCCACCACAGATCGGGATCCTGCTCTGCCCAACCTGGCTGAAGTGCAACCATGGCCATCTCTTCTGACGGAGACTGAGCCGAAGCAACCGTCTTCCCCGACTCTGCTTCAACCAACGAAGCTTTTACTGATGAACTTCCAATATCCAGACCAAGAAGAAATTGTTGCATACGATTGAATATAGTTCCAAAAGTATTTACTTATAGTCAAAATGACCATATATTGTAGCATATTTCTTTTTCATGGCCAGTAAGCTGAATTCTGATCAAATCATTGATGCCCTTTCTATCGACTGTCTGATCTTTGGATTCAAGGACGGCAACCTCGATGTACTGCTGGTGAAACACGCCAAAGGAATCAGCAAGGGTAAGTGGGCCTTGCCCGGAGGCTGGATTCAATACAACGAAAGCATTGATGAAGCAGCCAAGCGATTGCTACTATCACTTACGGGCATCAGCAATATCTACCTGGAACAGTTGAAGGCGTTCGGAGATGTTCAGCGCTATCCCAAAAAACGCGTGGTCACACTAGCTTATTATACATTAGTGAATGAAGAACATTATTCGCTTATTCCCGGATTCACCGCTTCAGACGCACAGTGGTTCAACGTTCACGAAGTACCGGAACTTCCCTACGATCATCAATCCATTCTTGATTTTGGGATTGCTCATCTTAAGCAAAAAGTGAGACATGAGCCTATTGGCTTCAACTTGTTGCCGGAAAAATTCACTTTACTACAATTACAAGGCTTATACGAAGCAGTTATGGAAACCAAGCTGGACAAATCCAACTTCAGGAGAAAACTATTGAAGATGAATCTGCTGAAGCCCTGCAGCGAAAAGCAACAGGACGTATCACACCGTGCTGCGGGACTCTACCAGTTCGATAAAGAAATTTACAACCAGCTTACAGAAAAAGGATTTGCCTTTGAACTATAGTCAAAATACATCACGTAATCGTTTGCAAGAACTAAATTTTAAACTCATATTTCCACTTACTAAAACCTAAACACATGGAACAAAAGATCAATAAGAACGCCCTGTTCTGGGCAAGTTGTGTCGCACTCATTGTAACAGCGATGACCTTTGGAATCAGAACAGGAATTCTGGGAACACTGGGAGATCAGTTCGGATTAACCGCTGCTCAGTTAGGAATTGTTACCGGCACTGCATTCTGGGGCTTTACTCTTGCACAAATCTTTGGAGGAACATTATGTGATGTGATTGGGATGAGAAAGCTCATCATTCTTGCTTTCCTCGGCCACGTAATTGGTATTGCAATGAGTATAGTAGCTACCGGCTTTTGGTCACTCTTCATATCTACATTGATCCTGGGTATTGCTAACGGAACAGTAGAAGCAGTTTGTAATCCTTTAGTTACTTCACTCTATACTACTGAAAAGACAAAGAAACTTAACCTGTTTCACTTCTGGTACCCTGGTGGGATTGTTATCGGAACTCTGATCGGATATTTTCTTCAGAAAAATGGGCTGGGTTGGGAAATTCAAATGGCAACCATGCTCGTTCCTACAGTGATCTATGGCATTATGTTCTATGGAAAAGAATTCCCGGTAACAGAACGTGTAGCCACAGGTGTCACCACTTCAGAAATGTTTAAGGCTTGCCTGAATCCGTTATTCATCTTCATGATCGTATGTATGTTCATCACTGCATCAACTGAATTCGGAGTAAATAACTGGGTGCCGTTGTTCTTACAACAAGGCGAGATCTCTTCTCTCCTACTCTTGACATGGGTAACATTGATTATGGCGTTGGGAAGGTTGCTCTTGGGACCTATTGTACATAGCTCCATTGCGCCTGAGAAAGCGCTCCTGCTTTCGGCCGTTTTGTCGGCAGTTGGTATTTATTGGCTTAGCATTGCAACAGGATCTACTGCATTTGCTGCTGCAGCCGTATTCGGTCTTGGCGTAAGCTTCTTCTGGCCAACTATGCTAGGATTTGTATCCGTGAATCTTCCCAAAACCGGTGCACTTGGGTTGTCTCTTATGGGAGGTGCCGGTATGCTATGTGTAGCATTTGCGTTGCCTGTGCTGGGAAGTATCTATGATCAGAAAGTGGCTGAAGCAACTGCTTCGGGTGCTTCAGCTTTGGTGGGCGGATCAGAAACGCTTCGTACAATTATCGTATTACCTATCTTCTTAATTCTTGCTTTCGCTGGACTTGTGTTTTATATGCGAGGCAAAACAAAAGTCGAGCATTAATTGTTTTACAATTTTCAAACGAAGGGATGATCTAAAATCATCCCTTTTTATTGGCCTCTCTTTTTTAATCATCACTTAAAAAGAGAATATGCCTGAGGGTCCTTCCATTGTCATTTTAAAAGAAGCCTGTCAGTCGTTCATAGGTAAAAAAGTACTTAGTGCACGAGGCAAGACTAAGAAGTTCGATCCTAAAATTCTTGAAGGTAAAAAGATCATTGATCTGAAAACCTGGGGTAAACACTTTCTCATTTGTTTTTCAGATTGTACTGTACGGATCCATTTGCTGATGTTCGGAACGTATCGCATTAATGAACATAAGGCTGTTGCACCAACTATGGGATTCTCCTTCGCCAAAGGAGAATTGAATTTCTATACCTGTGCAGTTGAACTCATTGAAAAACCATTAGATGACGTCTATGACTGGACTGTAGACGTAATGAATCCCTCCTTCGACCCAAAGCAGGTATTAAATCACATCAAAGAAAATCCGGACGAACTGGTCTGTGACCTGCTGCTCGATCAAAAAGTATTCAGTGGAGTTGGTAATATTATTAAGAACGAAGTGTTATTCAGGATCAAAGTTCATCCCAAAAGCAAGAGCGGGAATTTACCTTTAGGTAAAAAGCGGGAGCTGATAAAAGAAGCAGTTCATTATGCATTTCAATTCCTTGAATGGAAGAAGGAATTCACTCTGGCACAACACTGGCTTGCTCACGAGAAAAAGACATGTCCGCGCGACCACATTCCTTTTCAGAAGACTTATCTCGGAAAAACAAAGAGGCGAAGTTATTTCTGCAATCTCTGTCAGCAATTATACTGACTGGGGAATTTCGTACACTAAAAGAAGGTAGGCCAAGATTTCAAAAGGCTGGCATCAGCTTTACAAAGTTAAGTACGACTCTGAATCTAAATCGTATGGAAACAAATCTACCCAAAACCGTAGCAGCCATTACTTCACTGATGGCTCTGAACAACAAGAGATTTAACTACTACACCGAGGTAGCAGGTAAATCCAAACAAATAGAGCTAAAGCTTCTTTTCATGAAGTATGCCATCCAATCTCAAACATGCAATTCATACCTTAATCGCTGGCTAACCGCTTACGGGACAACTAATTTTTCCACCAAAAGTGAAAGTATGGTTAACAAGTTATGGTATCAGGTAAAATCGGCTTGCACACTTGATGTTCGTAATTTCTTTTTAAATGAAAGTGATTCACTGGAACAGGAGGTCTTAAAAAAATACAATTCAGTTTTAGCTTCAGCCTTCTTTCCAACACAAGCCGCATCTGATCTTCGTAAGCAAATAGAGGAGATCGAAATGCTTTACCAGAATTTAAGAGAACTGCGAATGAATTCATCAGGTCAGCTTCAGGTGGCTTAATTTTACACATCGTACTAAGCTCTATAACTATATTAGATTTTTCCATTGCCACAGCTAAGCCAGTGGCAATTTTATTTCCAACACAGGCCCTCAGACCTATTTACTCCTATAATCTTATTTATTGATATTTTACACAGATTGATTTACTTAGCAGAACTTAACCGAAGCTATGAAAATCTCCTACTCGCTGATCTTTTGCTCTTTACTTGTAATTAGTGCAAGTGCACAATCTAAAAAAGAGAAATCTGAGTCCTCCGATCCATATTCAAAAGAGATTCAGAAACTCACTCAACTCAAAAGCGTAAAAGATGCTTTCACTGCAATCGATAATCTGGAACCGGTAACTCAAAAAGAACATATTCTCCTGACTGAAATTCCCGCTCCACCTTTCAAGGAAGCAGCACGGGCAGCAAAGTTCAAACAAATGCTGGAAGAAGCCGGAGCCGATAAAGTATGGATCGACTCCCTGGGCAATGTACTCGCTCTCCGCAAAGGAAAGAAAGCAACAAAGACGGTGGCTTTGGATGCTCACCTCGATACTGTATTTCCCGAGGGAACGGATGTAAAAGTAAAAATGAAAGGCGACACACTGTACGCACCTGGCGTTGGCGATGATACACGCGGGTTAGTCGCTATACTCACAGTGCTCAAGGCAATGGAGAAGGCAAACCTGGAAACAAATGAAGACGTATTGTTCATAGGAAGTTTGGGTGAAGAGGGATTGGGTGATTTGCGCGGAGTGAAATATATCTTCCGCAAAGGGGGAACGAAGATTGATCAAGGATCTCTGTGATTTGGAGATGAAATAGCAGGTATTACCAATGGCGTTGGCTCTGATACGTTACAAGGTAACAATCAAAGGTCCCGGTGGGCATTCCTGGTCGGCATTTGGTTTAGGAAATCCGCACCATGCATTGGGTAAAGCGATTGACGCGTTCACAATCAAAGCAACGGAATACACTTCAACGCCAGGCGCCAAAACCAGTTTCAACATAGGCCGTATTGGAGGTGGCACCTCCATCAATGCCATTCCATTTGAATCATGGATGGAAGTAGATATGCGCTCTGAGTCTGCAGACCGTTTGAAGGAGATTGATGCCATCTTTAACGCAACAATTAAAAAAGCCTTAACCGATTATAATGCAACTATCAAACAAGGTCCCGCACTGACTGCAACCATTGAACAAATCGGGTTCCGTCCATCGGGTTTGACAGAAGCTTCTCACCCATTGATTCAGCGCACCATGGCTTCAGCTAAATATTTCGGAGCTACCCCTGCATTGATTGTCGTATCTACCAATTCCAATATTCCGATCTCAAAAGGAATTCCGGCCGTTACCATTGGGCCTGGAGGAAAAAGCAACAATGCACATGCACTGAATGAATGGTATCTCAATGAAAATGGTGCTGAAGGAATCAAGTATACATTGCTGGTATTACTTTCAGAAGCAGGCGTAGCCAGGTAAATCCGCCCATGCTGGTGTTTCAAAATCGTTATTAATAACCCCTTTTTTACTGATAGTTAAATTCAAGCGACTTGATTCACCAAAATATTAAGCTAATTTCTGTTCTCTTTTACATTAAAATACTTTTGACTTCCTCAAAAGTATTCCCAGTCTCATTCAAACCATTTTTCGATAACAAAAAAGCATTTCCAGTCTTAGTGAAAGTCCTTCTCCGGTATGCCTAAATACAACCTGCCAACTTTCAGATAAAATCTCCTTCCGAACTATACCTCCCGAATAGACAAAATAAAAAAGGCCGCTCCCTTACGGAGCGACCTTCGCCTTTATAAACAAACAACCCCTTTATTTATTTTTATATTTCTCTGTTCGTGCGTCACTGATCACGCCTTTCCAATTCAAACCAAAAGCGAAGTCATATTTATTGCTCTCACTATCCACATAACTTTCCATATCCTGCTGCACATCTTCCAGTTGTTTCTCAACAGTGGCCATGTTTGCAGGCATTTGCATAGGTAATAATCCGGACGGCTCAACTACTCCAGTGATTATATCCAGCTGTGCCTGGTCTTGTACTCCGAAGTTTACCAGTATTGCGCTCGCATTCTTTTCAAACTCTGCCACTACGGTCGGGTTAGATAAATTCAATGAAACAATCACCGGCTTTCCTTTCATCTTCGCATAGGTATCGTTTACCATTGACAGGTCAGTAAAATTGATTGCTTTTGATTTCTTTCCTTTATACGTTCTGTTGGTAAACTTCTCCAACGGATCTCCTCCGGCAATACTCGGATCACGTGCGTCCTTTGCCGTGTATTCACCATATTGCAAACTGATCGGCACATAACCGGTTGCACCTTTCTTTGCTGCTTCGCTGTCATACCCGCCACCGGAGTTAGGGCTATTGATAAACACGAGTGCAAAATCAGCTTCTGCCGGGTTGTCTGTTATTTTAAAAAACTTCTTCACGATATCAAGACTCACCGGGTAATCCAGTTTTTCAGGAATAGGCATTCCCAAGAAATTTCTTCCGGCAGGAGTAAATTTTTTAGGAACATACACTGTTTTGTTTTTCTCCAAAGGCAATACATTTCCTTTGTTCTTCAACATCACAATCGACTTGACCTGTGCATCATAACCTGCCTTCATGTATTCAGGTTTACCTACGATCGCTTTTGATTCCTCCGCATTGAGGTATGGATTTTCAAATAAGCCTGTACGGAAAATATTCTTCAATAAGCGAACAGCAGATTGTTCCATACGTTCGCGCATCCATTTCTCACCCTGTTCTTTCACACCCATGTTATATGCTTCAATGACCGGTCCTGCTTCATTGTTACCACCAAACTGGTCCACTCCTGCCATCAATACTTTATAATGACGTTCGCCCCAATGACAGCTTCTCTACGCCCCATGATTTTCCAGTCAGGAAAACATCTACAGCTGTTTCATCACCAGTCACCAACCAGTCAGTACATGCTACACCATCGTATTTATACTTACCCCTAAGGAGATCATTGATCAGGTAAGCATTGTATCCATTACCTACGTTCTCTTTGTTTTTCGGATCCTGATTGTATGAGATTGTATAATAAGGCATTACTGCAGACGCCATTCCTGTTTTTCCCTCCAGCTTGAAAGCACCGTTCACAAATGGCAGCAAATGTGTTTCGAAGTTATTGCCTGGGTACACCGCGTACTTTCCATAGCCGTAATGTGCATCCCTTCCTCCCTCGCCAGAACCTCCACCCGGCCAGTGCTTCACCATAGCATTCACGCTCTCATAACCCCAGCCACCAGCGATCTCTTTCGTTCCTTCCGATGTCTGAAATCCATCAATGTATGCCCGTGTAATGTCTGTCACCAGTTCCGGATCATCACCAAACGTTCCGCTTGTTCTCATCCAGCGGGGATCGGTTGCCAGATCAACCTGTGGAGAAAGAGCTGTGCTGATTCCCAACGCCCGGTATTCCACGGCAGCAATCTTCCCGAACTTTCTCACTTCTTCTGCATCAAACAACGCAGCCATTCCCAACGAGGAAGGCCACATGGAGATCTTCCCTCCCGCTCCTTCATTATATTCAGCACTGGCATCTGTTCCATTGCGTGGATCACTACTGTTATTTGCCGGTATCCCTAATCCCAATCCTTCAACCAATGCCTGCGCATTGTTATTCCACTGCGCAGATACTTCCGGGCTTTGCACCTGAGTCAGAAGAACGTGTCGAACATTATCCTTAGTCAAAAACTCTTTCTGCTGATCAGAAAGATCAAAAGGCTTCATTCCACTCTCTTCAAATCCTTTACCATTGTAGGTGGCTGCCATGAATCCACGTGAAGCAGCAGGAATTGATTGATGACGGCTGTACAACATCAACCCTGCAATCTGATCGATTGACATTTTCGATGCTAAGTCTTTTGCACGCTCGTCTGCTGACAAACGCCAGTCTTCATACTTATCTAACTGACCGTTCTTATTCAGATCTTTAAAACCCAATCGATCTGCAGTAATGATCTTCACCCCGGAAGAGGGTGAATAACCCAAAGTCTGCCCTTCCGGATTGGTAACAATCTTCACTCCGTTTGATTCCGTTTCAGTCCATTTGGGGCCGCAACTGATCAGCCCCAGTGTTAATAAAAAAGAAACTTTGATGAGATGCTGTTTCATTGATTAAACGTATTAAGGTTTTAAAACGTCTTTTACATATTTTATACTGGTAGCCAGACTTTCAAAAGCATTTGGAGGCATATCATGCTCTACAAAAATGTGCTGCATGCCGGCAGTCTTTGCGTTGGCAAAGATTCGTTTAAAATCAACTACACCTTGTCCTACAGGCAACAGCGTTTTAAAGTCTTTGTCAAAATCCTTCACATGCCACAGCGGGAAGCGCCCTGGATTCTTCCTGAACAATTCCACTGGGTCAACTCCTGCTTTAGTTACCCAAGCAAGGTCCAATTCAAACTTCAAAACATCACTGCTGATCTGCGATAAAAACTGATCATACGGACGTTTGCCTTCTACTTCCTTAAACTCTGCATCGTGGTTATGAAAAGCGAGTGTCACTCCACTTCCTTTTAATGCTTCCCCGGTTTTCGCAAGGGTGTCCATAGAATCTTTCACTTCATCGCCCGTACCTACAGGTGTGCTTGCACAAACCAGATACTTAAACCCGGCACCATTGCAATCATCAATGATCTCTTTATAATTCTCTTTCAGGTTTTTGATTGGTGGCAATACAAGCGGTTTTCCGTCCGCTCCTTTTGCATCCGGTGGCAATTTGAACGGTGCTCCTAGTACATGGTGAGATTTCCAGGATAATCCCAGGTCATTTAACAGGCTGTTAAATTCAGTCGCCTTCAATCCGTAATATCCCCCTTTAAAACTGAAAGCAGACTCAATTTCCTTAAAACCCAGGTCTGCGATTTTTTTCAGGGTACCGTTCAGGTCCTGATCAATCTCTTTCATTACTGTAAAAAGCTGAACCCCTACCGGATGTCCTGCAAATGACTTAGCGAGTGACTCGCCTGATAGCAACAGGCCACCCAAAGCAGCCACACCTGTGTTTTTTAAGAATATTCTGCGATTCATAGTTTTAATGTGTACTTGTGACACAATAATAGTTATTTTATTAATGTGTTGACAATACACAACTAAAATATAGCAAAGACTTATTTCGGTTTTTTCGTTGCCATGCGCTGAGCAATTACACTGGCCATGATCAACTGTAGCGCATGATACAACATCAGGGGAAGCAAAATGATGCCTGTAATAGTACTGTGCTGAAAAAGAACTTTGGACATCACTGTTCCATGCACAAGTGATTTCTTTGAACCACAGAAAATAACAGTTACACGATCTTCTCTGTTGAATTTCAACAATCGGCTGATCAGATTCATTACACCAAATACGCTCAAAAAAAGTACAATCATTGCTATTCCCAGCAAGATCAGTTGACCTAATCCAAGATGGTCAAAAACCTTATGATAGAAAGACTGACAAAATGAAGTGTAAATAATGAGGAGAATGACTGCCTGATCGGATAGCTTCAGTTTTGATTTATACTTCTCCGCCCATTTACCAAATCTTGTATGAAGCAGAATGCCCACCCCCACAGGTAATACTACCTGAAGTAATAATTTACTGATGACACTCCAATGATCGAAAGCTCCAGTCTGCGCATTGGTAAAAAGTCCCATCCAAAAAGGGGTAGCGAAAATACCAATAAGGCTGGATATGCTCGCATTGAAAATCGCGGCAGGAAGATTTCCTTCTGCAATAGAAACCATAACGACAGATGAAGAAACCGTGGAAGGTAACGCAGCAAGGTAGTAAGTTCCGAACCAGAGTAATTGATAGGATGTATCATCAAAGAGCGGTTTAAAACAAATGGCCAGCAGTGGAAAAACAACAAACGTTGTACATTGAACAATTACATGCATTCGCCAATTTGAAAGACCTGCTTTTAGCTTTTGTGGATCGAGGCTCAATCCATAAAAGAAAAAGATCACTGAAACGCCATAGACTGCAATCTGTTCTAAAGAGAATGTTCCATCGCCTACACCAACAGAGGGCTTTATCCAGGCCAACAGAATTGCCCCGATGATTGCAAATAAAAAACCGCCTAGTCCTGAACGTTTGAAAATTGCAAGTAAACGGGATAACGAATCACTCATACCGGAGGCTCCACGCAGTATTTGCCACCCACACATTTTCTCGGGGTGAAGATTTCCGCCCGGATAACCCACTTCCCTGAAACACGCACCCACTTCGCATAATAAATTCCTGACATTTCAATCGGTCCATCTGTATCTTTCCATTTTGCTACCCAACTACCACGCTCTGAAGCCGTATTCCAGGGCTGAAAAATCCGTATCGATAACGGAGTGCGAACATAACTAACATCTGGTCTTAATTTAAAATCCTCAGCAAATCTTCTGGCCATTCCATGACTTCCAGTTACCGCCTGATTGCGTGAAGTGATTGCATGAAAATCGGGAGTGAGTGTTGAAGCAATTGCTGCAGTGTCGCGATTCGCAATCGATTGATTGGAAAATTCACGTACAGATTTAATAACCTCTTCCTCAGGATCGGCAACTCTGACAGGAGTGCTACACGAGAATGAACTGAAAACAAAGAGAAGTAAAGGAGCTATCCTTAGAGTAACTACTCTTACTTCTCCACATTTAGGTTTCATGTGGTAACTTAGGTTTAGGGTTGCCACACGTTAATGTGGCATTTATGACGTTAATGTCGCAATTTTTCCGGAGTTTACAACCTCAAGTGGCTCTCCGGATTCTAAAATCATCTCTGTTTTTTCTTTACTTACTTTTACTTTGATTACACGTCCTCTGAATTCCAAACGGAATGAATAGGCTTTCCATTGATCCGGAATGTACGCATTGAAGTGAAGCTGACCATCTTTGATTTTCATTCCTCCAAATCCCTTCACTACACTCATCCATGTACCCGCCATACTGGTGATGTGGCAACCGTCTTCTGTGTCGTTGTTATAATCATCTAAATCAAGACGTGCAGTACGTACGTACATTTCATATGCTTTTTCTTTGTATCCCAATTTCGATGCAAGGATCACGTGCACACAAGGTGACAACGAAGATTCATGCACTGTCATCGGCTCGTAGAAATCAAAATTTCGCTTGATCTGTTCGTTATTAAAATCCTCTTCAAAGAGATACATACATTGCAACACATCTGCCTGTTTGATGAAGCACGAACGAAGGATGCGATCCCATGACCATTTCTGATTAAGAGGTCTGTCTTCCGGACGAAGATCTTTCACGGTTAGAAGTTCCTTATCTAAAAAGCCATCCTGCTGAAGAAATACACCACGTGTTTTATCTTCACCGTAATACATCTTCTCAGAAATATCTTTCCATTTTGCTGCTTCCGAATCCTTGAATTTTGTTTTAGTCAAAATTTCGTTTAGCCTTCCCGAATCGGATTTCTTAACCTGCTCAATCGCCCACAACGTATATTTCAATGTCCATGCACCCAGGTAATTGGTGTACCAGTTGTTGTTTACGTTATTCTCATATTCATTAGGACCAGTCACGCCAAGAATGACGTATTTATTCTTATCCGTAGACCAGTTAACACGTTGCGCCCAGAAACGCGAAATGCCTATCAATACCTCCAGTCCAAATTCGTTAAGGTAGGTTACTTCTCCCGTATAGTTGATATAGTCGCGCATCGCATAGGCCATCGCACTGGTACGGTGAATTTCTTCAAATGTAATTTCCCATTCGTTATGACACTCTTCGCCATTCATCGTAACGAACGGATAGAATGCGGCTCCATCTGTAAATCCAAGCTTTTGCCCGTTTTCGATGGCCTTAGGCAAATGCTTGTATCGATAGACTAAAAGATTACGTGCTACTTTCTGATCTGCTGTACTCAGATAGAAAGGCAAACAATATGCTTCAGTATCCCAATAGGTACTGCCACCATACTTCTCTCCGGTAAAGCCCTTCGGTCCGATGTTAAGACGCTCGTCTTCACCTGTGTATGTTTGGGTTAATTGGAAAATATTAAAACGAATTCCCTGTTGAGCCGCAATATCGCCCTCAATGGTTATATCACATTTCTCCCAGGTCTTCGCCCAGACAGCAGCATGTGCCTTGAACAGTTCATCAAACTCAACTTTCGCTGCATGATCAAGTTTGTCGTGACAAATCTTAACCAGTTTCTCTTTCGGATGATTCTCTGAAGAGAGCACTGCGCCATATTTGTAGATAATGAATTCATTTCCCTGCTTCAATTCAATCTCTACCACATTATCGGCATACTTTTCTTTTGTATTAGTATACACTTTTCCCTTCAGGCGCTTACCTTCTGTTTCAAGTTCGTATTCCATTCCTGTACAA
>JBGATZ010000512.1:0-2754 GCA_044228905.1 Cyclobacteriaceae bacterium | reverse complement strand
CTCAAAATCAGATTCTATTTTTTTTATGACTGGATCATGCGCTTCGAACAGGGTGCTGATAATGTCAGTGTGATATTTTTTTACGCTGTTTAATTCAGATAGATAGTCCTTTCCCGTCTTAAAATCATTCAGCACACGCTCCAGTGCGTTGGTAGTTTTTCCCATTGCTGATACCACAACCAATATGGGAGAATTCAAATTTGCCTTAACGATACTGGAAACGTGCTGTATGGAAGTGGCATTTTGCACGGAGGCTCCACCAAATTTAAAGACCTTCATATCTTCGATTTTGATATATTTCAATCGATTGCATAGATTTGCAGCCGAATTTTTAACGCAAAGATTGCGCTTAAACAGCTAACTCACCAATCTACATGGAAGAATCTCGCATTGCATTGCCAATAGGCACCGCTCTTGACCGCTTTATCAAGAATAACCAGGATCAGTTTCAGTTTGCCAGCGGTGAACTATCTCAGTTGCTTAGGGATATCGCACTTGCATCTAAGGTGGTGAACAGGGAGGTGAACAAGGCCGGATTGATTGATATTATGGGGTCCATGGGCTCTCAGAATACGGCTGGAGATCAGCAACAAAAACTGGATGTACTGGCCAATATTCGCTTTACACGTGCGCTCATGAAAGGGGGAGAAGCATGTGCACTCATCTCCGAAGAATCTGAATCGTATGTTGATCTTAACAATGAAGGAAAGTATGTGATTGCGATCGATCCGCTGGATGGCTCTTCAAACATAGATGTAAACGTATCCATTGGAACGATCTTTTCTGTTTATAGAAGAAAGAGCCCTGCAGGTCAACCCATTCAGGAAATTGATATTCTACAAAAAGGATCCGAACAAGTAGCCGCGGGTTATATTCTGTACGGATCTTCTACCATGTTAGTTTATACCACGGGGCATGGAGTAAATGGTTTTACCTATGAGCCATCATTGGGAGAGTATTTTCTTTCTCATCCGGATATGAGAATACCAGAAACGGGAAAAATCTATTCGATTAACGAAGGTTCAGCCAATTCATTCCCCCCTGCAATTAAACAATACGTGCAGCAATGCAAGGACAAAAGCTTTACGGCACGATACATTGGTTCATTGGTGGCTGACTTTCACCGAAATTTATTGAAAGGAGGAATCTACCTTTACCCTGCCACGGCCAAAGACCCCAATGGCAAGCTGAGGTTAATGTACGAATGCAATGCACTGGCATTTGTTGCTGAGCAAGCCGGAGGTAAGGCATCAGACGGAACAAAAAGAATACTGGATATCAATCCACGTGATCTTCATCAGCGGACACCTTTCTTTGTTGGTTCAGTAAAAATGGTGGAAGCAGTAGAAAGTTAAGCTTTACTTTCTTCCTTCTCTTCAAAAACAGCGGGAGCGTATTTCAAAAGCAGGTCATACCACTTCACCAGTTTCTTCAGATCAGAAACGTAAACGCGTGCTTCGTCATACTCTGGTAAAACTGATTTCATGAATGCTTTTAATTCAGAAGCATCGGAGTTGCTGTCAACTCCTAAATCAGTATTAAATTCTTTTTTGATTTTTTTCAATACCTCTTCCAGAGGAACAGTACCTTCTTTGGTGGTGGTATAGATAGAGATTTCGTGTAGCAAGGAAATGCGTGTGCTTGCAGAGGCTACCAACTTCGTCTTAGCTTCATCCAATGATTCGAGGATTACTCCTGATTTTGTAGGAGCTACTACTTTATACAAACTTCCCTTCCCGGATACCGATGCAATCTCTGATAATTTCATTCCCTTGAGCTTTTATAGATTTCTAAAGTGCGCAAAGCTATAAAAAATTTCACTTTCCGGTTTCGATGGCCTCTTCAATAAACTGGAGCATCTCATCACGACCGATTTTTTTCTCTGCGGACGTGAGGAAGAAGGGAGGCATTTCTTCCCACGTTTGAAGTAATGTTTCCTTGAATTTTTTCTGCGATTTGATCAGCTCTCCTTGCTTTGGCTTATCCGTCTTCGTAAAGATGATAGCCAACGGCAGATTCAATTCTCCCATCCAGTGAATGAATTCCAGATCTTTCTTTTGAGGCGTTAACCGCGAGTCGATAAGTATAAACGTGCAAAACAGATTCTCTCTTTTTCGAAAATAGTTTTCAATCATTTTGCCCCATCCTTCACGATCTGTCCGGCTTACGCCTGCGTACCCGTATCCCGGAAGATCCACCAGGTACCAATCTTCATTGATCAGGTAATGATTAATGGTTTGTGTCTTGCCTGGCTTGGAGGAAGTACGCGCCATTTCCTTTTTACCAACCAACATATTGATGAGGGAGGATTTGCCCACGTTAGATCGGCCGATAAAGGCAAATTCGGGCCTGTCAGGGGCAGGGCATTTACTAATTTGGGTGTTGCTGATAACAAATTCTGCGGATCGGATGACCATGAAAAACCACTTAAAGTATTGATTGAAGGGCAAATTACTAAGAATGTAAGTTTACCGTACTTTATGATGAAAAATAATGGCTTTATTTCTTGTCCGTTTTTGTTAAATTGGCCTTCTTGAAAGTCGATTTTTGAGCCGTTTCAGATAAAACTTATTTTTTCATGCGCTCCCTAAGGCGAATACTTCTTTTTTTACCCCTTTTCGTGGCCTTAACCCCTGTTTTTGCTCAAATGGAGCAGAATAAGGAACAGTCCAAGCAGTTCATGGAACTTGCCCAGGAAATGATGGACGGATCTCAGGCCTTTGATGATATCCGCGATGTTATGGTGCAGGCTGC
>JBGATZ010000511.1:1994-2770 GCA_044228905.1 Cyclobacteriaceae bacterium | reverse complement strand
TTGAAGTGGCAGGGATCATTGCAGATCCTCCGGCTAATTCCCACATCACATTCTCCATGATTGTCTCCATGCCAACTTTGAATTCAGAATTTCTTAACGGAATGCCGTTGGATCAATGGGGGATGACAGTAGCAGGTTATACTTATCTGGCTTTACCAGAAGGTGTATCGGCTTCTTCAGTAGAACAGCGTCTGGAAGGATTCATCAAAAAGTACAGACCGGAAGAAGTGGGTAAAAGAAAATACCTAACTCAACCCCTTAGCGATATTCATTTCAGCAAAGTGTATGAAGAGAATCCAGGCCCACCTAATGCGGATAAGAATAACCTCGTGACGATGGCTGTGCTTGGTGTATTTATTCTCGCTATCGCCTGCATTAACTTCATCAACCTGGCCACTGCATTAGCAGTGAAGAAGTCAAAAGAGATTGGAATCAGAAAAACATTGGGCGCTAAAAGAGGCCAGCTTACATATTACTTCTTAGGTGAGACTTTTGTGATCATCGCGCTTTCAATATTCATTTCGCTTTGCGCTACTGAGTGGATGCTTGGATGGATCAACGGATTCCTGGACAAGCATTTACAAATGAATCTGTTTTCTAATCCATCCATCTTGTTATTCCTGGTGGGGCTTACTGTATTTGCAACATTTCTTTCCGGCTTTTATCCTGCTGTGATCCTATCTGGTTATAACCCGGTGTCAGTGTTGAAGAATAAAATCTCAGCACAGGGAAGTTCTGGTGCGGGCGTACGCAAAGTATTGGTGATTTTTCAATTC
>JBGATZ010000511.1:0-1976 GCA_044228905.1 Cyclobacteriaceae bacterium | reverse complement strand
ATTATCAATGTGAGTATTCCTGATAACAAACTTGATCTGCAGGAATCGTTCCGTACAAGATTGGATGGACAATCGGGGATTGACATGATTTCCATCTCTCTTGGGGCACCCACATCCGACAATAATTTTGGAACTGGCGCTTATCTTACTGAAAAAGGAAAAGACGAAGAGTTCAGCATTGGAATTAAACCCGTAGATCGCTTTTATAAGGATGTTTATGGTTTAGAGTTAAAGGCAGGAAGATGGATGACGGAGGCAGAAGAAAAAGCAGCAGATAGCCGGGTTCCCAAGGCTGACAGACGATTTGTTTACATCGTAAATGAAGCGCTTGTTCGCAAGGCAGGATTTTCAAGCCCCGATCAAATCATCGGTAAGCGCATCACTACCGGTTTAAATGATATTGAAGCTGAAGTGATTGGAGTGGTTGGAGATTTTCATACTACCTCCTTGCATGAGGAGATTCCTCCCGTAGTGTTGTTAAGCTATCCCTACTTCTATTATGAAGCCGGATTAAAAATTAAGTCATCCGATTTCCAAAAAACGATAAAGGATATAAATGTCGCCTTCGAAGATGTTTTTCCTGAATATGAGTTTCAATATGAATTCATGGATCAGCATCTGGCACAATTGTATCGTCAGGACGAACGTACATTCACGTTATTCAAGATCTTCTCTGGCGTATCCATCTTCATTGGCTGCCTTGGATTATATGGATTGATTTCCTTCATGGCTAATCAGAAATTGAAAGAAGTAGGTATCCGGAAAGTATTGGGTGCATCAGTGGAAAGTATTGTAATGCTGTTCGGAAAGGAATTTATCAAGCTGATTGTGATAGCCTTCATTATTGCAGCACCCTTGACCTGGTATCTGATGAGTGAATGGCTGGGAGGTTTTGCGTACCGTACCAATATTGAATGGATCGATTTCATTATTGGTATTGGATCTACACTTATTATCGCTTTGCTCACGGTCAGTTATCAATCCGTTCGGTCAGCAGTAAGCAATCCGGTAGAAGTATTGAGAACAGAATAGCGGATCATAAAATAACAACTTATGTTCAAGAACTACATCCAAACAGCCATTCGCAGTATTTTCCGCGAACGCTACTATGCGGTAATCAAGATTGCCGGTCTTGCATTGGGATTAGGAACAAGCATGGTGCTGATGCTTTACGTATCTCATCAGTTAAGCTATGACAACTATCATCCTGACGTTGATCGTACATATCGGGTAAACCAAACAGCTATCTGGAATCCATCTGGTGGCGTTTCCGGTTCAACCGCACCCGCGGTGTCCATTGCATTGCGCGAAGATTTTCCGGAGATAGAAGACATACTTCGTGTGAATACTCCAGGCGGTTTCACCGTTCGTTACCAGCAAAGTAATGGAAATGTTTTGGCATTTAATGAGACTGAAGTATTGGCGGCAGATTCCAACTTCTTTTCCTTTTTTGATTTTAAGTTAAAAGAAGGAAATGCAAACACCGCTTTAATTGGAAAAGGAAAAGTGATTTTATCAGATAAGGCAGCTAAGAAATTATTTGGCGATGAGCCTGCATTAGGCAAAATAATATTGTTTGGGGATGATCGCATGTCCATGGAGGTGACTGGAGTAACAGCGCCTCAGCCTGCGAATACACACTTTCATTTTGAATATCTCATTTCCATGCCTTCTTATCCTGCTGTAAAGGATTTTGAATGGAGCTGGATCTGGACTCAGGTGGTCACGTATGTGAAATTGAAACCAGCCGCTGATGTAACTGCACTGGAAGCAAAGCTCCGGACTTTTGCCGATCGTCATGCACCTGCTACATTTGAAAAGCTACATATGGACTATAAACAGTTCGTTGCAGAGAAAGGAGCATGGATTCTGTACCTTCAACCAGTACGTGACGTCTATTTGTACTCTGCGAAAATTGGAAATCGCCTCGGTTCATTGGGAGACATTAACTACGTATATGTATTAGGTGCCATTGC
>JBGATZ010000510.1:0-2809 GCA_044228905.1 Cyclobacteriaceae bacterium | reverse complement strand
CTGATTAATAAACTACGGGAGGCAATTACAGCCCAACGGATTGAAGGCTTATATGACAAGCATCAGATCATAGCAATGTATCTGAACACAATTCCTTTTGCTGACAATGCCTACGGAATACAAACTGCCGCTCAGCGATTTTATTCCAAGTCGGCAAATGAACTAACTACCAATGAAGCCGCGGTTTTGATTGGAATGCTCAAGGCCACGCATTCGTATAATCCAAGATTATTTCCTGATCGGGCATTGCGCAGACGTAATGTAGTGCAGTCGCGAATGGTGAAGTATAACGCACTTCCGCAGACCAAATACGATTCATTAAAGGCTTTGCCCATCGAGTTGCAATACAGCAACGTGTCACATCACGAGGGACTTGCCCCCTATTTCAGAGAATACCTGAAAGCTGAATTGGAAAAATGGTGTGAAGAACATGAAAAGGAAGATGGAAGTCCATACAATATTTACACCGATGGATTGAAGGTGTACACCACCATTGATTCAAAAATGCAGACCTATGCTGAGAACGCAGTAACACAGCAGATGACGCGCTTGCAGAAAATTTTCTTTGATCATTGGGGAAAAGAAAAGCCCTGGGTAGGCAAAGAAAAAGTATTGGAAGATGCTATTCATCGCACACCACGCTATAAGCAATTAAAAGAGCAAGGTTTGTCAGAGGAAGAGATCATGGAAGAGTTGCAAAAGCCTATTCCGATGAAGGTTTTTACCTGGCAAGGACCGAAGGATGAAGTAATCAGCCCTGTAGATTCAATTGTTCATCATTTGCAATACCTGAACGCAGGTTTTGTGGCGATGGAACCTTCAACCGGAAAAGTAAAAGCGTGGGTGGGTGGAACGGATCATGATTTCTTTCAGTATGATCACGTGAAGACATCAACCAAGCGTCAGGTTGGATCTATCTTCAAGCCACTGGTCTATGCAATGGCAATAGAGAAGGGAGTTTCTCCATGTGAGTTCGTTCCGGCAAGTCAGCAAACCTATATCGACAAAGAGGGAAAGTTGTGGACACCAAAAAATATGGGAGGCGATCGTGATATGGGAATAACCAGTGAGATTCCGGATGTTCCTTCCATTGCATTAGGCTCAACCTCAATTTCTTTATTAGAGATGACTACGGCTTACTCGACCATAGCTAATGACGGTATTCCGGTTTCGCCTTACTATATCACCTCTATTCAGGATCTGGATGGGAAAATGTATTCTGATTTTCAGCCAAAGAAATCGATTACACCAGTGTTGAGTAAACGCACCATTCAATTGATCACACGTCTGCTGCAAACGGTAGTTCAGGAAGGAACAGCATCACCTATTCGCTGGCAATACGGAGTGTATAGTGATTTGGGTGGTAAAACAGGAACCACACAAGCTAATGCCGATGGCTGGTTTATGGCCATGGGACCAAAACTGGTAATGGGTGCATGGGTCGGAGCAGATGATCCGAGAATCCGTTTCAGAAGTACAAAGCTTGGGCAAGGCTCAACTACTGCTCTTCCGATTACGGGTTACTTCATGCAGCAGGTGGTGAAAGATCCTGCTTATAAAGAGATTACATCTGCTAAATTTCCAACTCTTCCGGTAGCGTTACAGAGCGAACTGGATTGTGATTTCTACGAATTAAGTGATACGTTGATGTATAAGATTGAGGCGAGTTTATTCAAACGTGATTCAATCATGCAGGCAGACACGCTGGCAAAGGTTCCTGAAGAGACATTTCTTCAGATGTTATACAGAAGAAAGATGCGGATCAGAGATGCCAGGTTGCAAAAGGATACTGCGAACAACAACAAGTTGGAAATTATGAATTAGGGAGTAGCAGCGAGCTGTCACCATAACTCAGAAACCGATAATTATTATTCAGCGCGGCATCATAGATTTTTCTCCAGTCTTCGCCCACGAAAGCTGCGATCAAAAGCATTAAGGTAGAACCAGGCTGATGAAAGTTGGTAATTAATCCGTCTACTATTTTGAATTTATAGCCAGGTAAAATATAAATAGAAGTCTGCCCGATTATATTGGATAACCCTTCTTTTTCGATGTGATTCAAAACTGACTGCAATGATTGCTGCTTCGATGGAAGTTCTGAATTTTCGGAATAGGGATCATCCTGTGATATAACGAATTCAGCCCGGGGATTCCTTAATAATTTTACTCCATACCAATACAGGCTTTCTAATGTGCGCATGGAAGTGGTGCCGACAGCAATGATTGTTTTTTCTTTTAATAAATTCTGAATGTTCTGTTTTGAAATAATAATCTGTTCAGAGTGCATCGTGTGATTCAGAGCGTTTTCAACTTTCACTGGTTGAAATGTTCCTGCGCTGACATGCAGTGTAAGGAAATCCGTATCGATTCCTTTTTGTTTAATCCGGTTAAGTACACTATTAGTGAAGTGCAGTCCGGCTGTTGGTGCAGCAACAGCTCCTTCATAGTGTGAGTAGACCGTTTGATAACGATCAAGATCCTTTTGTTCTGCATCTCGCTTAATGTATGGCGGAAGTGGAGTTGCTCCGAATGCGTTGATCATCTCTGCAAAAGAGAATTCGGCAGTCCATGAAAAAGTAACGATCCCTTCCGATTTGTTATTGAGTTCTGCTTTGAATGCTCCTTTGGAGGTTTGTTTCGTTAGTAGAGTTCCTTCGTTCCAGCGTTTCAAATTACCGATCGTACATTTCCAGGTAGCGCTTTCTGATGCCTGCATGGCCATTTGCAACAACTGAGAAGGTGCGATTGGATTTAGTAGAAAAATTTCGATTTCGGCACCAGTATCTTTTTGAAAATGTAACCGTGCAGG
>JBGATZ010000017.1:0-22856 GCA_044228905.1 Cyclobacteriaceae bacterium | reverse complement strand
GTAAAGAATAACCGTGAATTTGACGCCATTTCCAAGGAAGTAGAACTTCAGGAACTGGAGGTTCAGATCTGCGAAAAAAGAATCAAAGAGGCAAAAGAAAAGATTGATGCTAAAAAGGCTGAAATCGTAGAAATTGAAGCCTTCATCAAGGATCGCACGGATGATCTTGACAATAAGAAAAAAGAATTGAACGGCATTCTTGGTGAAAGCCAGGAAGAAGAGAAAAGATTGCTGAGCGAACGCGAAAAAGCAACCAAGAAGATTGACGATAAATTACTAAAATATTACGAACGCCTCCGTGGAAGCCTTTCAAATGGTCTGGCTGTTGTAAATGTAGTTCGTGGTGCTGCTGAAGGATGTAACATCATCATCCCTCCACAAAAAATCGCTGAGATTCGCGAAAAGAAGAAGATTGTTATTGACGAACACTCTGGTCGCATTCTTGCAGACGTAAACATGGAGTCAATGGAAGAAGAACCAAAGCCAAAAAAGGCCGCTCCCGTTAAACGTACTGCTAAAAAAGTTGCTTAACTACAGCATCATAAAATTGATAAAGGCAGGCATTACAGCCTGCTTTTTTTTGCTTTTGTCTAAGCCTTTAATGGCTGCAGATAAAGTATGGCAATTTGATGCTGAACTCGTTAAAGCCTACCAATTGGTGCTCAATCTGCAGACAGATCAGGCACAGGCACAATTAGTCAAATTAGAAAAACACACCAATGAGCTTCACCGGCTCTATGTGCTCAGCTTATGTGAAACGGTAGACGTACTGATCAGTGAAGACGAGAAGAAATTCAATCGGATTGAAGAAAATTTTAAGGCA
Organism: Cyclobacteriaceae bacterium; assembly: GCA_044228905.1. Classification (GTDB taxonomy): domain Bacteria; phylum Bacteroidota; class Bacteroidia; order Cytophagales; family Cyclobacteriaceae; genus ELB16-189. The sequence goes on along the minus strand of JBGATZ010000017.1, from coordinate 22,033 downwards.
CGTTTCAAATATCTTGACGGCCTTGCCGAAAGTGCCGAAGTTCTATTTCTGAAAGCTGATCTTAATCTGCAACGAGGTTTTAACTTTATTAATCTTGGGCAAGAGCTCAATGCGGTCTGGGCAATACGCTCCGCTTACAACACTACGCAGGAATGTTTGAAGAAGTATCCTTATGGAAGCGACCATTCTCTATTATACTATTAAGGGATTCATCAATCAGCAATTGGAGGAATCGGCAAAGGGATTGAAGGAATGTCTGGCTGGAAATCCGAATAATCGCCTTGTGCTATTCTTAGCTGCGAATATGCTTGTGAAGAACGGCCAGAGCGAAGAAGCATTAAGTCTCATTCATTCACTCGATAAAAATAACGTTGGTCTTCCTGTTCACTATACCGATTACTTAAGAGGAGAAATTCATTTGCAGCGTGGTGACTACAATGAAGCCATTGCCGCTTATCAGAAGTTTATTCCCAATTACAAGAGCGACAATTTTAAAAAGGATTGTTATTACAAGATTTCTCTTGCCTATTATCTGCAATCAAAAAGTACACAGGCAAAAACTTTTTTCGAGAAGGCAAAAGTGAGCGGCAAAGAAGTAGCAGATCCGGATAAGAATGCGGCCGCACAGCTAAAGGAGAATCAATTTCCAAACGCAAAGATTCTGAAAGTGCGGTTAGCGACTGACGGTGGTTATTACAAAGAAGCCAAAGAAGAGCTTCAGGAAATTTCTCCTGCAGATTTGACGAATCCCAAAGATCAAACTGAGTTCTATTACCGCAAAGCCCGACTGGCACATCGCACCAATGAAATCTCTGCAGCAAAACTTTTCTATCAGCAAACAATTGAAATGACAGGAGTAAATCCGTGGTACTTCGCTCCTAACGCAGCATTACAATTGGGATACATTTCACAGAATGCAAAAGACTATGCTTCTGCACGAAAGTATTTTGAAAAAGCATTGAGTTATAAAAAGCACGAATACAAAAACAGTATCGACAGCAAGGCACGCTCCGCGCTGGATCAGCTTCCTAACTAGCCTTCTTTACTGGTAGCGGCAGATCCTTCAAATGAGCAACATCATTATGTTTCTCTACCGTAAACTCTGCTCCATCATAATTCAATACATATAAACATAGATTCTCGTGTTCAAATGAATCCATGTTTTGTAAGGGTTGCTTCAACAACTGACAGAGCAGAATACGAATGGCTCTTCCGTGCATGCAGATCAGTATGGTCTGATCTTTTTCCTTTGACAGAACATAATCAATAACCGGTTTTTGACGAGCAGCAACCTGTTCGGGGCTTTCTCCCCCTTCAATTGGCATCGCTGTTTTTCCGAGTTGCCATTGCTGCAAAACCCAATGGTAATATTTGTCTTCCTCAGGAGTGATTTGCTGTCCTTCTCTTGATCCCCAGCTAATCTCATTCAATCCTTCAAACGACTCATGAGGTATACCCAAGTCAATAAATCCCTGAACAGATTCAATACTTCGATTCAACACAGAAGTGTAGATCTTATCAAAGGGCACCTGATGATATGCATTGTAAAACGCCTGTGATTGAGACCTTCCTCTTTCATTCAGCGATGCATTTACTCCACTCCCCTGCACAATCCCTTTCAGGTTAAAATCCGTTTGGCCATGACGGATAAGGTAGATTTTTTTGGTGGTCAATTTTCTTATAATTTGGCGGCAAAAATAAGCGAAATCCGCTTGCCAACATCACCCCTGATTTCCATGGTTTCTTTTCTAACAATTGGCCTCACACTCGAAAAGCTTAACAGTCTGTCAGTAAATACGTTAGCAGCAAATCTGGGAATTGAGTTCACTGAGATCGGAGCTGATTTCCTGGTCGCAAAAATGCCGGTTGATCACCGAACCCATCAGCCTTTTGGCTTGTTACATGGAGGAGCATCTGTAGCTCTGGCGGAAACGTTGGGAAGTGTAGCTGCTCATTGCTGTGTGGATCATCAGACTCAATATTGTGTTGGTCTCGACATCAATGCCAACCACGTGAAAGGCGTGAAGAGTGGCTTTGTATATGGCAAAACAACCCCTCTTCATGTGGGCAAGAAAACACAGGTTTGGGAGATCAGAATTACGAATGAACAAAATGAATTGGTTTGTATCAGCCGCATTACCATGGCTGTGATTGATAAAAGATAAAATCGAAGAATGCCTGCAAACACCGTTTCGTCCTTCATTGCCACTCCTACTGAATTAATTTCAACAATTATTCGTCACCACCTCTCACTGGGACAAACTTTCTCGTTGTGGAAGCTGCCTCACTCCGAAGAAATCAATCTCATTGTAAGTAATGAAGCTCCGGTTGAAATCGATGAATTGGACGTGGAAGAATCTGTTCCTGGATTTGTAATTGCACCTTTTCATCCTGAAAAGAAAAAAACATTTTTAAAAGCAACGCACCGTTATCAGTTTAAAAAGAATGAGGTTCTGAAAAATGGTGAGCCACTTTCTGAAGAAGAGGCGGAAGCAATGCACGAATCAAAATCGGAGCCAGTTGCTTTTCATCATCGCGGTTCTGAAAAGATCAAATCGACAGCAGCCAACGATTATCTTGAATTAGTTAATAAAGGAATCAAAGGAATTGAAGACGGACTTTTTGAAAAAATCGTGCCATCCCGAACAAAGCAAATTGAATTACCCGCTTCATTTGACGAGGTGAAATTATTCCTGAAGCTAATTGACAAATATGCTCATGCATTAGTGTCTTTGGTTTCATCTCCGGAAACCGGAACATGGATTGGAGCAACACCTGAGCTGTTGGTATGTACTGATCGAAATGCGCATTTCAAAACGTACTGATCGAAATGCGCATTTCAAAACAGTAGCGCTGGCGGGAACTCAACGAAACAATCCTGCAATGGACGTACGTTCAGTGGCATGGACACAAAAAGACATTGAAGAACAGGCATTGGTTTGCAGGTACATCATCAGTTGCTTTAAGAAGATCCGTCTTCGTGAATATGTAGAGACTGGTCCAAAAACGGTAGTAGCTGGTAATTTACTTCATCTGAAAACGGATTATGATGTAGATATGACTGCAACCGGTTTTCCTCAGTTAGGGTCAATCATGCTTAAGTTATTACATCCTACCTCTGCTGTATGTGGAATGCCATTGCAAAATGCATTGGACTTCCTTGCAAAAGAAGAAAAATATGATCGGGAATTTTACAGTGGCTTCATTGGACCAGTAAATATTGATAGCGAAAGTCATATTTATGTGAATCTGCGTTGCATGCAGATTCTGAAAGACAAGAAGGCACAGCTCTATGCTGGTGCAGGTGTTACTTCGGATTCCATTCCTGAAAAAGAATGGGAAGAAACGGAGATCAAGATGAATACATTACTCAATGTGATCCAGAGCTAAGTGCGACTGCAACCCATCTACGATATCGCTGAAATCTGTTCTGAACATGGAATTACCAATGCAGTAGTTTGTCCGGGTTCACGCTGTGCTCCACTCACGATTTCATTCAATCGTCATCCCAACATCAAAGTAAGAACATTTAGTGATGAACGTAGTGCTGCATTTATTGCATTAGGCATTGCTCAGGAAACTCATCAACCTGTGGTATTGATCTGCACTTCGGGCTCAGCCGCTTATAATTTTGCACCAGCCATTGCAGAAGCATTCTATAGTCATACGCCATTGATTATCCTTACTGCAGATCGGCCCGCTGAGTGGATCGATCAACTGGATGGACAAACTATCCGGCAGAAAGAAATCTATGGTGGTCATGTAAAGAAATACTTTGAATTGCCTGCTGATTACACTCACCCTGATTCAGTATGGTTTATCAATCGCTCCATTAACGAAGCAATCAATCTTTCAAAGCGTGATATACCAGGGCCGGTGCAGATCAATATTCCATTACGCGAGCCTTTATATCCTGCAAAAGATGAAGTAATCGAGTTCACTAGGTCATTAAGAGTAGTTAACGAAGAGAAAGTTTCTACCCCTTTAAGCCTTGCGGATTGGGAATACATTCTGCAAAGCTGGCCATCTACAAAAAAAGTACTTATCGTAGGAGGACAAGATTTCCCTGACAAAAAAACCAAACAGCTTATTGTTTCTTTTATAATCAAACACAAAGCAGTTCTTATCGGAGATGTGATCAGTAATCTTCATGATGCAGAGCAGGCCATTCGTCATACAGATAATTTCCTGGCTCAGGCCGGAGATGACTTGAAGAAGACCTTGCAGCCTGATTTATTGATCACATTTGGCAAATCAGTTATCTCTAAAAACTTAAAACTGTTTCTCAGAAAGTATCAATCCACACAGCACTGGCATATCCAATCATCCGGTGAAGTTGCCGATACGTTTCAATCACTGACGAAAATTATTCGTTGTGATCAGCTTTCGTTTTTCAGCAAGCTGATCACCCTTGAAGAAGGTGGTGACTTTGAAAAGCAGAAGCGAGAAAATTATCGGTTACTCTGGGAGGCGGAAGAACACCGAACCATTCGTGCAATCAATCAATTCTTTGAGCTGCCTGCCTTCAGTGAATTTCATTTCATTCATGAGGTGATTCAATCACTACCAGGCTCAATAAACCTGCATCTGGCTAATAGCATGACTGTGCGTTATACTAATTTCATTGGATTAAGTGCAGACAAGAAAAACATTACTGTTTTTTCGAATCGCGGAACAAGTGGCATTGATGGCTGCACCAGCACAACGATTGGACATGCGCTGGAAAGCAATAAATTAAACGTATTAATTACTGGTGACCTTGCCTTCTTCTATGATCGAAATGCATTCTGGCACAATTACTCAATGCCAAATCTTCGCATCATTGTACTGAATAATCATGGTGGAGTAATCTTTGGAATGATTGATGGTCCAGGATCGCTGCCTGAAGCAGAAGATTTTTTCATCACTAAACAAAAACTAAGCGCTAAAAATCTCTGTCAGGAGTTTGGCATTGAGTACACGCTCGTTGACAATTTGAAAAAGGTTAAAAACTCATTGAAGGATTTTTTCGAACCGGACGAGCGACTCAAGCTTATCGAAATCGAAACGGACAGTAAAACAAGCAAAGAAGTATTTGAACAGTTCAAACAATTAATAAAAAAAGGTTATGACGCTTAAGTATCCCTGGAAACAAGTAAAAGAATATAAAGAGATTCTGTTCCACAAGTACAATGGTATCGGACGCATCAGTATCAATCGTCCGCATGTACACAACGCATTTACACCTGATACCGTACAGGAGATGATTGAAGCAGTACACATTTGTCGTGAAGACAATGAGATTGGAGTAATTATCTTAACAGGTGAAGGAGGGAAAGCCTTCTGTAGCGGTGGTGATCAAAGTGTACGCAGCCACGGTGGTTATATTGGAACGGATACTGTTCCCCGTTTGAATGTATTGGATTTGCAAAAAATGATCCGTTCTATTTCCAAACCTGTGATTGCCGCAGTGGCCGGCTGGGCAATTGGTGGTGGTCATGTGCTTCACGTAGTTTGTGATTTAACTATTGCCGCTGAAAACGCTCGCTTCGGACAAACCGGTCCGAAAGTAGGAAGCTTTGATGGTGGCTTCGGTGCTTCTTACCTCGCTCGTATTGTGGGACAAAAGAAAGCAAGAGAAATCTGGTATTTGTGTGACCAATATGATGCACAGGAAGCATTGGACATGGGATTAGTGAATAAAGTTGTTCCGCTCGAAATGCTGGAAGAAACGTATGTGGAGTGGGCTAACAAAATTTTGAAGAAAAGTCCGTTGTCTATTCGCATGTTGAAGAGCGCATTCAATGCAGAATTGGATGGTCAAGCCGGTATTCAGGAACTCGCAGGAAATGCTACTTTGCTGTATTACCTGAGCGATGAAGCCAAAGAAGGCAAGAATGCATTCATTGAAAAACGGGAACCCGATTTTTCGAAGTTTCCTAAGTTTCCTTAATCGCAAAAGCGTATTAATTTTGAAAAGCCCCGCCAAAATTGTCGGGGCTTTTTCATTTTATATCAAATCACATGCGATTAGTTCAGACATTACTTTTCTTGTCTATCTTCACTACCGTTATGGCTCAATCTTCCGTTTCATCCGGTCGTTATTTTGCACTTCGGCTAAAACCTCATCAGGACCTGAAGCAGCAACTGATGTCATTCGCAAAAGCGGAGAAGTTAAAAGCCGCAAGTATTGTTAGCTGTGTAGGTAGTCTGGAACAATTCAATTTACGTTATGCAAATCAGGAAACAGGGACTATTAAGACAGGACATTTTGAAATAGTGTCCTTAACAGGAACGTTCTCCGATAACTACAGCCATCTTCACCTCGCTCTATATGATAGCACCGGCCAGACAACGGGCGGAAATTTGCTGGATCAGATTTTAATTTATACCAAAGCTGAGATCGTCATCGTTGAACTGACTGATCTTGAATTCAGGCGTGAAGCAGATTTTACTTATGGTTATCAGGAATTAAGTATTCATAAGAGAAAGAAGAAAGACTAATAGAATCTGATGTCCTTCACATTAAACGGACTATCCTACTCTATTCATCAACTGAAAGACGGTCATTTCACTTTCAATACTCCATTCGAAGAAAGCACCATTAATTTTTGTAAAGATTGGTTGAACGGAAGAGATCAATTTGAAATTCAGACTTCGGGATCAACGGGTACTCCAAAGAAAATTTCATTTACGAGAGAGCAGCTCGAAGCAAGTGCAAGACTCACAGAAAACGCTTTACAACTCAAAGAAGGGTTCAATGCCTTAGTTTGCCTCGACACCAAATACATTGCAGGGCAAATGATGCTGGTGAGAAGCTTTGTTACCGGAATGAATGTCATTGCAGTAGAACCAGGATCAAATCCATTCGAACAAATCTCATCTGAACTAAAAATTGACTTCGCAGCCCTTGTCCCCTATCAGATTCAAGCCATTCTTAATTCAGAACATGTTCAAAGATTCAATGCAGTTCAAAAGATTATCATCGGAGGAGCTGCAATAAGCAATGACCTGGTCGATCAATTGCAAAATTATTCCTGTTCATTTTATGCGACCTATGGAATGACGGAGACTATTTCTCACATCGCTTTACAAAAACTGAACGGTGAAGAGAAACAGGAGTTCTTTCATCCACTTCCTTCTGTTGAAGTTGAAAAAGATGGACGGGGCTGCCTCGTCATTGATGCCTCTCATGTTTCTAAAACAAAACTCATCACAAATGATATTGTTGAATTGAATGAGGATCAATCGTTCAGAATCCTGGGGAGATGGGATAATGTGATTAATAGTGGAGGAGTAAAAATCTCTCCGGAATTAGTTGAAGAAAAATTGAAGGTTATTTTCAACAAGCTTCATCTATCCAACCGGTTTTTCATTACGGGAATGCCTGATAAAAAACTGGGAGCGAAGGTGGTATTGGTTATTGAAGGCGATTTTCTCTCTGAAGAGAAAATCGGCCCACTCCAAAATCTATTTAAGAAAGGGCTGATTAAATACGAAGTTCCCAGGGAGATACGATTTGTCGACACATTCGTTCAGACAGAAACGCAAAAGATCAACCGATTGAAAACAATCGAATTGTTTTGAATCGCATCACCCAAGTCTCCACTCAATATTGAGGGGAGAAAGGGATCAGCAATTAACCCGCTAAGGTTTATTATTTTTTTATACCGCGCTCTGCTTTGAGCTGTAGAATTTCTTTTTGAAGATCAAGTACCACACCAGCCAGTTGTTCTACTGAATCATCGTTCTTGTCTGCTACATCCGGGAACTGTACGCTGATGTATGCTTTAGAAGCCCACGCTTCAACCACTTCATCACCATCCACCTGGTAAGGCGAGTATTGACGATTATCTGATACCAGAAACAGTTTACCGTTCTGATCGAGGTAATTAAATATTCTCTTATAGACAATTCCTTCCTGCTTGGTTACCAGGATGTATGTCTTCCCGTTTTTCAATTCTTTCAGGTTATCGATGTATTCACCGATGATAATTGTACCTGGTAAAATAGGAAGCATGGAATCTCCCGATATCTCAAAGGCGCGATAAGTACCCTGTTTCAACATCGGCAGTTTGAAATGCGGAAGCTCCTTCACGAATTCCGGATCGGCATAGCCATTCATGTAACCAGCAGCGGCCTTATGAGGAACCAGTTCAATATTATCCTTCTCCTGACCATCAATGGTAACTACTAATACCTCTTTTCCACGCGGATAGTCTTTGGAAACTGTTCCGCCAATTGAAGAAGCGGTCAGATCTTCTCCAATGATTTTATCCACTGAAGAGTCAATCAGGGCAGCCATTGCCTGAAGTAAATCCAGACGAGGTTCTGCTCTACCCTCTTCGTAAGCTCCAACCAGTGAGCGCTTAATTCCTAATTTTTGAGCAAACTGATCCTGGGTGAATCCTAATTGTTTGCGGATGAAACGAATGTTCTCATTTATTTTAACCATGGGCAATCGGGCGTTTAAAAATCATGATTTTTCCTGAACTCAGTTTTCTCCTCCCAACCGAAAAAAGATTAGGCTGATAATATTTATCGGTCTGATCAAATGCCTCCAGATGCTGACTGATCTTCTCTACCACCTCATTCACGGATGTCTTTGGCTCAGCTAACAGGTATCCATAATACCCTCCGTCAAAGCCCTCAGTAGAAAAATTTACCTGAAAACGACCTGAAATCAGCCTTTTACTGGAAAGTTTAAGTCTATAATCCGTGTTCATGTACTAATATTTTTAGCTAATTAAATAGTATTTTTAGTAATACACAAGTTTTTCACTAATATTTTTAGCCATTGCTTTAGTTTTCTTTAGCCACAAAGACACTAAGACGCTAAGAAATATTGAAATCATTAGCCTTTAAAAGTAGCATTTGCTCATCATCACTATTTAAGTGTCATTCTTACAATTAATATTCTATTTTAGCACACTTGTTACCCTAAACCTTTACTATGAACCGCTTGCTCTGCTTCGTATTATTTATATTGGTCAGCGTTTGCTCCGTTGCTCAAACACCTTCCCGAAAGTTTGAGCCTATCAGTTTCTCCGAAGTCAACATTACCGATAGTTTCTGGAAACCTACTATGGACAAAGTGGCGACCACTACTATTAAAGCGTGCGTCTATCAGACCGAAGTGGCTACTCCCCGCATCAAAAATTTTGAAAAAGTAGCCCGCAATAAAAATGAAAAGCACGAAGGCATCTTCTACGATGACTCTGATGTGTACAAGGCATTGGAAGCAATCGCTTACTCATTGAAAAATCATCCGGATGCAGCACTGGAAAAGAAAGCAGACGAATGGATTGATAAAGTAGCCGCTGCTCAACTCCCTGATGGTTATATCGGAACGTGGTATTCACTGGGAAAATTAGATCAGCGCTGGAGCGACATGAGTATGCACGAAGATTACAATGCCGGCCATTTAATCGAAGCGGCAGTAGCGTATTACAATTCCACTGGCAAACGGAAACTACTTGATGTCGCTATTAAGTTTTCTGATTACTTTGATTCTGAATTTGGAAAAGGAAAGAAGCATTGGGTAACCGGTCACCAGGAACTGGAACTGGCATTGGTTAAACTTTATAAAGCAACCAACAATAAAAAGTACTTGCTTCTATCCCACTGGCTATTGGAGGAACGTGGTCATAAATATGCAAAAGGCTACACGTGGACTGACTGGAAAGACACGGCCTATGCACAAGATGTAGTGCCTGTTCGTGAACAAAAAGAAATTACCGGTCATGCGGTGCGTGCGATGTATATGTACACAGGAGCTGCCGATGTTGCTGCATTGACGGGAGATGAAGGATACATGAAAGCGATGAACACTGTTTGGGAAGACGTGGTGCATCGTAATATGTACATCACGGGAGGCATTGGCTCATCAGGCAATAACGAAGGATTTAGCGTTGACTACGACTTACCTAATGAACAAGCTTATTGCGAAACCTGCGCTTCGGTAGGAATGGTATTCTGGAATCAACGAATGAATCTGATGACAGGTGACAGCAAGTTCATCGATGTATTGGAACGCAGCCTATATAATGGAGCACGTGATGGACTTTCACTAAGTGGCGATCATTTCTTCTATGGAAATCCGCTGGCATCAAAAGGGCAACACTTCCGGAGAGAGTGGTTTGGTACTGCCTGCTGCCCGGCTAACATAGCGCGATTGGTAGCTTCATTGGGAGATTATGTTTACGGAGCATCCGACAAAGGTATTTGGGTAAATCTTTTTGTGGGAAGCAATACTTCTTTCAGGATTGGAAAAACGATAGTTCCTGTTGCATTAGAAACGAATTATCCCTGGGAAGGAAAAGTAAAACTGACTTTCACACCAACATCAAAAGTAAAATTCGCTGCCCACATTCGTATTCCAGGCTGGGCACAGGAGGAAGTTGCTCCCGGTAATTTGTATGCGTTCGAAAAACCGGGTAATTCAAAATATACCATTAGTGTTAATGGTAAGCCTTTAGTAACTACAATCGAAAATGGTTATGTGAGCATTGATCGCGAATGGAAAAAGGGCGATGTGGTGGAATTGGTTTTACCAATGGAAGTAAGAAAGATTGTGGCACGTACTGAATTAAAACAAGATGCTGATCGTATAGCACTTCAGCGTGGCCCATTGGTTTATTGTGTAGAAGGTGCAGACAATGATGGCCTGGCCTGGAACTTCTTTTTACCAGACAATGCTACCTTCAAAACTACTTTCCAAAAAGATCTACTTGAAGGCGTAACCACCATCCAGTTTCAATCACCTACCATTCAAATCTCACAAGACGGGCAATCGGTGAAGACGGAAGAAAAAACAATTACGGCCATCCCTTACTATTCATGGTGTAACCGCGGGCAAAATCCGATGCAGGTGTGGTTGCCAAGGAAGATTAAGGACATCAAAATTAATAATTAGGCAATTTGATGATTTGAAAATGTCCGAATGAAGCACAATTCAGTTTGCACATTGACCAATTGAAAATCAATAATGAATAGATGAAGAACCTATTAGTATTTTTTACTGCATTAACGATAGGGATTGCAACTCATGCTCAATCCTATCTTCCTGAAAAGAATAATCCCAAAACAAAAGTAAAGCCCATTACTGATGTTCAGGCTTATGCTTTCAACCTGAAAGATGTGCGATTATTAGAAGGAAGTCCGTTTAAAAATGCAATGGATAAAGATGCTGCTTATCTTTTAACGATTGAACCCGACCGTTTGCTTCATCGTTTCTTCGTGAATTCAGGATTAAAACCAAAAGCAGAAGTATATGGTGGATGGGAAAGTGACGGACTATCAGGTCATACGTTAGGACATTATCTTTCTGCATGTGCAATGATGTATGCCTCGACTGGTGATATCCGTTACAAACAAAAAACCGATTATCTTATTGATGAACTGGAGAAATGTCAGGTGGCCAGAAAGACCGGTTATATCGGAGCCATTCCGAAAGAAGATTCCATCTTCTGGAAATTGCAACATGGAATCATCAAGACCAGTGGATTCGATATGAATGGTGGCTGGTCTCCGTGGTACACGGTGCACAAAGTGATGGCGGGATTAACTGATGTGTACCTGTATTGCGATAATGCAAAGGCTTTGAAAATAGTATTGGGTGTGGCTGATTGGACCGATACAATATTAAAAGATCTTAATGATGAGCAACTTGAACAAATGCGTAAATGTGAGTATGGCGGAATGAATGATATTCTGGTTCACATTTACGAATTGACTGGAACTAAAAAGTATCTGGATCTCTCCTATAAATTCCACGATCACTTTGTAATGGATGAACTGGCAAAGAAAGTTGATCCTCTACCGGGTAAACATTCCAACACTAATGTTCCGAAAGCAATCGGAGCAGCACGCAGGTATGAATTCACCAAAGCAGAAAGCGATAAAACCATTGCTTCCTTCTTCTGGGAGACGATGACCAAACACCACACATATGTGATCGGGGGAAACAGTAATTACGAATACTGCGGGCCACAAGACAAACTGAATGACCGGTTAAGCGATAATACGTGTGAAACATGCAACACCTACAACATGCTCAAGCTTACCCGTTATTTGTTCTCTTGGAATCCCAACAGCTCATACACGGATTATTACGAACGGGCGTTGTACAATCACATTCTCTCTTCTCAAAATCCGGAGACCGGGATGATGTGTTACTTCGTTCCGTTGCGAATGGGTACCAAGAAAGAGTTTAGTGATCCATTCAATACGTTCACTTGCTGTGTGGGGAGTGGAATGGAAAATCACACCAAATACACCGAAGGAATTTATTACGAAGGAAAAGACGGAAGTTTATTCGTGAACCTGTTTATTCCTTCAGAACTAAAATGGAACGACAAAGGAGTGGTAGTGAAACAGGAAACATCTTTCCCTGAAGGCAATAAAACTACATTAACATTTCAATCAACAAAATCTCAAACTTTCACTATTAAAATCAGGCAACCAAAGTGGAGTGAAGAGAATTTAAGATTTGCAGTGAATAATAATCCGTTCACGGCCAAACTTGAAAGCAATGGTTATTGGTCACTCTCACGCAAGTGGAATACCAATGATAAAATTGAAGTCACTCTGCCTGCGCACATTTATTCGGAAAGCATGCCTGACAATCAGAATCGTGTGGCGTTGTTATACGGTCCAATCGTATTAGCGGGGCAACTAGGAACAACCATGCCTGACCCGGTTTATGGTTCTACAGTATTGCTGACCGATAATCATAATGTAGAAACCTGGGTGAAAGATTCCGGTTCGCCATTAGCATTTAGTACCAACAACGTTGCCAAACCCAATGATGTCAATCTGATTCCCTTCTACAAAACCTATAATCAGTACTACAATGTGTATTGGGATTACTTCACTCCTGAAGAGTGGACCAAACGCCAGGCGGAATACGAAGCAGAAAAGAAACGTGTAGCTGAAATAGAAGCACGTACAATCGATATCATCCGCATTGGCGAAATGCAACCAGAGCGTGATCACAATTTAACAGCGACCGAAAAATCGTATGTGAGCGATGCATTGGGGAGAATGGGACGAGAAGTGAGATCGGGAGGATACTTTGAATTTGAAATGAAAGTGGATCCAACCGTTTCCAACAATCTCCTTTGTTCTTACATTGGTGATGACAAGAAAAACAGTTTTGATTTGCTGGTTGATGGAACGAAGATTGGTACACAGGATCTGAAAGATGGCGGAACCGTGGGAAGATTCTTCGATGTGGAGTATCCAATTCCTGCAGAACTCATCAAAGGAAAAACCAAAGCAATAGTACGTGTACAAGCTCATCCTAATAAGACGGCAGGAAGAGTGTTTGGTTGTAGAATTGTTAAAGCAGTGAATCGTTAAAACTGTCAGGGGAGTTTATCGAAACCTGAATCTTAATAATAAAATAAAAAGAACAGCCTTCGACAAGCTTAGGCTGACAGATTGTAGTTTTAAAAGTTAGTAAATCATAATTCGTAATTCCCTATTCTATGAAAGTAATCATAGCCTTATTCACAATCCTTTCTTTCCAGGCCATTGCACAGGATACTGATCTCTATCAACAGACAAGTGAGGTCAACAATATCATGACACAGTATTATGCGGACTATGGAAGTTTATCGCGCTACTACTTCATTGAAAGTTCTCCTGCCAGAAGGAACAGAATGATTCAATTCATCGATTCGTACCAGGAACGAATGAAGCAGCTTCCGTTTGATAAACTGAATGCAGGGGGCAGAGTGGATTACATTTTATTCGCACGCGACCTCGCTAATGAGAAATATGATTTGGAGAAAGAGCAAAAGGAATCAGATGCGGTAAAGAATTATTTTCCGTTTGCTGAGAAAATCTATGCGATAGAAAAAATACGCCAACGTGGCACACAACAGGACGCACAGAAAATGGCTGGTGATCTTGATGCCATTACGAAAGAAATCATTCAGGCAACTAAAACAGCGGAAAAAGAAACTACGCTCAATAGCGCTCAATATGCCCGAGCAGCAAGTACAGTCAAGGGATTGAGAAGCGCGATGAAGAGTGTGTATGAATTTTACAATGGATACGATCCATTATTTACCTGGTGGATTCCTGAACCGTACAAAAAACTGGATACTGCCCTGGCAACTTATGGAAAAGTATTCGCTGAAAAGAAAAGAAACGCTTCTCCATTGAAAGATGATGGAAGCGGAATTCGCGGCAATCCGGTTGGAAGAGAAGAACTGATTCGTCAGCTGCAATATGAACTGATTCCTTACTCTCCTGAGGAGCTCATTGACATCGCCAACAAAGAATTTGCATGGTGTGATCAGGAATTATTGAAAGCCTCACGTGAAATGGGTTTTGGCGACAACTGGAAACAAGCCCAGGAGAAAGTAAAAAACTCGTATGTGCCAGCAGGCAAACAACCGGAAGCCATCCTGAAATTATACAATGAATCCATTGATTTCCTGAAGAAGAATGACCTGATCACTATTCCTCCACTAGCGGAAGAAACCTGGCGCATGACGATGATGTCACCTGAACGTCAATTGGTGAGTCCGTTCTTTTTGGGAGGGGAACAAATTATTATCTCCTACCCCACCAATACGATGAGTCATGCGGACAAACTCATGAGCATGCGAGGCAACAATCCTCATTTTTCACGATCAACGGTTCATCATGAATTAATTGCAGGCCATCGTCTTCAGTTTTATATGGGCGATCGTTACAAATCATATCGTAAGTTTGGTACTCCATTCTGGATTGAAGGCTGGGCCTTCTATTGGGAGATGATCTTGTGGGACATGAAATTCCCGCAATCACCAGAAGATCGCATCGGCATGTTGTTCTGGAGAATGCACCGTTGTGCACGCATTATCTTCTCATTGAATTATCATTTGGGCAAATGGACTCCACAACAATGCATTGACTTCCTTGTAGATCGCGTAGGTCATGAGCGCGCCAATGCAGAAGGTGAAGTGAGACGATCGTTCACGACCGACTATCCTCCACTATATCAATTGGCTTACATGATGGGCGCGCTTCAATTCTATTCATTGAAAAAAGAAATGGTGGACAGCGGTAAGATGACCTTCAAGCAATTTCATGACTCAATTATTCGAGAAAATGAAATGCCAGTGGAAATGGTTAGAGCGATTTTAAACAATCAACCTCTTCCGAAAGATTTCAAGAGTCAATGGAAATTTTATTCAAGCAAATAGCGTGACACGTTACACTAATCAAACAAGGCATTTAGTAGCCGTAGACTGCATCATTTTTGGCTTTGATGGCGAGGAGATGAAATTACTTTTAATTCATCGCGGCTTTGAACCTGAAAAAGGAAAGTGGAGCCTCATGGGCGGTTTTGTTCAACCGAATGAAAGTCTGGATGAAGCTGCCAATCGGGTGCTGAAACAAATGACAGGACTCGAAGGAGTTTACCTGGAACAACTGAATGCCTTTGGCAATCCTAATCGTGATTCCGTAGAGCGAACCGTATCCATCGCTTACTTTTCGCTGATTGATATTCATCAATACGAAAAGCAACTCAGCGATGACTATCATCCGGAGTGGGTTTCACTAAAGAAAATCCCTAAACTGATTTTCGATCACAAGGAAATGGTAGAGATGGCAAAAGCGAAATTGAGATACAAGGCTGCCTTTCATCCCATCCTGTTTGAATTGTTACCCGGAAAATTCACACTTCCTCAATTGCAAAGTTTATATGAGAGTGTTTATGATAAACAGTTCGATAAGAGAAATTTCAGTCGCAAGGTTTTATCAACAGGCTTGCTGGTAAAACAAAAAGATAAAGAGAAGCTTAACTCAAAGAAGGGAGCTTTCTATTATAAGCTCGACAAGAGAAAATACAGCACACACTTTCATGATTTCCTAAATTTCATTCCTAATCCCGTATTATGAATCAGGCGTATGTTATTGGTGTGGATTATGGTACAGATTCAGTTCGTTCAATTATTGTAAATGCGCACAACGGTGAGGAGATTACCGCTTCGGTATTTGTTTATCCCCGCTGGCGAGACGGATTATTTTGCAACGCAGCTGAAAATCAGTTTCGTCAGCATCCATTGGACTACGTAGAAGGACTAGAGCAAACGATTAAAGAGTGCTTATCAAAAGCCGGAGACACAGTAAGAAAAAACATCAAGGCTATTTCGGTTGACACAACCGGTTCTTCACCTGTTGTTGTCGATCAAACTGGCAAACCCCTGGCTTTGTTACCTGAGTTTGCTCAGAATCCAAACGCCATGTTTGTACTGTGGAAAGATCACACCGCAACCAAAGAAGCCGCTGAGGTCAACGAGCATGCAAAGAAGTTTGACACCAATTATCTTCAGTACGTTGGAGGCATTTATTCTTCCGAATGGTTCTGGGCAAAATTGCTTCATATTCTTCGCGATGATGAGAAAACAAGAAAAGCTACTTATTCCTTTGTTGAACATTGCGACTGGATTCCATTCTTGTTAACCGGAGGAACAGACGTTCATCAATTAAAACGTGGAGTATGCTCTGCTGGTCATAAAGCACTATGGGCAAAAGAATTTGGAGGACTGCCTCCCGATGATTTCTTCTCTTCATTGGATCCTGTATTAAAAGGATTCACTTCGCGTTTATTTAAAGATACGTACACCGCAGATCAGGCAGCCGGCCGAATCAGCAAAGAATGGTCACAACGTTTGGGATTACCTGATAACGTCATCATTGGCGTAGGTGCATTCGATGCTCACATGGGTGCAGTAGGCGGACAAATCGAACCTTATCATTTAAGCAAAGTGATGGGCACTTCCACCTGCGATATGCTGGTGGCTCCGAAGAATGACATCAAAGATAAATTAGTGAAAGGTATTTGCGGTCAAGTGGACGGTTCCGTCATTCCCGGAATGATTGGCCTTGAAGCGGGTCAGTCTGCATTCGGAGATACCTATGCGTGGTTCAAACAAATGCTGACAGGCCCGTTAACTCTTTTACTGGATCAATCACAGATCATCAACACTCAGCAAAAAGAAAAATTAAAAGAGGAATTGCTTAATCAATTAATTCCTTCATTAACACAACAAGCACAGGCATTGCCACTACACAATGATGATGAAGTTGCCATCGATTGGTTGAATGGACGAAGAACTCCGGATGCAAATCAGGAACTGAAGGCTGCGATAACCGGATTAAACCTTGCCAGCAATGCTCCTTCTATTTATAGAGCATTAGTAGAGTCAACCTGTTTTGGTGCGAAAGCCATTGTTGATCGTTTTGAGCATGAACGGGTTCATGTGAAAGGACTGATCGGATTAGGCGGTGTGGCAAAAAAAGCTCCTTATATCATGCAGATGATGGCTGATGTGATGAAGATGCCAATCCGTATCCATAAATCAGAGCAGACGTGCGCGGCTGGCGCTGCGATGTTTGCTGCTACTGCTGCCGGCATTTATCCAAAAGTGGAAGAAGCCATGCAGGCGATGGGCCAGGGATTTGATGTTACTTATCAACCTGATCCATCCAAAGCACGGTATTACGAAGTAAAATTTCACAAATATCAATCACTGGCAAAATTTATTGAAGGACACCATCATTCAATTCCTTAACTTATGAAGAGTCAATCAAACATTCATTCTATGAAAAAAGGTATTCAGCTACTCGTTTTTCTATTCATTTGGTTTGCTACTCAGGCACAAACCAAAATGTCGATCAATACAGATAATCCAAAGACGGTCATTGACAAACATATCTTTGGTCATTTCTCAGAGCATCTGGGGCGTTGCATCTATGATGGTTTCTGGGCTGATCCTTCTTTAAATATTCCGAAAAAAGATCGGATCAGAATGGATATCGTAGAGGCATTGAAGAGAATTAAAATTCCTAACCTTCGCTGGCCAGGTGGATGCTTTGCCGATGAGTATCATTGGAGTGATGGTATTACGCATGAGTTCCTTGAATTATGTGAACTACTGGGGACTGAACCTTATATCGCAGGCAATGTAGGAAGTGGTTCTCCACAGGAAATGGCGAACTGGATTGAGTATCTCAACTTTGATGGTGAAAGTTCATTGGCAAAACTGCGCAAACAAAATGGCCATGAGAAACCGTATAAAGTTGCGTTCTGGGGAGTGGGCAATGAAAACTGGGGATGCGGTGGTGAGATGACTCCTGAATATTACTCTGATCTATATAAGCGATACGCTACGTTTGCCAAAAATTATCCTGGGGCTCCATTGAAAAAAATTGTAAGTGGTGCCAATAGTGACGACTACAACTGGATGGAAGTAAGTATGAAGAATATTCCCATCTGGCAGATGTGGGGAATCTCCATGCATTACTATACGGTAGTGAACAACTGGCAGAAGAAAGGTTCAGCAACCACGTTCGGTGAAGATGAATACTTCAGAGGGTTACAAAAAGCATTGCACATTGAAGAGCTTATCGATAAGCACTCAGCCATTATGGATAAATATGATCCGGAAAAGAAAGTGGCACTGGCCGTAGATGAATGGGGAATCTGGACCGATGTAGAGCCAGGAACACGCGGAGCATTTCTGTATCAGCAAAACAGCTTGCGCGATGCGCTGATTGCTGCTTCAACCTTGAACATCTTCACCAAGCACAGCGATCGCATCCGCATGGCTAATCTTGCACAAACTGTAAATGTGTTGCAGGCATTGATTCTTACCGACAAAGAAAAGATGTTGCTCACTCCTACTTATCACGTTTTTGATTTATATAAAGTACATCAGGACGCGAAGATGTTGCCGATTGAATTTACAAGTCCAGGTTATATGTTTGGGAAAGAAAGCATTCCGGCTATCAATGGAACGGCTTCAAAAGATGCGAACGGAAATATTAATATCACATTTGTCAACCTCGATCCGATTAAAAAGCAAACGGTTCAGGCAGCACTTGACGGCTTTGACTGGAAAAGATCTGAAGGGCAATTATTGACATCTACGAAATTCAACGATGTAAACACATTCGAGCTGCCTAACAAAGTGAAGCTGATCAAGTTCGCGGATTTCAAAAAAGAAGGAAGCAATTTAATCGCAAATCTGCCTCCGATGTCGGTGGTATCGATTCAATTGGTGAAATAGTTAAAAGTAAGCAGAGAACTTCAAACTGTCAGAATCTAGGTATCCAGAATAATGAGCAATTATCGTGATATAAAAGAACAGGCCTACCACGCCAACATGCAACTCCCAAAACTCGGTTTGGTATTATTCACTTTTGGTAATGTGAGTGTGGTCGATCATAAATTAAAAGTATTTTCGATCAAGCCCAGTGGTGTTCCTTATGAAGAGCTCTCTCCGGAAAAAATGGTAATCGTTGACTTTGATGGAAAAACAGTAGACGGAACTCTCCGCCCATCTTCCGATACATTGACTCACGCTGTTCTCTACAAAAACTGGAATGAAATCGGGGCAATTGTTCATACTCATTCTACCTACGCTACTGCATGGGCACAGGCACAACTGGATATCCCAATATTCGGAACAACTCATGCTGATCACTTAACCGTTGACATTCCATGTGCGCGTCCAATGAGTGATGACATGATCAATGGTAATTACGAATATGAAACCGGATTCCAGATCATGAATTGCTTTACAGAACGAAAGCTGGATTACAAGGAAGTAGAGATGATGCTGGTTGGTAATCATGCTCCGTTTGCCTGGGGGAAAAATGCAAATAAAGCAGTTTACAATGCGGCAGTCCTGGAAGAAGTAGCACGCATGGCATTCCTCACGCACCAAATCAATCCGAATGCGCCTCGATTGAAAGATTCATTAATCAAAAAACATTTCGAGCGAAAGCACGGACCGGATTCTTACTATGGACAATAAAGGGGGTACAAGTTGCAGGGTTGCAGGTTCGAAGCACACCTGAAACTTGCAACCCTTTACTATGAAATAAAAAATCAAATTATAAACGCATGATCAACCTAAAAAGCTACGAAGTCTGGTTCATTACCGGAAGCCAACATTTATACGGGGAAGAAACATTGAAGCAGGTAGCTGAACATTCACAGCAGATTACCAAGGCGTTAGATACGCATTCCAAAATACCGGTAAGAATAGTGTTCAAACCCGTAGTAAAAACACCAGAAGAGATTCTTCATATCTGCCAGGAAGTAAACACTACTAAGAACTGCATTGGTATTATCGCGTGGATGCATACCTTCTCTCCCGCCAAGATGTGGATCGGTGGTTTGAAAATTCTTTCAAAGCCTTTGCTTCATTTACACACACAATTCAATCGCGATATTCCGTGGAGAGACATCGATATGGATTTCATGAATCTGAATCAATCCGCGCATGGCGATCGTGAGTTTGGCTTCATCATGACACGCATGCGTTTGAATCGAAAAGTCGTGGTTGGTCACTGGCAGGATGAAGAAGTAATTCAAAGCATTGGTAATTGGTTGCGTGTAGCTGCGGGTTGGGCCGACTGGCAGGGAGCAAAATTTTGTCGCTTTGGTGACAACATGCGGCAAGTAGCCGTGACCGAAGGAGACAAAGTAGAAGCGGAATTAAAATTCGGTTACTCGGTAAACGGGTATGGTATGGGTGATCTGTTAAAAGTAATTAATGAATCCACTGATGCCGAGATCAATAAACTGGTAGATGAATACGATCAGCTTTATTCAGTAGTTACCTCATTGAAGAAGGATGGAGCACAACGTGCATCGTTAAAAGAAGCAGCAAAAATTGAAATAGGCATTCGTAATTTTTTAAAGCAGGGAAATTTCAAAGGGTTCACTGACACTTTCGAAGACCTTCACGGGCTTTCACAACTTCCCGGCATTGCTTCACAACGATTGATGGCAGAAGGATATGGTTTCGGTGCAGAAGGTGATTGGAAAACAGCTGCTTTGGTGCGCGCCATGAAAGTAATGGCAAGTGGATTGAAAGGCGGTAATTCATTCATGGAAGATTATACGTATCACTTCGCAGCAGGAAATAATCAGGTACTCGGTGCACACATGCTCGAGATTTGTGAATCCATTGCCGATGGTAAACCTTCCTGTGAGATTCATCCATTGGGTATCGGAGGAAAAGCTGATCCGGTTCGATTAGTATTTAACGTGGCAAGCGGACCTGCACTCAATGCGTCAGTGATAGATATGGGTAATCGATTTAGACTATTAGTGAATGAAGTGGAAGCGATTAAACCCGAACAGGATTTACCAAAACTTCCTGTGGCACGTGTGCTTTGGAAACCATTGCCGGATATGAAGACAGGCTGTGCTGCATGGATTCATGCAGGAGGAGCGCATCATACGGTGTACAGCCAAAATCTTTCGTCAGAACAATTACACGACTTTGCCGAGATTGCCAAAATTGAATTTGTTAACATTAGCAAAGAAACAAATATTCATTCGCTAAAAAATGAATTAAGATGGAATGATATGTATTACAGTCGTTGATTGATGAGCAGTTGAGAAGTTGTCCTGCAACTAATTACTTAAGAAAATAGTAGCACGACAACTAAACGGACAACTCCATAACAACACTTCATTCTCACTTTCTCACGTCTCAATCGTTATAACCACGGTCTAAACGACATATTGGTCGTTAGGTTAAATTTTTATTGCGAAAAATCGTCCTGTTTGCCTGCTCGTCCGTTAGAGTGCAAATGTTGTCCTTACGAAAAAGTGTGGCTAAAGTTTTACTTCAACTAAATCACTGCGTATGACGATGTTGGAGCAAACAGAGGTGGGAATGTGGCAGGATTTATTTACCTCCATCATTGAGGATGCGGATTCTAATCTGCTCATACTTGACGAAGAAGGGCAAATCATTACACTCAATCCGGGATTTTACTGGATTTTCCTGGAGACGTATGGCATTGAATTAAAAAGAGGAAAGTCTCTTTTAGAGTCAATGGCCAAAGTAAATCCAACACTCACCGAGGTATGGAAGGATCGCTTTAATACGGTAATCAGCGGCACCCCTATCAAGGTAGAAGATGTATTTGAACTGGAAGGAAGAAAATACTACTGGGAGATTCATTTTAAATCTACTACTCTTGCAGATTCGCGTTCCATCATTTCTGTTTTCAGCAGAGATAGTAC
>JBGATZ010000016.1:0-23546 GCA_044228905.1 Cyclobacteriaceae bacterium | reverse complement strand
CGCTAGCTTGCCCCAGATTACAATATTATGCCACTGGGTCTCTTCTACCTTTTCGCCCTTCGCATTTTTATACGAATCGGTAGTCGCAATGGTGAAAGATGCCTTCACGCTCTTGTCAAATGATTTTAATTCAGGATCTTTTCCAAGACGACCGATCAATTGCACGCTGTTTATCATGTTTTTCATAGTTGTAGTATTTAATTGTTTTTGATTTTACGATTTCAGTGACCGGCCTTGTCCCGATCAACGATGCAAAGTTGTGGTGAGAAAAAAGCCGGAGTCGTATGTTAATCGTTTACTTTCGTTTATATTCGTTTGTAAACGTTTGTAATCGGATAATGATTGGTTTTTGAGCTGAATTCAAAGATTCCAGGAACTCTTCTAACATGAGAAAAAGCTTAAAATATTTTCTGATCGGGTTTGGGTTACTACTTATTATTGTCAATGCGATTGCTTTCGCACATGCTTATAAATTCACTCATTTTGACCAGGCAATTGAAAGGACTCGGGGTGACCAATCACTATCCTTTAAAGAAAAAGTAAAAATCATTTTTTTAGGTATTAACAACCCAAGGCCCGAAAATGAAAGTATTCCTGATAGAAATTATCAAGTCATAACGCTAACAGGTAATCAAACCATTGAAACCTGGTTCATCAAAGCCGATTCTTCGAAGGGAACGATTATTTTGTTTCACGGATACGGAGGTGATAAATCGAGAATGCTTGACAAGGCTGATATTTTCCTGGGGATAGGGTATAATTGTCTGCTAGTCGATTTTATGGGATCGGGAGGTTCTGAAGGAAATCAAACCACCATTGGCTTTTACGAAGCCGAACAAGTCAAAAGCTCGTTAGAGTATCTCGAATCGCAAGGAGAAAAGAATATTGTATTGTTTGGAACTTCCATGGGTGCTGTAGCAATCATGAAGGCAATGAACGATTATTCGCTTAAAGTAAGCTCTATTATGCTCGAATGCCCCTATGGAACAATGCTTCAGACCGTGAAGGCAAGATTCAACGCGTTGAATGTTCCTACCTTTCCGATGGCAAACCTGCTTGTGTTTTGGGGTGGTGTTATTAATAATTTTAATGCTTTCGAACTTCAACCTGTCAATTATGCACGCGCGATAACTTGCCCTACCCTCTTAATGTATGGAGAGCTGGACAAAAAGGTTTCACGAAAAGAAATTGATCAAATTTTCAAAAATCTAAACGGACGAAAATCCCTGAAGACATATCCGCAGGCAGGACATGAAAACTATCTTAATAAATATAAAGGCGAGTGGACCTCTGATATCAAACAGTTTCTTAAACTATGATTACCGAAAAAGAAGTAAAGAAGCTGGCTCTTGCCTTCGAAGAAGCGGAACAACAACCACACTTTGAAAAGCAGTCCTTTCGGGTAAAGAAAAAGATCTTTGCCACACTCGATATAAAACTGAATCGTGCCGTGCTCAAACTTTCGGCAATCGATCAATCGGTTTTTTCATCTGATAAAAACAAAGCAATTTATCCTGTAGATAACGCCTGGGGAAAACAAGGCTGGACGATCGTAGAATTAAAGAAAGTAAGAAAGGACGTTTTCAAAGATGCATTGACTTCTTCCTATTGCAATGTCGCTCCTAAGAAACTTGCCGAGAAATATCAACCTAAAATCTGATGGCCGAAACTGAATCAAAGATCTGCCTGGAGTGCGGCAATAAATTGACGGGTCGTGTAGATAAAAAATTCTGCTCTGATCAGTGCCGCGTGAGCTTCAACAACCGCCTGAACAGTGATGAAACGAATCTCGTGAGAAATGTGAACAATGCCTTGCGAAAAAACAGACGCATCCTTACTGAATTAAACACTACAGGAAAAACACGCATCAGCGGTACCAAATTAAAGGAGAAAGGGTTCGACTTTCAGTATTTCACCAATCTCTATAAAACCAAAGACGGAGCAGTTTATTATTACTGCTACGAGCAAGGTTATCTGCCGATTGAAAATGATTTCTACCTTCTGGTAGTGAAACAAGACTTTAAGTAAAAAAGAATTAAGAATATAGATTTTAAAATTTCAGAATAAACTCATCTATGAAAAATTACCTGCTCTTCTTGCTCGCATTGATTGTTGGATTAGCCAATGCACAGATCAAAACATTAACTCCGGGGAAACCTGAGGAAAACGGAATGTCAACCGAGCGATTGGGTCGCATCGATAATTTCTTCAATCAATTAGTTACCGAAGGAAAAATTCCCGGTGCAGTGGGGTTGATTATTCGCAATGGCAAAATTGTTTACTACAAATCCTGCGGCTACAGTGATGTGGAAAAGAAAACAGCGTTAAAGAAAGATGACATCTTTCGAATCGCTTCACAAAGCAAAGCGATTACCAGCTTAGCAGTAATGATGTTATTTGAAGAAGGTAAGTTTTTATTGGACGAACCTGTGTCGAAATACATTCCTGAATTCAAAAATCCAAAAGTACTGGCTAATCTGAATTGGAAGGACACGACTTACACTACCGTTCCTGCGAAAAGTGAAATCACCATTCGCCAGCTACTCACGCATACCTCAGGGATCGATTATGCCGGAATAGGAAGTCAGGAGTTCAAGGCGATCTATGCTAAAGCCGGAGTGCCCAGCGGAATTGGAAATGACAACATGTTGCTTGCTGACAAGATGAAGATCCTCGGGCCATTGCCATTAAAGCATAATCCGGGTGAACAATACACGTATAGCTTAAGTATCGATGTACTTGGCTATTTAGTTGAAGTGCTCTCAGGTCAATCGTTCGAACAGTTTCTTACCACCCGCATTTTCAAACCGCTTGGCATGAATGACACCTATTTCTACTTACCGAAAGATAAACATAATCGCCTGGTTACGCTGCATGAAACGAAAGATGGGAAAGTAACCAAGGTATCCGGAACTATCTTTGACAATGTGAATCCGAACTATCCTACACTAGCAGGGAAATATCATTCGGGTGGAGCTGGACTTAGTTCTACCGTTGAAGATTATGCTAAATTTCTTCAGTTGTTTTTGAATAAGGGAGAATTCAATGGAGTTCGTTTGCTGAGTCGTAAAACGGTGGAGTTAATGCTTACCAATCAGGTACAACCTCCACTCACCAATCAACATGGATTGGGCTTTGGCTTAGAGACAGACAAAAATGATTATCAATCCATCTTCACTATCGGAAGCTTTCAATGGGGTGGCGCATTCAACTCACAATACTGGGCAGATCCTAAGGAAAAGCTGGTGGGCCTCATCTACACAAACATGTATGGAGGCCCAAGCTGGAATACGGGTGACAAATTCAAGATCTTTACCTATCAGGCAATCATCGATTAGTTATTGCCAATCGGAACTTCACGGTGATATCCGTTAGCCAATTCATTGAACGGCATTTGAACTGTTAATGTGTTACCGGAATACTGTGCATTGATATTAAACGTATCAATAAAAAAAGGAATGGGCTTATTGTACACTATTCGTGGAACAGGAACAGCTTTGCCTTGCGATTCAATTTGTAATTCATAAAAAATGATCAACTGGTTATTTTCTATGTTCACATGAATCTCTTCTTCTGCTATTCCTGGTGCCGTTACCTTCACTTGATGATATTCCGGAAACTTTGAGAATTTCACTGTGGGTTCGACCGCACCGCCATTTAATGTATTGAGAATATCAATGCCGGTAATCAGGTCGTAATTCAAAAAATTCTTTTTCATTTTTTTCATATACACTAGTCCTCGTTCCTTCCTTATCAAGGATTATTCCTGTTCAATTTTAAAGTCAGAAAGTCTGAGTTGTAACGTATTTAAAGCCAAAATGACGCTGACAGCCTCTGAATGCTGACATTATAAATACGTAAAAAGGATTGTGAAAGGATTTCAGATACTGAACCCACTAAACGAAATGAAGTATTGATTAGTTCCCGAAAGAATCCAGAAACTAATCAATACTGAAAACAGAAATGACTATTGGATTTTTACCTTCTTTCCGGTTTCAATGGATTTATAAATCGCTTCCATGATTTTAGCATCTTTTAACCCTTCTTCACCGGAAATACTAGACGGTTTTTTATCAAACACAATTGCAGCAATTTCATCCATCATTACTGCCTGGTGATTGGTTTGTGCAATGTTTAATGGACCTTTACTTGTGCGTCCTGCTTGCGGACCATATCCATAGGCTGGAGCTAATTCCAGCCAGCCATTTTCAGCAGAGAGGTATAAGCGATCCATGTTACTTGCATAAGAAGTAATCGAGCTTGACACTGCGCCACTTGGAAATTCCATTTGCCACATGATCGTTTCATCTACTTCCTTAAATTTTACCGGATCTGTTTTTATTTCCTGTGCAGTCACGTATGTTGGTTCTTCACCTAATCCATAGCGCGCACCTTGTATTGCATAGACACCCACGTCATACATGGCACCACCACCAGCCAATGCTTTCTTCAATCTCCATTGATTTGGATCACCACCCATTCTGAATCCACACGCTGTTTCAATCACTTTCGGCTTACCAAAAACTTTTTGTTGACCTACGCGCATTGCCTCTACATTGTGAGGTTCGAAATGACAACGGTATCCGATTGATAAAGTCACGTTCGCTTTCTTGCATGCATCAATCATCTCCTGGCACTCTGCTGAATTGAGTGCCATTGGTTTTTCACAGATGGCGTGCTTGCCTGCTTTCGCGGTGCGAATCACAAATTCTTTGTGCATAGAATTCGGAAGCACGGTATAAACCGCATCGATGTCCGGATTGTTTGTGATCTGATCGAAGTTCTGGTAGTTATAAATGTTCTTATCAGGAATATTAAATTGCTTCTTCCACTTTTCCGCTTTTGCGGGAGTGCCAGTCACAATTCCAGCGAGCTCGCAATTACTAGAAGCAAGGATTCCAGGGGCAAGCTTAAATTCTGCATAGTAGCCGAGACCGCAGAGTGCCACTCTCAGTTTTTTGCCGGCACGATAAGGTTTAGCTATTGATTCATTTGAAAGCATGGTGAGCAATGAAGCGCCTGCACCGGCTTTAGCAAGAAATTGTCTGCGGGAATAATTCATAAGATGAACATTTGGTTACGGGTAAGATACGAACCAAATGCTCATCAAAAAAGGGATTCTATATGTCTGACTTCTTCAGCTTGCGATAGGCAAGGTAATTGAAGAGGAAGGTCCACACTAAAGCAATAGCCACCGAACCGATTGTCACATAATCACGAATCTCCTGAAACGCATAACGAGCGAAAGGAAGTGGTACCAGGTTCATAATCGATTCCAGCGGGAAGAATGGGATAATGCCAGGTAAATAGTTATCAATGTTTTCCTTAATGATCAGTTCGATCAGATAAGAGAACAGAAGTACAATGATTGTAAGGCCAGAGCGCTGAATAAAAATTCCGATCATCAATGAAAAAGAAAGGAATGCAAACACTTCCAGGAAATAAGCTGGGAAGAATCCAATCCCAGTCAAAGCATACGGAAGATCAATCTCTGGTGAATAAATCAAGCCCGTAACCACTGCAATCAGGAAAACGGAAAGCATACTTGCAGCAGCCAATACGAAATTGGTGTACACCTTAGAGAGCAAAAACTCTTCGCGACTCATTCCGTCAATGATGTTTTGACGAATGGTACGATACGTGTACTCATTAGTAATAGAGATCACCACCATAATCGCTAGTCCCATCTTTAATAAACCGCAGCTCCACGCCAGGTTTTGCCAGATATCAGGAAAATGATACAATGGGATGCGATTGATATTGATCTCCTGACCGAAGCCATCAATCAATCGCGCCAGCCATTTCAAAAACTCCATTCCGCTAGCGGCACCTACCACCAATGTGAAGAAGTACATTCCACAGATGATCCAGAACGTGCGGTAGCTCGTCAGTTTTTTAAGATCAATTTTCAGTAAGTGAAGCATAGTTATTTTCTTTCTGCTGTTGGATGACTTTCTGCCAAGATTTCCAGGAATTGTTTTTCCAATGTTTTCTTCTTCGTGATGAGATGTGAAGCGACAATTCCTTTAGTAAATAAGAATTTGTTCAGATCCTGTCCGTGAAAGCCATCTTTCATCATCACCTGGAAATGACCTTCTTCTCTTTTGATTGTGCCCGAACCTGCAAATTCCTGAAGCACTACTCCCAGGTCATCATGATAAGCAGCAACCTCTACGAGTTCCTCTCCTTTACCCACATCATCCACCGGACCGATGTGCATGAGATTACCACGTTTCAATACAGCAAAATGTGTACATACTTTTTGTACTTCATCCAACAAGTGACTTGCCAGTATGATTGTCTTGCCATCTGCTGCAATTTTCTTGATGATCTCGCGAATCTCTGCAATCCCCATGGGATCCAAACCATTCGTTGGTTCATCCAGAATCAAAACAATTGGGTCATTCAACAAAGCCGATGCAATCGCCAAACGCTGCTTCATCCCTAATGAGTACGTTTTGTACTTATCGTCCTTACGTCCCGCTAACTCAACCAGCTCAAGCACTTTCGGAATATTCTCAACTGGTGCCTCTTTAATCATCGCCATCAGCTCCAGGTTTTTCTGTCCACTGAGGTAAGGGTAGAAAATCGGGTGTTCCAATACAGCACCGATCTTTTTTCTTACCGTGTTAGTGGGCGGTTGACCAAACCAGGAAAAATTTCCTTCAGTCGCATTCGTAACTCCCATCAGCATACCTAGTGTAGTGGTCTTGCCGCTACCATTTGGTCCGAGCATTCCAAATACCTGACCGCGCTTTACTTCAAGATTAAGATTGTTAACCGCTGTAAGTCGGCCAAATCTTTCGTAAGACCTTGTGTCGATAAAACTGTTTCAAAAGAATCGGGATTAGATTGTTGTCCTTGTCTTCGTGTTTATACTCTTTGTTCTTGCTATCGGTGAAGCCTTTGATCTTTCTTCCGATATCTGAGCTTTCGTCAATGGCTGAAAAAAGAGATGACGCTTTACGAATATCGATTGTGCCAATGATATCTAACACATACAGACTGGTTGAATCATTCAGCAATACTACGGTGCCTAATGCGGATCCTTTCTTATCCTTAAAATAAACGTCCAGTGTTTTGCCTGATAACGACTGGTCATGCCAAGCTCAAAAGATTCAGACTGATAATCGCTGATGAGTTTTTTGTATTCTGCTCTTTCCAAATTTATCCGCCTTATCAATCATGAGAAATTTCATCTTCTCGATGTTCTTGATCAGTTCATCAAAGTCCTTTATCATCTTTCTGATTCAACATCGAAGTATTCTTGTAGAAATACAATGAAAGACCATCGAAGCGATCATCTAAAGCCTGCACGTAGTGTTGCTTTGCGCGAACGCACCAAGAGATGCGATGAAGATACCGGCAATTAAAAGAATATTTTTTCTCATCGTGATCAGGTTATTTACTTAATGAAATGCGGTTATCTCCGTCTTTAAACATTTCAGGATTGATATATCCTTTCAGTTCAAGTGCCACTACTTCATCCGATTCTTCTAATATTACAGTATCTATTTTTCTTGTTGCCATCCAGGCGATGAAAATACATTAATATGATCACCATTATCACGAATAGACATTACTTCTTCAAAGGAATCTTTGGTGATGTAATTTCTGAATCCATTCACCGTAAGGTTTTGATTGGCGAATTCTCCTTTGGGAATCACCATGAAGCGGATATGATCGATGTCTTTCATCATTCCCTTTAATTGTTCTTCGTCTTCGAGCATGATATTCAATGCAGCCCGGCAAAGGAATCCGCTCATACTGAAAGAGTGAACTTCTTCCCGGTCTACAAAATGATCTTTAAGCGTTTGGTAGCTTTTGCTTTGTGCAAAGGAGAAGACGGTAATTATTGAGAATAAGGTAAGAAGGGTGAAACGCTTCATGGGTGTGATGATTTTAGTTTCTGAAAATGAAAAAGCCACGGACTGAATCCGTGGCCTTGAGATTATTGAAGATTACTCTTCTTCATTCTTGTTTTCTTTGCTTGTCGGATTAGTCTTCGGAGCATTCTTTTTGTCCATGTTTTTCAACTGGTCCAATCCATCGATATCCATTTTACTTCCAATCTTGCTCACTTGTTTCAAGTCGATTTCTCCGAACAAACTCAACACCATGAAGTCATCTACACCGCCAGCAATCATTACCAACTCACTGATCTTGCCCGGGCTCGTTTCTTTGATATAGAACTTCATGTCTTTGTCTTTATCACGTACTGACATCAATTCTTCAAATTCTTTCACAGGAACTAAAGACAAAGCTTCCTTATATAATTCTCTTGCATTACGCGCGTCTTCTTTCGCCAATACACGCAAGCCTTTCAATTTGCTGATCGCGTTCAGTACTTCCTGGTCTTCCGGCTTATCTACTTCCATATTCGTAAACAAGTTGAACATCTTGCTGCTGATGGTCACCTGTGTGAACGACTCGTCATTCTGATACTTACTGAAAAATTTTGTAATCAAATCAGCCGAAGCCTGTGCCTGTGCCGCTACCGCTGCTGCAATCATCAACGCACCCAACATAAACTTTTTCATACTCGTATTATTTAAGTGTTTTAAATCTTTTTGTTTGTTGCTCTTTTCAGAGACTAGATGTTTGTGTCTTCAATCTTCTCTTCTTCTTTGCCTTGAATTTTCTTCTCGGCATCGCTGAAGGCTTTTATCTTACCTGCTTCACTTTTTGCTTTACCAAAACTCTTCGAGATCATCATGAGCGCCTTCTTTGTTTCCTCGAAGGCCAGCTTCGGATCACTGTATGTGTCTTCTACCGGATCGGGATAAGCTTTTCTTACTTCCTGCCGGATGAAGTAAGTGGCCGCTACCACTACCAATAGTCCTGCCGCGATTCGCGAGATCTGCACCAGGCTGAACATCTTAATGATCTTTCCTCCTTGACGTTGACGAATTTGCTTTGTTACAGCATTGTCAAAATTTTCATTCAATGATTTATTCTTCTCCGCTTCAAAGTATCTGAACAATTCGCTGGTTTCTTTGAACTGATCAGGAATACCTGTTCCGCCAAAATAATTGCGCAATTCTTTTTCTTCCTCCAATGAAGTTTCGCAGTTCCAGTATTTTTCGAGCAATTGCTCTATATGCTTAGAGTCCATACGCATTCATCTTTACTAGTTTTTCTCTTACGGCATTGCGGGCACGAAACAGGCTTACCTTTACCTGGTTCATATCGATTTCCAGAATGTCGCAGATCTCATTATAACTGTACCCTTCTACATCGCGAAGGTGAATTACCTGCCGTTGCTTTTCAGGCAGTGCCGCAATAAACTTGTTGATCTGGTTCATGCTCTCCGTGATTTCAGTTGTTTCCAGTGGCGACAACGATTCATGTTCCATGTCAAAGCTTTCTTCAATGGGGTCTGTTGCCCTGCGTTGTCTCGACCGCAATCTGTCCAGCGACAAATTTTTGGTGATGCGCATGCACCAGGCTTCCATATTCTGAATCTCATCCATCTGCTCCCGTCCGTTCCACACCTTGATCATTACCTCCTGAACCACATCTTTGGCCTCCTCACTGCTCCCCAAAAGGCGGAAAGCGAAGCGGAAAAGCTTGTTTTTGGCGGGTAATACTCGGGCTTCGAACATTTCGAAATTCATCGTTATACAGGCAAGACGGTGAGGTGGTATGTATGTTACAGCGAAATTATAATTCTTTTCAATGCGTATTGCCACCAAGGCACGAAGACCCTAATTATTATAAAAGAATCTTATTAATGACATGAACTGTTAAAAGGACTTAACCTAAAACTTTCCATTGAAATCAGTTATTCAAATTTAAGAAGCCCATATCCTTAACTCTTTTGTGCCCTTAGTGACTTTGTGGCTAATAACCCAGTGGCACTTTTCTTATCAAATAAATGTTTAAACATTAATTAGTAAGAATGGCTTTTTCAGGCTAATTTGTAAGATAAATGAACAGAAACGGCTTTCTAAAAAGTATAACCGGAGGATTAATTGCTATGAATGCTTTTAAAGAATTGAATGCATTGGGCAACAGCTTGCCTGCTCAGGATGTAAAGATGCCTGTCTTATTTATGGGTCATGGTTCACCTATGAATGGAATTGAAGACAATGAATTCAGTCAATACTGGGCGAAGCTTGGAAAAGAAATTCCTGAACCTAAAGCGGTGCTGGTAATCTCTGCGCACTGGCTTACCAAGGGCACACACATTACTGCCATGGAACATCCCAAAACCATTCACGACTTTGGTGGCTTTCCAAAAGAATTGTTTGCCGTTCAATATCCTGCTCCGGGAAGTCCTGCGATTGCAAAAGAAACGGTTGATCTTGTTCAGCAAACCAATGTTGGATTGGATCACGACTGGGGTCTCGATCATGGCACATGGACTGTGGTGAGACACATGTATCCTAATGCTAACATTCCGGTGTTACAATTAAGTATCGATTATCATCAACCTGCGAGCTATCATTATTCCTTAGCGCAAGAGTTACAGGCATTGCGCAAGAAAGGTGTATTGATCATGGGCAGTGGCAACATGGTTCATAATCTTCGCATGGTAGCCTGGGATAAGATGAACGTTCCCAACTACGGTTACGACTGGGCACAGGAAATGAACGAGACGTTTAAGAAACTGATCCGATCAAAAGATCATACTCCATTAATGAATTATGAATCGATGGGTAAGGCTGCACTATTGGCTATTCCTACACCTGATCATTACTATCCATTAATCTATACGTTGGGATTGCAAGACAACAAAGATGAAGTAGAATTTTTCAATGACAGATTGGTGGCGGGATCATTGACGATGACATCGGTGAGGATTGGGGGGTGAACTTAGATAGATTTCAAAACCTGATCACTTTATACTATCTGAAAAAGATTCTGGATTCTGGATGCTAGGGGTTCGCAACCAGCATCCAGAATCCAGTATCGATTAATTAATTTATCCAATCTTTCAAACGCATGCTCTCTTTGCCTTTACTCCAGAATTCGCCATCTTGAAACCCATTTTCAAAAACCTACAATTCATGGCTGGCTTTAACGACAAAATGAGAGTTTATCACCGTTACCTGGGATTCTTCCTGGCAGGTATTATGGCAGTGTATGCAATCAGCGGTGTGATCTTAATTTTCAGAGATACTGATTTTCTCAAAAAAGAAAAGCCGGTTGAAAAACAGCTGAAGCCTAACCTGAGTCACGAAGAGATCGGCAAAGAATTGCGCATTCGTGATTTCAAAGTGACTGGTGAAACGGAAGACCTGGTATTCTTTGCAGAAGGAAATTACAACAAGCATGTTGGGATCGCGGTAGTGACAGTAAAAGAATTGCCATTTGTTTTGAACAAAATGACCAAACTACATAAGGCCAATTCTAAAAGCCCGCTCTTCTTTTTGAATATCTTCTTTGGGGTCTCTCTCCTCTTTTTTGTGGTGTCAGCATTTTACATGTTTATGCCACACACTTCCGTTTTCAAGAAGGGATTGTACTTCACATTAGCTGGAGTAGTGCTTACTCTTATTATTCTTTTTATCTAGAATTGATTCCGGATGCTGGTGGTGCATTCCCAGAATCCAGTATCCAGTATCGGAATCTTTCTTAATCTTATCCTTCACTCTTCTTTTTACAATAAAGCGCAGCTGCTTCTACCGGATATTTCTTATCCAGATCAATATCATTGAAGCTTTCCTTCGCGCCCCAGGCAAATACCTTTTCAAAAAAGGGAAGCATTTTCTTATTCTTTATTTTTCCTAAAAAATAAATTTCGTGCTCCTTCTCCTTCATTCCCATTTCGTATAGTACCTGATTATGCTCCAGGATATTCAGCTCATGAAAGTATTGCATCATCCGGAAATATTCGCACACATTTCCACTCTCTAGTCTTCCGGCAAAATAAAAAGGCATAAACCAACCGATGATGTAACACGAAAAAGAAATGACTTTCCCAATCACGTGAAAACGAAATTCATAACGCTTTGATACGGGGATATCGTATTGCCGCATAATCGCCAATACTTCTTTGCGATGATTCCATTCATCTATTTCAATTTGTCGTATTGCAATTTTTTCATCTTTGTCCTTCACTGCTCCTGCATGACCCTGATAAGCAAATGCTGCTGCTTTTTCTGCTGAGTACGCTTTTTGTAATAAATCAACCAGGGCCGCATGATTCAAATTCATTGGTAGAGTCGTTTAAAAATAGCGGCTCAATTTAAGGAGATATTTATACTGACACAGTAAGTATAAAAGATATTGTGCAAAACAAAAGGGTGACCAACGGCCACCCTCTCACCACTTAATTCAAAATCTCCGGATTATTTCAGGTCGAAGCGGTCAAGGTTCATCACCTTGGTCCACGCTGCCACAAAATCCTTCACGAACTTATCTTTCGCATCTGCACCTGCATACACTTCAGTGATGGCTCTCAACTCTGAGTTAGAACCGAACACCAGGTCTGCACGAGTAGCGGTCCATTTCGCCTGACCGTTCTTACGATCGGTACCCGCATACAATTCCTTGCTATCATCCGTTGCTTTCCATGCTGTGTTCATGTCGAGCAGGTTGATGAAGAAATCGTTGGTCAGTTTACCAGGAGCAGAAGTGAATACACCATGCTTCGATCCGTCAAAGTTGGTATTTAACACGCGCAACCCTCCTACCAATACAGTAAGCTCCGGTGCTGTCAATGTTAACAACTGTGCTTTATCAATCAGCAATTCTTCAGTAGAAGCGTACGATTGTCCTTGTCGGTAGTTACGGAAACCATCTGCAATCGGCTTCAGGTAATCTACTGACTCAACATCCGTCTGTTCTTGTGACGCATCCGCACGACCCGCAGTAAACGGAACTGTTACTGAATGACCAGCATCTTTCGCTGCTTTTTCAATTGCAGCACTACCGGCAAGTACAATCAAGTCTGCAATAGAAACTTTCTTTCCACCTTTCTGTGCACCATTGAATTCTTTCTGAATGCCTTCCAGTTTATCCAGCACTTTCTTCAATTGCGCAGGATTGTTCACCTTCCAGTCTTTCTGAGGAGCTAAACGAACGCGCGCACCATTTGCGCCACCACGCTTATCTGATCCGCGGAATGTAGAAGCAGAAGCCCATGCAGCAGATACTAATTCAGAAATACTCAATCCTGCTTCCAGTGTTTTTGCTTTCAATGCTTTTACATCTGCATCGTCAATCAGTTTGTAATCAACAGCCGGAATCGGATCCTGCCACAATAATTCTTCTTTCGGAATTTCATTTCCCAGGTAACGGGCGCGAGGTCCCATGTCGCGGTGTGTTAACTTAAACCATGCACGTGCAAATGCGTCTGCAAACGCATCCGGGTTATCAAGGAATTTTCTTGAAATCTTTTCATACACCGGATCCATGCGCAATGACAAATCAGTAGTAAGCATAGTTGGTTTATGCTTCTTCGATTTATCATAAGCATCCGGAATGATTGTATCATTTGTTTTAGCAACCCACTGATGTGCGCCAGCCGGACTCTTCGTTAATTCCCATTCGTATTTGAATAAGTTCTCGAAGAAATTGTTGCTCCACTTGGTTGGTGTGGTGGTCCACGTTACTTCCAGTCCACTGGTGATTGTATCTGCCCCTTTACCTGAACCATACTTATTGTTCCAACCGAAACCTTGTAATTCTATTTCAGCTGCTTCAGGTTCTTTTCCTACATTGGTAGATGGAGCTGCACCATGTGTTTTACCAAAGGTGTGACCACCAGCAATCAATGCAACGGTTTCTTCATCGTTCATCGCCATGCGACCAAACGTATCGCGAATGTCTTTCGCAGCAGCAATCGGATCAGGATTTCCATCCGGACCTTCCGGGTTTACATAAATTAAACCCATGTGTGCAGCAGCCAATGGTTTTTCCAGATTACGTCCGTGCGTTTTTCCATTCGCATCGTCATCAGAAACAACAACACCATGTCCACCTACACCATGAGATCCTTCTTTGTATCTGATGTCTGCTCCTAACCACTTGTTCTCCGATCCCCAATACACATCTTCCTGTGCTTCCCAGGTATCTTCGCGACCACCGGCAAAGCCGAATGTTTTGAAGCCCATTGATTCCAATGCCACGTTACCGGTAAGAATCATTAAATCAGCCCATGAGATTTTGTTGCCATACTTTTGTTTGATTGGCCACAACAATCTGCGTGCCTTATCAAGGCTCACGTTGTCAGGCCAGCTGTTAAGCGGAGCAAAACGTTGCTGCCCTGCGCCACCACCACCGCGTCCGTCAAATACGCGATAGGTACCTGCGCTGTGCCAGGCCATACGAATGAACAATCCACCATAATGACCAAAGTCAGCAGGCCACCAGTCCTGTGAATCGGTCATCAATACTGTCAGGTCTTTTTTCAAAGCTGCGAGATCAAGCTTCTTGAACTCCTCTGCATAATTAAACTTCTCATCCATCGGGTTGGACAATGAAGAATGCTGACGAAGAATGTTGAGTTTCAATTGATTGGGCCACCAGTCGCGATTGCGCGTGCCGGTACCTGCGGCTTGCTTATGCGCTCCTGTGAAGGGGCACGTTGCTTCGCCATTTGTTGCGTTCTTTTCCATTGTTATTTAGTTGATTTATTCGGGTTGAGTACGTTCATCAAAAGATACAATTATCTGACATATTAAAGTTCAAGATTACAGGAGTTGAGCTAATAAATCAAATTGATTATTTTTATAAACATATAGTTAAAATCTATGACATTAATTCAACTGGAGTACATTATTGCTTTGGATACGTATCGCCATTTTGTATCTGCATCAGAGAAATGTTTTGTGACACAGCCCACACTCAGTATGCAAATTCAAAAACTGGAAGAAGAACTGGGCGTAAAAATATTTGATCGGACGAAGCAACCGGTAATCCCAACAGAAATCGGAGCCAGCATTATTGCACAGGCACGCGTGGCTTTACGGGAGGCGAACATGATTACCGATTTAATTAATAACCAGAAAGATAAAATGACGGGAGAGCTCCGTGTGGGCATCATCCCCACGCTTGCTCCCTATTTACTTCCGCCACTCTTTCAGCAAATGAGAGAGAAGTATCCGCAACTGAACCTGGTGATTAAAGAAACGATCACTGAAGAAGTAATTCATGAATTGAAAAACAACCGGCTGGATTGCGGTATTGTAGTCACTCCATTGAACGATGCGTCTATCAAAGAAGACATCTTATTTTATGAAGAGTTGTTCGTTTACGTTTCACGTAAAAATGCGCTATATGACAAGAAATATGTATTAGCCAATGAAATTGATCCTAACCAGCTTTGGCTGTTGGAAGAAGGGCATTGCTTCCGATCGCAGGTCCTGAATCTTTGTGAGCTTCGCAAATATTCGGATCAGCACTTCAAATACGAAACCGGAAACATTGAAACGCTGAAACGCATGGTTGATAAGAGCGATGGCATCACTATTCTGCCTGAACTGGCCGTGATGGAATTCAATAACACTCAGATGAAGTTTGTAAAAAAGCTAAAAGAACCAAGTCCTGCGCGTGAAGTAAGTTTGGTGACACATCGCGATCACCTGAAAACAAAACTGATTAAAACATTACGGGAAGAAATTCTAACTATCGTCCCCAAGCCCATGCAGAAGTTGCAGAGGAAAAAAGTGGTGGAGATTAATTATTGATTTAGTCTTATCTTGTATTCCCTTACCTACCTTATACATCATGAGAAAAACTCTACTGCTGCTGGCATTGCTGCCTTTTGTATCGTTTGCTCAAAATGCAAAACCCGATTATGATATTGTATTAAAAAATGGTCGTGTGATCGATCCGGAAACCGGACTGGATGAAATCCGAAACGTGGGTATCCGTGGAAACCGGATTGTTGAAATCTCTACCGCTCCACTCACCGGAAAAGAAGTGATTGATGCCACTAATCTCGTAGTCTCGCCCGGATTTATCGATCTTCATACACACGGGCAAACAAATAAAGAAAATGAATATCAGGCGCATGATGGAGTGACCACTGCGCTGGAACTGGAGAGCGGCAAACCTGAGTTAGCCAAGTGGCTTGCCTCCCGTCAAAACAAAGCGATGCTCAACTATGGAGCAACCGTTTCTCATCCGTGGGTACGTGCTTCCATTATGCACAAAACTTCTCAGAAAAACGGAACAAACATTGAAGAAGGAAGCAGCAAATTCAACTACATGCCTCTGGCTGCTGAAGACATGAAAGCAATGCTCGATTTGGTCGATAGCGAATTGAAAGCTGGCGCATTAGGTATTGGTGTTCCTATTGGTTATTACCCTGGAGCTACCCGTGAAGAAGTATATAATGTTTATGAACTGGCGGCTGCACGCAATGCCATGGTATTTTCTCATATCAGAGAAGGAAAAGCGATGGCTGTGCAGCAGGCGCTCTCCGATGCTTCATCTACCGGAGCTTCCTTACATATCGTACACATCAACAGCGTATCGCGGGATGAGATTGGCCTCGCTTTAAGAATGATTGATGGTGCGGCTCATCATGGCGTGGATGTCTCGACCGAATTATATCCTTACATTGCGTCATCTACAGATATTGCTTCCGCATTGTTTGATGAAGGATGGCAGGAGCGCATGGGAATCACTTACAACAACCTCATGTGGGTAGAAACGGCAGAGCGTTTAAATGAACAAACTTTTAATGAGCACCGAAAGACGGGAGGTACTATTGTGATCTTCGGCATGAAAGACGAATGGATCAGTACCGGAATAAAATCACCAATCACCATGATCGGTTCTGACGGAATGCCGTACTCCAAATATGCACACCCTCGGTCAGCAGGGACGTTCTCACGCGTATTAGGCATGTACGTGCGGCAGGAAAAAGCGCTATCTCTAATGGATGCTTTGAAAAAGATGACCATCATGCCGGCCAAACGAATGGAACCATTCTCGCCCATGATGGCATTGAAAGGGAGAATTCAACCAGGAGCTGATGCTGATATTACAATCTTTGATCCTAATACTATTATTGATAAGGCTACGTTCGAAGGCGGATTGAAATTCTCGGAGGGCATCAAATACGTAATGGTGAACGGAGTTTTCGTTGTGAAGAACGGAGCCACTGTAGGGAATGTTTTTCCCGGGCAGCCAGTGTACGGAAAAAGAAGATAACCTGGTGATTGTACATTTCTCATTCTTGCGGGAGTTGACCGGTTTAGGGAATTATACTGCTAGTATTCCTGTACTGATCATTCTTTTTGTGAGCCGGCTGATAATTAAGAAAGATGACATCATCTACTCGTAGACAGATTTTATTCAACGCAAATGGCTGAGCTGAAGAACGAATATCCAAAAGAAAAAACCGGATTACATCCGCGCAACAAGCATCAGGGGCGGTATGACTTTAGCCTGCTCACTACTATCTATCATGACCTATCTTCCTTTGTAAAGCTGAATGAATACGGAGACGAGTCGATCGACTTTGCCAATCCGGAGGCCGTGATGATGCTGAACAAAGCACTGTTAAAGAATTATTACGGGCTTAACTACTGGGGTATTCCTGCCGGCTACTTATGCCCTCCTATTCCGGGAAGAGCAGACTACATTCACCACATAGCTGATCTGTTAGCCGGCAACAACGGTGGAGTTATTCCAACTGGTAATAAAATCAAATGCCTGGATATTGGTGTGGGAGCAAATTGTATTTATCCGATTATTGGAAATAAAGAATACGAATGGACATTTGTCGGATCTGATATAGAACAGGAGGCCATTCGATCGGCAACTAAAATAGTTGAGAATAACACTTCACTAAAAGGAAAGATTGAACTACGGCTGCAATCCAATCCAAAAGACATTTTCAAAGGAGTTATCCGAAAGGATGAGCAATTCGATCTGACAATATGCAATCCTCCATTTCACCGTTCATTGGCCGAAGCGCAATCAGGAACCTTAAGAAAATTGAGTAATCTCAATCGTAAAAGATTTACCAAAGCATCTTTGAATTTTGGAGGAAAGAATAAAGAGCTTTGGTGTGAAGGCGGTGAAGAAAAATTTGTAAAAAAAATGATTGAACAGAGTAAAGTCTTTTCCTCCACGGGTTTCTGGTTCACTACATTAATCTCTAAATCGGATAATCTGAAAAGTGTTTACTCAGAACTTAAAAAGACCGAAGCTCTTGAAGTAAAAACCATTCCCATGCATCAGGGAAATAAAATAAGCCGAATGGTGGCGTGGACTTATTTAAATCAACAACAACAAGAGAAATGGATAAGCGCCAGATGGAATAAAATGAATTAGAGATTAATATTCTTTCCCAAATGAAAAAATCCGGTTCTAACCTATTCGTTTCCTGCCTTCTCTTATTCATTGCTTGTTCATCTCCCAAACAAAAATGAATTCGTTGTACCAGGTGAGTTTGAAAAACAGGACTACATTTGGTTGAGTTGGATCGAAACTGGCTTCCTGGGTGGAGATCCGTTCTACCACACTATTCTTAAGGCAACAAAGGAAATTACTCCTTACGCGAAGGTGAGAATATTTTACGGACCCCAACTTTCATTTAGCAAGGCAGAAATGCGATCACGTATCTATGAAAAGCTGATTGAAAATGAAATCGACACTTCCAGAATTGAACTATTCTATAGCGAAAAATCCTATGGAGCAATCCAGGATCCTGGTCCGGTCTTTTTAAGAAATGAAGAGGGTCAACTGGCAGTAGCTGATTTTAAATTCAATCATCCGGATAAACGAGCTGAGGCAATCGATCGGAACGTTGCATCTACATTTCATCTGCCTGTAGTCACATCTGATCTCATCTCAGAGGGCGGTGCCTGGCAAACTAATGGCAAAGGAACACTCCTGCTTGTGGAATCAGTCGAGCTGGATCGAAATAATAAAATGACAAAATCCCAAATAGAGCAAGAGTACAAAAGAGTTTTAGGGATAAGTAAAGTAATCTGGTTACCAAACGGTCCAAAAGAAGAAGAATGGGGACAATTTGAAAATGGTGTTTACGGAATCGGTACAGGAGGACACATCGATGAATTTTGTCGCTTTGCGGATGCGAATACTATTTTACTTGCTGAAGTGAGCGAAGCGGAAAGTCTTGAAAATGAAATAAGCAAAGAAACACGCGCGAGAATGGAAGTCAACTTTAAAATCCTAAGCGAAGCCACAGATCAGGACGGCAAGCCATTTAATATTATACGCATCCCTTCCGGGAAGCTGACCTCTAAAAAAATTTTGTTTGCCGATTTGAATAGCGAAGAGAGAAGCTGGTTCGAAAACAACACAAAAGATTCAGTTGAATTTTATCTGACAACCGGATATCTCAACCTTGTTATCGCGAATGAAGTAGTCGTTACTTCGGGTTATTGGAAAGAAGGATCATCCGAAGAATTGAAATTAAGAGATTCCGAAGCAAGAGCCGCGCTGGAAAAAGCTTTCCCCAATCGAAAAATAATGCAAATCGATTGCATGCCGCTCCATCACGATGGAGCAGGCTTACATTGTCATTCGAGAAATCAGCCAGTGACTAAGTAAAGTATTCTATCTATCTATCTTATTATCACACAACATATCCAATCGCCTGATATAGTGCCTATGACGAGATGAAAATATCGACATTCTGATTCCGGCATTATTTTTTGTACTTTCATAAAGTGGAAGAAGCTGCAGAGAAAATTATCGTTTACGATTCGTACGACA
Source organism: Cyclobacteriaceae bacterium (assembly GCA_044228905.1). GTDB lineage: Bacteria > Bacteroidota > Bacteroidia > Cytophagales > Cyclobacteriaceae > ELB16-189. The sequence continues at coordinate 3,896 of JBGATZ010000016.1, read as the reverse complement.
CAGTGGTTCAGGCCAATCTGGTTAAAACCAAGCTGGATGCCTATGGAATTCCCTGCTTTCTCTCAGAAGAAAATTTTACTTCTTGGTATCCCTTCCGCAATCAGCTATTTCCCGGAGTACGTCTCCACATCTTTGAGAAAGACTATAATCAGGTAAAGGAAATCCTGATGGATAGTCCTCTTAGTATAGAGGAGACCATTTGTCCAAACTGTGGATCCAAAGATGTAACAATCGAAGAAAAAGAAAATGACAAGGGATTCCTGGATTCGCTTTTTAATTTCATTCAGCCTACTCAAAAAGTCTATCGTTGTAAAAAATGTAAGCACGAATGGGATTAATCTATCCCGACCTTTTGTAGTTCTGCAATCGTGTGTTTATATTGAATTATGGCTTCCAAAATAATTATTGGCGTGATGGGGCCGGGCGAAGCTGCGACCCCCGAGCAAAACGAACTCGCGTATGACTTAGGTAAAGCCATTGCACGCGAAGGGTGGGTGGTGCTCACAGGGGGACGCGCATTCGGAGTAATGGATGCTGCTATGAAAGGCGCCAAAGAAGTAGACGGACTCACAATTGGAATACTTCCCAATGAAAATTCAAAAGGTTCTTCTTCTTACGCGGATGTAAAAATCTTTACTGCAATGGGAACGGTGCGCAATCAAATCAATATTTTGTCGAGCAGCGTGATTGTGGTGATCGGTATGTCGGCCGGAACTTCTTCTGAAGTTTCATTGGCGATCAAAGCCGACAAGAGAGTAATCCTTCTTCAACAGGACGAACTGACTTCAAAATTCTTTCATAAGATCGGATCTCACCGTGTAACGGATGTAGAGACTATCGAACAAACGCTGGAGTGCATTAAGAAGTTTTTGGCGGTGAATAGGTAGTCCAATGCCAGTGATCTGATAAAATCCATTCTTAAGGTGTTGTGTCTTAACGAAGTACTTTAAAGGCCAAATAATATGGCAACGTTAACCCAACAACCCAAAAAAGAAAATTAAATACACCATCCCTCATTAATTTTAGGTCCATTGAATAAAAAGTGTCCTTAGCATCTTGCCTAAAAAATCCTTTATAAATATTCTTCATTACCCAAAATACGATTAAGGCAAGAAATGGCACAAGCAATGTCTCAAGTCCTTTAGCCGGAGTTGAGTTTTCCCTTATTAAGAAGAATATAAGGAACAAAGAAAAACTTACCATTAATAAAATCTTGAATGTTCTTTGGTCAAAAAGAAGTTCACGCTTAAACAAGAATATCAGATGCACGCTCACACCAATTATAGTGAAGAAAAAAATCATGAAACTATATTGGCCTTTGGCCATTACCTGTACATTTAATATCTCCTCTACTTCCAAAACCCAAAACCATACGATTGATACAATGTCTTTGAATCGTAAAGCTTGCCGTTTTTCATTGACCACTCTACTCTGCGGATGTCGCTGATGTTTTTGGTTGGATCACCATCTACCAAAATCAGGTTAGCTTTCTTTCCCACTTCCACAGAACCCAGTTCTTTTTCTTTGCCTGCGATCTTCGCGGAAGTAAGCGTTGCTTTCTTCAACACTTCTGTATTCGGTACTCCGGCTTTGGCATACAATTCCAGTTCACGGTGAAGTGTAAAGCCAGGAAAATCATCTGTACCCGGAACGAATGGAATTCCATTGGCATAAAGCAATCGCAGCATCTTAATCATATTAGCGTACGATTGCTTGTACTCTGCTTCATGGCCTTGCATGGTGGGCAACCCTCCATAATAAAATCCTCTGCGGAATTCGGCCGGAAACATATCGATGATTTGCGTATAGCTTGCAGCCAGTTTACCTGGTTCATCGGTAAACATGTTTTCAAAAATGGCCGCGGTAGGATCCACTACAATCTTTTTGTCTTTCAACAACTGGATGAAGTTTTTCACTGCTGCACTATTGAGGTCAATGTCTTTAGCACGCGCAGCTACTTTTATGAATCTTCCCATTGATCGGGTGTCCAATGTATCGCCCAGGAAATTCAGCATAATCATGTTCAGGTGGATGATCTGATCATAGCCATCATTCACAGCCCGTTCAGCGGTCATATAGGAAGGAACATGACCACATACCTTCAATCCACGTTTGTGCGCTTGTGCCGCCAATGGCTTTACCCAATCCGGAGGAATGGAACTATATAACTTGATCTGATCATAACCGCGATCAGCATAATAATTGATGCCTTCAATCCCTTCTTCGAGGGTCTTTACAATTTTTCCGGTTGGACCTGCATACGGGCCTGCAAAATCAACGAAGCCAGACATGATTGAAATTTCTGGTCCGAGTAGTTCATCATTGTCCACCAGCTTCCTTGTTTCCGGTAGGTCCAATGAATTAGCCATGTCTTTGATATTGGTAACACCAGCTGCTAGGTGATACAATCCTTGTTCTTTGCTGTAGTGAGCATGGTTATCCCAGAGACCGGGTAACAGCATCTTTCCTTTACCATCGATGATTCTATAGTTTGATGAAACCGTGATCTTTTTACTCTTCCCGATTTCTGTGATCAGTCCGTTATCTATAATAACTGTTTGATCCGCGATGGTTTTTCCTGATTTAGCATCAAAAACAGTTACTCCTGTAATTGCTGTCGGAACAGTTGTCTTTTGAGTAAGTGTTTTGGCTTGCTGAATGAAATACTCATTCTCTAAATTATCCTGAAGCTCTTTCAGTTCAGGAATCAGTTCATCGTGCCCTTCGAGAATGGTTGTCATCCATCCGCTCACTGAAGCAAAGAACTGATGCTTGGGCGTAAACCATAGATAAGAAGGCGGGCCACCAGCACCCGTGAATGCATACAACTCCAACTCAATCGGTAAGCCATCAATCTTTGACACGTGATTCTTCACGTGCTTCACTATCAGCCTGCCCGCAGGCAATGATTCAATTTCATGCGGTGTGGTCTTCAATGCCGCTCGCAACGACAATTCAATTTCTCCCGGAGCGCCATTCAAAGGAGAATAGATCGCGGGTTTTGAAATCTGCTTTTGCCCTTCTTCAATTTTATTTTTCCATTTGGCAAGGCCATTGTTTACTTCAAACCATTCATCTGCTTTGCCTTTAAAGTAGTCCACTCCTTCTACCTTTCTTGATATAACCAAACCATCTTTCGTTTGTATATCAACTTTTATTTTGGGTCCACGGCCGCGATCGTTGTATTCAAATGCATAGGTAAGTTTGCCTGGAGCATCTGACCATACCAGTTGTTTACCTGAAGGTTTACCAACGGTGAGTACAATATAACGGGTAGTGTCAGCTGCATAAACATTAGAAATACCAACAATGAAAAGAAGGAATAATAATCTCATAGGATTATGAATTGGGTAATTTTAAAATGAAGGGTGTCAGGTTGAGTTTATCGAAACCTGTATCAATCAGCCTTCGATAAACTCAGGCTGACAGTTAGTTCGTTTTCAATACAGTGAACTCCACTCTCCGGTTATTCGCCTGCCCTGCATCCGTATCGTTGGTATCAATCGGTTTGCTTTCTCCATAACCATGTGCCTGCAATCTGTAGCTATCAATGCCCTGACTGATCAGGTAATCAACCACCGACTGAGAGCGACCTTGTGATAGGTTATTATTGTACTCATCTGAACCCTTACTATCAGTATGACCTGCAATCTCAATTTCTATGGAAGGATTCTTCTTCAGGAAGTCTACTACTTTATTTAACTCCACAAATGAAACGGGTTTCAATGTTGTCTTATCAAAATCAAAGTAGATATTCTTTAATCTCACCGTTAAGCCAATTTCAATTTTCTGCAGATACAAATCCTTGATCACCGGAGTATCTTCTTCGCTATTTACCTTCACGCTGTCGGTGGCATTCAGATAACCTTCTGCAGAACCGGTAAGCACATACCAAC
>JBGATZ010000509.1:0-4154 GCA_044228905.1 Cyclobacteriaceae bacterium | reverse complement strand
GATGCGGGGAATTATATTCATTTGCCCCCGCATGGAAATTCAGGAGATCTCCGTAAAGGAGCACATTATACAAACGGCCGCTCGCCTATTTCATGAAAATGGTTATAACCTAACAGGGATTAACCAGGTGATTGAAGAATCGTGGGTTGCGAAAGCAAGTTTGTATTATCACTTTCCTTATAAGGAGGATTTGTGCGTAGCCTATCTGCAACGTAGAAATGATAATTGGTTTAATGGATTGTTTTCCTATCTGGAAGGGATAGAGATTGCACGTGATCGGATCGTTAAAACATTCGATTACCGAGCCATTCATATTAATAAAAATAATTTTGGTGGATGTAGCTATATAAAAATTATATCGGAATTGCCGCAGCGCGCGCATAAGATTGATAAAAAGGTGATTGAGGTCAAGGAGAGGCAACGCAATTTCTTTCATGACCTCACCAAACAACTTCCGGAAGTAGATAGGAAATTGGCCATGACTCTCGCAGATAAAATTTTCCTTTTTTTTGATGGGGCAACGGTGCAGTGTCAGGTGTATCGGGATACTGCTCCGGTGAGAACGGCAAAGAAAGCCGTGATTGAGTTACTTGACGAAGTTGTTTAATAATAGTAGGAATTTAAATAGTTAACCACACTCAGAACTTATGTGGATTGTATACCTGGCTTTGCGCAGACCTTACACCATCGCAGTGGGCGCATTGTTCATTTTTATTATGGGCGTTCTCTCCATTCGCTCTATGCTGGTGGACATATTTCCCGTGATTGATATTCCGGTGGTATCAATGGTATGGTCATACCCGGGTCTTTCCGCAGAAGAGATGGAAAGACGTGTGGTGTTGATCAGTGAGCGCGGTGTTTCAACGACAGTGAATGGTGTAGAGCGCATTGAGTCACAGGCATTGCCTGGAATCGGTTATCTCAAAGTTTATTTTCAACCCGGCACTGACATCGGTTCTGCTATCGCGCAGATGGCCGCGGTATCGAATAGTTCGTTGAGGAATTTGCCTCCTGGAATTCAACCTCCGGGTATCCTTCAGTTCAACGCATCGAATCTACCTGTTGCACAGGTAACGCTTAACAGTAAGACGCTCACCGAGGATCGCATGTATGACTATGCAGTCAACTTTATGCGTTTAAGGTTATTTACGATACCCGGGCTTTCGTCTCCATGGCCATTTGGCGGAAAGACCAGGCAGATTATGGTGGATGTTAATCCGCAGGCATTAACTGCAAAAGGATTGTCACCTTCTGATGTGGTAGCTGCCTTGCAAACTTCAAATGTAATTATCCCTGCAGGTACTGCACGGATCGGAACAACAGAGTATAACATTGCATTGAACTCCAGTCCGGATGATGTACAACAATTCAATGATATCCCGGTTAAGATAGTTAATGGTATTCCTGTGAAACTGGGTGATGTGGCAAAAGTATCCGATAGTTTTTCAGATCAGACCAATATTGTGCGTGTCGATCGCACGCGGGCTACTTATTTGATTGTCTTGAAAAAAGCAAGCGCTTCTACGCTGGCCGTGGTTGAATCAACACGCGAAATGTTGCCTTCTATTAAGGAGGTAGCACCTGACGGATTGGAAATGAAGATTGACTTTGATCAATCCGTGTTTATCAAACTCTATCGAAAATGTATTCATGAAGCAGTCATCGCTTCAATCCTTGTGTCATTAATGATTCTGTTTCCTGGGAAGCTGGAGGAGTGTGATCATTGTGTGTACTTCTATTCCACTGGCCGTACTGGTTTCAATCATCGGGTTGAAACTGACGGGCCACTCATTAAACATAATGACTCTGGGTGGACTTTCACTTGCTATTGGTATGCTGGTGGATGATGCTACAGTAACTGTTGAGAATATTCATCGTCACCGTCTGCTGGGTAAACCATTGACGATTTCTATTCTGGATGGAGCGCATGAGATTTCTATCCCGGCTTTGATGGCCACACTGGCAATTTGTATTGTATTTTTTCCGGTTGTGCTATTGCAACGGGCCCTTCACGATTCCTATTTTTAATGGCTTTATCCGTGGTGTTGGCAATGCTTGCTTCTTATGTGTTGTCAAGAACATTGGTTCCCACACTTTCGCGCATGCTGATGGAGCACGAACATTTGCATCACGATGTGACTGCAGAAACCAAACCTACCTTGGGGCAGCGCTTCAATCACTGGCGCGATGAGAATTTTGAAAAGTTCAGGGCATCGTACGGAAGATTATTGCACACGTTGTTGCTCAATAAGAGTTCACTCTCTCTATCCGCTGGACTTGGTTATTCTTATTATCGCATTTTCTGCTCACTATTGTTGGACTGGATTTCTTTCGCCGCATCCACTGATGCTGGTTTAATGAAACTTCCTTCCGTGCACCATCGGGAACGCGTATAGAAGAAACCGAGAAACTGGTTGATGCAGCAGAAGCGCGTATTCAACAGATTATTCCGAAAGAAGAGCTGCAAACCATCAATGACGCCAGTCGAACGCCTCGTATGTCAATGTTCCGTTTGCCAGCACGGATTAACTCAGTGGAATGGATGCAGATATCACGATCTCATTAAATCCCGGACACAGGCCAACGAAAGAATACATGAAAAGATCCGGGAGGACTTCGCTGAAAACTTCCCGGGATGTGTGGTTTACTTTCAGGCGGCCGATATTGTAAATCAGGTATTGAACTTTGGATTATCTTCCGCCTGTAAAAATGTGCGAATTACTTGTCGAATTATAATATTTGCTTTACCAGTATGCACGTAAACTCCGTGAAAATCAAGGGAATTCCGGGAACGGAGGATGTAAACATCAAACAGGTATTGGATTATCCTACGCTTAAACTAAATGTGGATCGTGTGCGTGCCGCACAGCTCGGACTCACACAACGTGATGTGGCAAATGATATGCTCGTGTCATTATCTTCCAGTTTGCTGGTGTCTCCATCATGGTACATCAATCCGGTAAACAACGTAAACTATCCGGTGGCAGTGAAAGTGCCAATGAATAAGATCAGCACTGTCCCTGAGTTACTCGCGTCACCAATTAATTCTGCATCGAATATTATTCGCAATACACCACGCTCACTGACTGATTTGCCGATGGCTCAGGCACAAACGTTGGGTAATATTGCCAACCTGAGTACGGAGAGTCGCTTTAATATGATCAGTCATTATACTATTGCGCGTGTATTGGATATCAATGCAAATGTAGAAGGTCGTGATTTGGGATCAGTGTCCGCAGAGATTCAGTCGAAGATTGATGAGATGAAAGACTTGCCGGCCGGAATGAAGATTACATTGCGTGGTCAGAGCCAGGAAATGAACAGTTCCTTTAAAACATTGGGATTGGGAATGATACTCGCCATTGCATTGGTGTATTTGTTGATGGTGATCTTATTTCAATCATGGCTCGATCCGTTCATCATCATGATTGCGGTACCTGGTGCGTTCATCGGAATCATCTGGATGCTGGTATTAACAGGCACCACAATTAACGTAGTGTCGCTGATGGGTTCTATTGTAGCGATTGGTATAGCGGTATCCAACTCTATTTTGTTAGTGAGTTATGCGAATGAAATTCGTTCACAAAAAAGTATGAGTGCACTTGATGCCGCATTGGAAGCAGGGAAAACCCGTTTGCGCCCTGTATTGATGACGGCACTGGCAATGGTGTTGGGCATGATTCCAATGGCAATCGGAACGGGAACAGGAGGAGAGCAGAACGCACCCCTGGGACGCGCTGTTATTGGTGGGTTATTAATTGCAACAGTCGTAACATTATTTATCGTTCCTGTAGTTTATTCAATCCTGCGTAAGGCGGAGCCAGCTCTGCATACACTGGATACTAATTTTGAAAAAGAAGCAAGTCAATCTTATTAAAAGAGATTAAAGAATATGGAAGAGAAAAGATCATCTCGAAAAGTTTTTGCCGGTGGCATTGTAATACTTATCCTGGTTATAGCTGGAGTCGTTATTTTGTCGCTGAAGCAGACCAAAAGTATAGCGGCTGAAAGGGAAGACAGGGCGAATAAACTTGCAGCCGGACCTACAGTAAAAGTAACGAAGGCTACACCAACAACCACTGGTCATGAGCTTACGCTGATTGCAGAAGTAAGACCATTTCAATCCGTAACGCTATATGCGAAAACAAGCGGCT
>JBGATZ010000508.1:0-2910 GCA_044228905.1 Cyclobacteriaceae bacterium | reverse complement strand
CCTTGCGTTCATTCGTACTATTGACAAAGAAAACTTCGATGATCCGGAAAATCCGGGTATTGATGCATTGGTGTTGGTCTGGGCGCCATCCAATGCTGGTGGTAAGAAAAACTCAGATCCTAACAATAACAATTACGAATACACTAAAATCAGCAGTAGCGGAGACATTACCGAACGCTTTAATTTCGATAGCCCTGCCAGCTTCTGGCGTATTGATGAGCTTATCGTTAACGCTGCTGACGGATCTTCTTACCTCTACGGACCAGCTGCTGCAGGAAAAGACAAATACTTCAATGAAGGTGTAAAGGCTGGTCCAAGCTTCGGAAGGTTTGGAAGCTCTGAAGTGAAATTCAAATCTGTTCAGTTGATGAAAATCAATGGAGGAAAAATGACTTACCTCACTGAAACGCTTCTGGATGAATTTAAAGCAAAACAAAAATTCCCGCCTAGTCAGAGAAAGACTCCTGACTATGAAGGTCGTGAATTTGGTGTGCGTTCTTATGAATTCGCATCCAATGGTGACTTATTCGTATTGGGCCAGAACTATGATAAAGATGGCAATGGAGCAATCAGCAAGTTCACCGATGTGTTAGGATTTCAATTCGACACAAACGGAAAGCTGAAAGCTCAGTACGGTTTAGATACGAAAGAAAAAGGAATTACCGTTTCGCAGAGCACCTCTTATGGGGCATTCTATAAAGTAGTATCAACCACTACTCAGATTTATGCATGTCCGCAGACATTGATTGAGGCCTCTGATGGCAACATCTACTGGATCCTTCAGGAGATTAAAGGCATGGGACCTAACGATAAGATGCTGACTTATCCGCGCATTGCTAAAGTAGACAAGACCACAGCCAACATTGGTGATATGGCAACTTTTGGAAAAGGTGACGGTTTCTATCTACATCCACAGTATCCATTCCTGGAAACAGATAAGGCAGAAACTATCGTATTCTTTGGTGCAGATAAACCAGGTAAAGAGCTTTGGTTCGCACGTGTAAAACTTAAATAGGTCTAGGTTTTTTTCGAAAGAAAGGCGGCTTCGGTCGCCTTTTTTATGCGTTTACTAAAGCGTAGAGATCATCAATGGACAACTCATCAAAATTGTTGATGATTAAGTCTGCTTCATGAAGCTCTTCCGCTGTATGCGTGGTGGTTATCCCGATCACTTTTGAACCGGCACGTTTTCCTGCGGTCACTCCGGATAAAGAATCTTCAATAACAATACACTGACTATTAGGAAGATTAAGCGCCCTGGCAGCTTTAATATAAATTTCGGGATTAGGTTTCCCCTCTGTCACAAACGTATCATCTAAAATCACCGGAAAATATTTCTCAAGATTTGTTCTTCCCAATGAAGGAGCAGACGTGCCTATCGCTTTCGGAATATTATTCATTTCAAGTAGTTCCAGAAAATTAACTAATCCTTTCACAGGAGTAATGTCTGCTTTATACAATTCGCGATACATGGCTTCCTTTTCATGTGCATACCGCTTTATCGTCTCTTCGGGGATTTCACCAAATAAATTCAAAATCCATTGTTTGTTGGTTCGGCCATACACTTTCTCTTTAAGTAATTGCTCCGTCAACTCATAACCGTGTTGCTGTGCAAATTGTTGTAATGCAATCTTATGGTATGGATTACTGTCAACAATTACTCCATCCATATCGAAAATAACGCCCAAAGGAAATGTCATCGTTCTGAAAAAATTGAAATGCGAAAGTACTTCGAATTGAATGAGATAAAAAACGATGTGCGCTACAGAACAACAAACCGCTTTGCTATGCTTTTTCCTTTCACTGTGAATCGGGCTATATAAATACCTGAAGATACATTCTGAATAGGTAAATCATAAGATTGGTTTGCCGGGATAAATAGTGGCTCACACATTTTCTGGCCTATTGAAGTGAATATCTGCAAAGTCACATTACGGTCTGCAATTATATTCAATGGCTGACCTTTCAATAAAGGATTGGGTGACAATGAAATGACAGGCTCCTCCGGCAAAATGTTACTATCATCACTCTTCAACATATAAATACCTCCAGTGGTATTCCCCACAGTGATCACCGGCTTATCAGCATTAAAGAGATTTCCTGTCGCAGGCCAAACTCTGCCGCCAAAATTTTTAGTGGTGTAGGCATTGTTTAAAGAATCATATAAAATATTTGTAATGCCTGTGGGAATCGGATCTGTAGAATTGAAATTATTATAAATCGTTAATGAGCCACGCTGATCTCCGGTAATCAGGTCTTCATGGCCATCTGCATCCAGGTCGGCTATCGCAATAGAAAGATTTTGACGAGAAGTGGTAATTCCCAGGTTCAGAAAACTGGAATTGGTTAAGACAAAACCAGGAGAACCGGAAGCCCCTGTATTTTCGAGATATTGCAATGCTCCTGTACTTTTTCCTACCAATGCATCCGTTTTTCCATCCTTATTAACATCGAAAAGACAAACATTTTCAGTACTTGAAATAGTGAGTGACGTTCTTACAAAATTTGCTGCAGAAACATCAAGTTTATCCTTGCTCTTGTTGGCCAGATAATAAAGATTCGTAACTCCATCTACCAGTCTTGTGGCGGTAAACACAAGATCTGTTGTTCCGTCTCCATCTGCATCTGCAAATTGTGGTCTGACATTATAGAGGCTTAAAAGACTCAATGAAGCAAAATCATTGGATACAAAACTAAACGATGGACTCGTTGAAGTTCCTACATTATCATATAATACGACCCTGCCTGTAAAGTCGGCAGAAGAAGTGAACGTTCCCACAAACAAGTCCAGGTCGCCATCGCCATCGTAATCAAAATAGGCAGGAACAGAATTATCACCTATATCAATCATATTTTCCTGCAGGAAATTTCTCTTGCTCAATGTAAAATTAGGGAGTTGTGCTGATCCCG
>JBGATZ010000015.1:0-24303 GCA_044228905.1 Cyclobacteriaceae bacterium | reverse complement strand
GAGAAAGTTGAATCGGGATATTCCGGTGGTAAAGTGAAAAATCCTACTTATCGTGAAGTATGCACAGGTGCAACAGGTCATGCAGAAGTCACGCAGATTACATATGACCCGAAGGTCATTTCGTTTGAAGATTTACTGGAAGTGTTCTGGAATACCCATGACCCTACTACTCTGAATAAGCAAGGTGCAGACGAAGGCACCCAATATCGTTCAGTGATTTTCTATCACAATGAAAATCAGAAGAAGATTGCTGAAGCTTACAAAAAGCAATTGGAGGCTTCCAAAGTTTATAAAAATCCGATCGTAACCGAGATCAGTCCATTGACTGTATTTTACAAGGCGGAAGATTATCATCAGAATTATTACGAACTGAATCCTAATCAGGGGTATTGTCAGTATGTTATTCGCCCGAAGGTGGATAAGTTCAAAAAACAATTCGCTTCCAAACTGAAAAAATAGAAGATTATTGTGTGTATTGAAAAAAAATGATTTTTCAAAGAAAAATGAAACCTAACCTTTTGCTCCTCCGTTTTATTGAACAAGAGTAGAGTAATTTCTCTCATAGGTTTAGGTTTAGGTAAACAAAAGACCCCTCAGGCGGAGGGGTCTTTTGCATTTATAACCAATTGGTAATTAAGCCTTTTTCAGAGAGGTGATGTCGTACGCTATTTCCATCACCTTTGTCACTTCACCTGATTTGTTCCGAAGTGGAGAATAGGATGCTTTCAGCCACACTTCTTCACCCCTTTTATTGATCAGTTTAAACTCACCACGATTTACACGACCTCCGGCAAGGTCCCTCCAGAAGTTTCTGTATCCATCCGAAGTACGCTCGTCTTTTGTCACGAAAATACGGTGATGTTCACCAGCAATTTCCTCCTGCTTATATCCCATCAGATCCAGGAAATTATGATTTGCCTTCAACACATTTCCTTCAGTGTCAAATTCTACTACTGCCATTGCTTCATTGATCACGCGCATAGTACCTTCAGACTCCGATTGTCCACGTTGCATTTCTTCCTGTGTCGCCTGAAGCTCTTCCATGTTCTGACGCATCTCTTCTTCCTGAGCTCGCCTCTGCTCATTTTCCTGAGATTCTTCCAATAGCTTCTGTTATTTTTGAGCATTTACTTTCACTGATGAAATGGTAGAAGCAATGCTCTCCGCAATCTTCTGAACAAATTCAATTTCATAATCCTTCAACACATTGAATGAAGCAATCTCAACCACTCCAAAAATCTGATCATTTACTTTCAACGGAACAATCAAAATGCAGCTTGGATTTGAATCTCCCAAACCTGAAGTGATACGAACGTAATTCTGAGGAACATCTGTTAGATAAATCGTGTCCATCTCCTGCCAGCATTGGCCTGCCAGCCCCTCACCCCTATATATCTTTTGATTCAAATATTTCTTTTTTTCCCACGCATAGCAAGCAGTCATCGACATGGTTGGTTCTTCAGAATCTGCGTCATCAATGATATACAATGCTCCCTGATTGGCTTTTAAGTACTTCACCAGTGCGCTAACGATCTCATCGGAAAGTTTCTGCACATCGTTTGTGTTGCTGCGTAAGATCTCCCCAAACTTGGCCTGGCCTTCGGTAGCCCAGTTACGTTTCTTGTCCTCTTCTGCAACACGTGAAAGGTTAACACGCATGTTCAGCAAAGCATTACCCAGCACATCATGCTCACTCAAGGGTTGGAATTGAGAATCATATTTTCCGTTTCCAATATTCTCTGCAAAGCTGGTTGTGGCTTTTAATCCATTGACAAGGTTATCCGTGGCGATGGCCATCTCTCCGATTTCATCATTACTGAATTTCCTGTTCTGGTCTTCCACCAACTCACCTTTACCCAATTTCACTACCACATCTTTGATATAATTGATTGGTGTGGTGATTGATCTTACAATCAGGAAGGCAATCACGAATCCAAGAATGACGATTACCGCGCCCAAAATCAGCGTATAGTAATACAAATCTCCGGTTGACGCAGTAATTTCCTTGTCTGATTCTTCTGTGATGGTATTTTGCTTTGATGCTATGTCGTTTAGTCGTCTGATCAGATCAGCAGACTGCGGGATAATCTGGCTTTCAATTGCATCTTCTGCAAGGAGCTTAGTTAATCCATCTTCATAATTCTCAAAGGTGACTAATTTATCTTTTACATTTTCCTTAGCCACCTTGATCATGCCTTCGAAGTTGGTAAAAACAGTATCCATTTTCTTTCGCTGATCTTCACTCCAGTTAGCAGTAAGCTTGCCGATGCGCTCTTTCAATGCCGGATAATCGTAATCAATAATCTGGTCCAGCGTTTTTTTGTCGTCAGTGTTAGTTTGCAAATACACCCAGTTCGTAATCAGCATTTTGGATTGAGTTACCATAAGGACGAACTCACTGATCGCTTCTTTTGAAGGTCTGGCATTCCCCGATGAGAATTTGGTAGAATTGTCAATCACGCTACCTTTCCAGAAGATAACCGCGACCACTATAACGGCCAGAAAAATCAACGATAAAAATCCCAAGAATATCTTCGTTCCTATATTAAGGCGAATTCTTCTTTTGGTACTTACTTTCTCCATAAACTGATTTGATAAACTTATTTAGATAACTATAGCCAATCGTGTTAATTCATTTGACGCCTTGAGCTTTTGTTTAGTCATGGCTGGCTGGTTCATTTCGAACGCCAATTTCCCATCTTTACTGACAAAATTGATTGCACTTCCTTTTTGTGCCAGACCTGGTTGTTCGGTTGCCAAAAGAATTGACGATGAACCCATCTTCGTCAGGACCTCCGGCAAAAGAGCTGATTTATCGGCTGGCAGAAACAGGATATTACACTTCTTAATTTCTGAAGGAGTATTGATCCGTGTGATCTTAATAGACCGGGCGCCTACTTTCTTGGCCTGGGCGAGTTTTTTCAATTCTTCAGTGATGGGTGAATCGCCCAGCACAACGATCTCAAAATCACCTTCATTGTATTCATCAGGCCATTGTACATACCTGGTGAAGCTATACATAAAGACACTGTGTAACTGATAGTTCTGGCCAAAAGCCAGTGATGAACCGAGCAGACAGATTAAAACCAGGTATTTCTTCATGATCCGATCTTAGCCAAGATTAGAATAAGCAAATTTAATGGGTATTATATAATTAAAATCGTGCAAAAGTCGGGAATTTGGCACATCTAACAGGTTTAGCCAATTTTGGGGTTAATGTTACAGTAAAAGTAGCAAACTCTACTGTCACGTTCGCTTTTTCTGAAATCTTAGATGGCAATTGAATGGAGTATTTTCTAAGCCAGATCCTGCTGATCTTACCTCCTACCGTACCCCATGGCATCCGATGGTTATATATTTAAATAATTGCTCAAAATTTGCCTTTATACGCTTAATTTTGAGGTTCTATACTGCAGAACCCCGGATATGATACATATAGGCGGCAATCCATTGCTGACAAAGGACTTTGAGGACATTGTTTACAAAAAGGAACGCATCGAACTGAATAAGGATGCCCTGAATAAGGTAGAAGTCAACTACGAATTTCTTCAGGAATACGCTAAGGATAAAATCATATATGGAATTAACACGGGGCTTGGTCCGATGGCCCAATATAAAATCAGTGAGAGCGAGCAACTGGAGCTACAATTCAATCTGATCCGAAGTCATAGCTCGGGAAGCGGAAACTATTTTTCAGAAGACTTGTCACGTGCCACCATGCTCGCGCGTCTCAAACTCGCCCATCTTGCTTTGAATCTGATTGGTGAAGGCGAAGTATTGTATAATGGACAGCTTCAGCCTGCCATACAGGTTTTCAATCAACAAAAGATAAAACCATTAACTATTCATCTCCGTGAAGGGCTTGCTTTAATGAACGGCACATCCGCGATGACCGGAGTGGCGATGGTAAATATCATTCATGCAAAAAAGGCGGTAGAGACCGCTCTCATCCTTTCATCGATTGCCAATGAGTTAATGAAATCCTTTGATGATCATTTCTCATTTGAGCTGAATCATGTAAAGCAGCATGATGGGCAATCAAAAGTAGCTGAAAGCATGCGCACGCTACTTTCCGATAGCAAGCTTGTGCGGAAGCGCCCCGACCACTTGTACCACAAAAAAATCGAAGAAGCCATTTTCACCGACAAGGTGCAGGAGTATTATTCACTACGATGCGTACCGCAAATTATCGGCCCAATCTATGACACCCTTCTTCAAACGGAAAAAGTGATCATTAACGAGCTGAATTCTGCCAATGACAACCCGGTAGTAGATCATCTCAACAAAAACGTTTACCACGGTGGCAATTTCCATGGAGATTATGTTTCACTGGAAATGGACAAACTTAAGATTGTGATCAGCAAACTTTGCATGTTGTCTGAGCGTCAGCTGAATTATTTACTAAATGATCGGCTGAATCAAAAACTTCCTCCGTTCGTGAATCTTGGTAAGCTGGGGTTGAATTTCGGAATGCAAGGAATGCAATTTACAGCCACTTCTACTACTGCTGAGAATCAGACTCTATCCTACCCGATGTACCTGCATAGCATCTCAAACAATAACGACAATCAGGATATTGTAAGCATGGGGTGTAATGCTGCTTTATTAACGAAGCGTGTAATCGAGAACACATTTGATGTGCTTTCTATCCAGGCAATCACACTCATGCAGGCGATTGATTACCTTCAGTGTCATTCGCGCCTTTCTTCATTCACTCATCATTTTTATAAT
Organism: Cyclobacteriaceae bacterium; assembly: GCA_044228905.1. Lineage (GTDB taxonomy): Bacteria > Bacteroidota > Bacteroidia > Cytophagales > Cyclobacteriaceae > ELB16-189. Next base: position 19,572 of record JBGATZ010000015.1, on the reverse strand, counting down.
GACATGCGTTCGGTGATGGCTTCATTTGTTGATGACAAGCCAAAGTATAAAGATCTGCAGGAAGTAAAAAAACATTTACTGAACAGGGAAACGAACGTGATCTTCCGTCCATAATTGGATTCAAAACCATAATACCCACATCATATTTAACAGAATGAAATACGCATTAGTAACCGGAGGATCGAGAGGCATAGGCCGGTCAATCAGTATCAAACTGGCTGAGATGGGCTATTCTATCCTGATCAACTATAAAAGTAATGAAGCAGAAGCATTGAAAACCGCAAAGTTGGTTACTGAAACAGGTACTCAGGCTGAGTTATTGCGTTTTGATGTAGCTAATAAAACGGAGGTAGATCAGGTATTGGGTGGATGGATTGAACAGAATACGAATAAATCGATTGAAGTACTGGTAAACAATGCCGGGATACGACAGGATGTATTACTCATGTGGATGACCAATGAACAATGGCAGGACGTCATTGGCTCAAGTCTCAACGGTTTCTTTTACGTTTCCCGTCTGGTGGTAAGTGGGATGCTTGCAAAAAAATATGGCCGTATCGTAAACATTGTCTCCCTCTCCGGGTTAAAAGGATTGCCTGGACAAGTCAATTATTCCGCTGCAAAAGCGGGAGTAATTGGAGGAACGAAAGCCCTTGCTCAGGAAGTAGCACGAAGAGGCATAACAGTGAATGCCATCGCGCCAGGGTTTATAAAGACAGACATGACTAAAGACCTGCAAGAAGAAGAGTTGAAGAAACTGATCCCCATGCAGCGCTTTGGCGAAGCCGAGGAAGTTGCTGACCTGGCCGCTTTCCTGTCTTCTTCCAAAGCTTCCTACATAACTGGTGAAGGATATCGGTCAATGGAGGTTTATACTCTTAAATCGCACCAAACCGGGCTTGATGGTGTTCATTCGAATGACGGAATCAGCTATTTTTGCTATCAGGAAAAGTGTGCATGCATACTATTTAGCATTCAGCCTTTTAAAACATTTTAATATTTTCAGCTTTAGGTAAATGATGAATCGGGTTGTAATAACTGGGCTAGGAATCTACTCTTGCATTGGAAAAAATCTCTCAGAGGTAAAAGATTCGCTTTACAAAGGCACCTCAGGTATTGTATTGGATCCTGCCAGAAAAGAAATGGGTTACCGCTCAGGTTTAAAGGGTAATCTGGAACGACCTGTACTTAAAGGAGTACTCGACCGCAGATCGAGAATCATGCTTCCCGAGCAAGGTGAATATGCCTTCATTGCTACGACCGAAGCTCTCACTCAGGCAAAACTGGACCAGGACTACATTGACAAGCACGAATTGGGAATTATCTACGGAAATGATAGCTCTGCCCTCCCTGTGATAGAAGCCACAGACATTATCCGGGCCAAGAAAGATACCATGCTTGTGGGCTCGGGCTCAGTATTTCAGGCACTGAATTCTACAGTGAATATGAACCTGGCAACCATCTTCCGCCTCAGGGGAATCAACTTCACAGTGAGTGCTGCCTGCGCCAGTGGTTCTCATTCAATCGGAATGGGCTTCATGTTTATCAAAAACGGATTACAGGATTGTGTGATTTGTGGAGGTGCACAGGAAACTAATATTTACTCGATGGGAAATTTTGATGCGCTGGGGGCCTTCTCCATTCGTGAAAACGATCCTCAAAAAGCATCTCGTCCGTTTGATAAGCACCGGGATGGACTGGTACCTAGTGGTGGAGCTGCTACGGTAATTCTTGAAAGTCTTGAACACGCCCAAAAAAGAGGTGCTAATATTCTGGGTGAAGTAATCGGATATGGTTTTTCCTCCAACGGAGAACACATCTCCAACCCAAGCGTAGACGGACCGGCAAGATCATTGAAGCAGGCGCTAAGAAACTCTGGTATTACCGCTTCCGAAATCGACTACATTAATGCACATGCTACTTCAACCGTTGCCGGAGATGCCAGTGAAGCCAGAGCAATTGATGAAGTATTCGGGCCAAACGGAACTCCTGTAAGTTCCACTAAATCGATGACTGGTCATGAATGCTGGATGGCTGGCGCCAGTGAAATCGTTTATTCATCTTTGATGATGCAAGATTCATTTATGGCACCAAATATTAACTTTGAAACGCCTGATGAAGATTCTGCCCGGCTTAATATTGTAGAAAAGACTACCGAAAAGAATATTGATGTATTTTTGTCAAATTCTTTTGGTTTTGGAGGAACAAACTCCACCCTGATTGTTAAAAAATGGAAGAAATAGTGATGGATACCCAAGGTGTTATTGAAAAGATAAATGGCTTTCTGGTTGAGGAATTTGAAGTGGAATCAGAAAAGATAACTTCACAAGCCAATCTTCGTGAGACACTGGCTCTGGACAGCCTTGATTACATCGACCTTGTGGTTGTCATTGAAAGCAATTTTGGCTTTAAAGTAAAGCCTGAAGATTTTACTTCGATTATTACTTTTCAGGACTTCTACGACTACGTCATTGCAAAAGTCAATCAAAAACAATCCGGGGAGAAGATTCCTTCTTAAGTCATGTCGCAATGGCAAGGCAAGTCTAAGGGAAATCAGTTAGGCTACCGGATCATCTTTTTTATCTGCAGTAAGTTTGGAGTGGCTCCTGCTTACGTCATTCTTCGTTTTGTTGCTCTTTATTATTTCCTGTTTTCATTTTCTTCTTCTGGTCCTGTTTACGACTATTTAAAAAACAGGCAGAAGTTTTCCGTGTTCAAATCACTGCGAATGCTCTATCAGAACTATTACGTTTTTGCTCAAACACTATTAGATAGAATCATCGTGATGGCTGGAATCAAAAACAAATTTACCTTTCACTTTGATGGTGTTGAAAATCTAAGACAGATTGTAGCGGGAGGCCGTGGCGGAATATTCCTGAGTGCCCATATGGGCAACTGGGAAGTAGCAGGGCACCTCCTTGAGCACCTGAATACCCGTATAAACATTGTCATGTTTGATGGCGAGCATCAGCGGATCAAAGACTACCTGAAAGAAGTAACAGGCGATCGTAACTTCAATATCATCGTGATTAAAAACGATCTGTCACATGTTTATACCATTGGGGATGCTTTGCAGAAAAATGAAATTGTTTGCCTCCATGCCGATCGTTTCCTGGAAGGAAACAAAACGCTCACCTACCCTTTTCTGGGCAAGGATGCATTGTTCCCTGCCGGTCCTTTCGCCATTGCAGCAACATTTAAGGTACCCGTTTCCTTTGTATTCGCATTTAAGGAATCATCTACTCACTATCACCTGTATGGAAGTCCGTTAATTGGCTTTGAAGGGAGTGACAGCAAAGCAGAAATGATTGAAAAACTGGGGGCCTCTTTCGTAAAAAACCTCGAACAGATGGCTCATAAATACCCGGAGCAATGGTTTAATTATTATAACTTTTGGAAGTGATTACGGCTGAAGATGTAATACACTACATACCCCAACGGGCACCCATGATCATGGTGAGCGGATTACTTCGTGCAGACGAAAAATCGGCAGACACTTTGCTTAAGATTGTGCCCGAGAACCTGTTTGTTGAAAATGGCGTTTTTAGTGAACCTGGCATCGTAGAACATATTGCCCAATCTACCGCATTACACGCTGGATATGGTTTTATAAAAGCAGGAAAAAGCGTGCCGGTTGGGTATATTGCAGCAGTAAAAAATCTGATTATTCACTTTCTGCCGGAAGTAAACCAGGAATTGAATACTCACGTTGAAGTGGTGAACAGTATAATGAATGTAATTCTGGTGCAGGCAGATATAAAAAGTAACAACCAAACGGTTGCCTCCTGCGAAATGAGAGTATTCATAAAGGAATAACAAAACAAAATATGAAACAGTACCGAAACGTATTACTGGCTATTTTCATAACAGTATTATCTGTTGCTGCTAAAGCACAAACCACCACGGTATTCGATCCTAAAACTCCCTTCACGTGGATGGGGCTCGATTTCTCTCAAGCCAAGGTGATTGGTGAACGCGAGCGCCTGGCTACCGACTCTCAGCTGAAAGATATGATTACAGCATGGAATGATCTGATGATCAAGGAAGCACCCAAGTACAATACGAAGAAAGCATTTCATAAAGACCAGATTACAATTGACTTCTCTCCTGTTCTGCAGCATAATGAATCGCTGGACCTGAGTGGAATGCTGCTGGATAATCCTATAGGTGGTGATAAGTTCACCGCAAATACGATACAGGACATTGTAAGCACTTACGATTTTGGCAAGCTAAGCGGCATCGGGTTAATGCTGAATGTAGAGAGCTTCGACAAGCCAGCTGACAAAGGAACAATCTGGTTCACTTTTGTGGACCTGGCCACTAATCAGGTTTTGTTTACTGAACAAATGACCGCTCCGCCTGCAGGCAGAGGAGTTCGCAATTACTGGGGAAGCACAGTATTCCTGATGCTTGAACGAATCGAAAAGAAAGAGTATCCCGTTTGGAGTCAACGAAAGATTACTCCAATGACGGTCACACAGGCTAAACAAACAAATGAAAGCAAATCAGCCGTTGGCAATGATAATCCTTCTACCACAACTTCGTCCACGCGAGTAGCATCCAAGAGTGAATCAACAACTACGCCAGCTACAACAGGAGCAAAAGCGGTAAAGCCCAGTGGTCAGTATTTTGCGTTGCTTATTGGAGTATCCAAATACAACGACCCTCGCCTGAATCTTGAACATCCGGTGAGTGATGCCCGCAAGATGAAAGAAACGCTTGGGCAATTCTATGACTTTGCTCCCGGCAATATCGTATTGCTTGAAAACCCAACACGAGGAGAAATCTTTTCAGCACTTTACAAACTTCGCGACAGAGTATCCGCAAATGATAATTTACTTCTCTTCTATGCCGGTCATGGTTTCTGGGATGAAAAAATCAAACAGGGATATTGGTGGCCAAAGGATGCCACTACAACTGATCCATCTAATTGGCTTTCAAATAGTGATTTGAGAGAACAACTACGCGGCATCAATTCGGCTCATACGTTGCTTGTGAGTGATGCTTGTTTCAGTGGTGGCATATTCCGGACCCGTGATGCCAGCGCCATCAAATCAGCTTCTATCGATTATCAGCTTCTGTATAAACTTCCCAGTCGCAGGGCAATTACAAGCGGAACACTAACTGCTGTTCCTGACCGTTCTGTATTCGTAGAATATTTTCTTAAACGATTAACACAAAATCAGGAACAGTTTCTTCCTTCACAACAATTATTTAATAGTATTCGTCTTGCCGTCATTAACAACAGTGCTACCGTACCTCAGGAAGGAGTAATCGCAGAAACCGGTGATGAAGGTGGCGATTTCATTTTTATGAGAAAACCTACTGTTAAAAAATGAGATTTAAATCCCTTTTGATTGTCTGGCTTTTGCTTTCCTGTTTTGCCCTTCGTGCACAAACAAGGAATGACGTGTTCAACTACAAGGCCAAAATCACCTGGCTTGGTCTGGATTTTACAGCAACCAAACTTGTAGGCGATAAAGAGCTATGGAAAGACGGAGATCATACGCGGGAAATTCTCGAGTCGTTGAATTATCTGATGATCAAAGAAAGCGAAAAGTTTGATGTGGCATTAGCAATGGATAAGCCGAAAATGGATCAGGAAGTGCGAGTTGCCATGGCACACAACGGTAAGCTGAATATGGAGAATATGTTTGCTGATAATCTGAACGATCATTTTCTGAAGCCTGCCGATATCCAATCAATCATCAACGAATATGACTTTAAGGGATTAACAGGCATTGGGTTATTATTCAACATTGAAACCTTCAATAAACCCGCTGAGCAGAGCATTATCTGGATCACATTCGTCAATATGGACACCAAAGAAGTACTACTGACGGAGAAGATGACTCAATCCCCAAGTGGCTTCGGGCTGCGCAATTACTGGGCTGGCGCCATTTACAAAACATTGAAAGACATTCGAAGAAGCGATTACGAACGATGGAGAAAGAAATACTATCGTAAGAACGCTTAATCTTTAATTCTCAGCTGCCTTGCTCCAATACCAAACCGAAGTTACCGTACGATTCAATGAAGCCGATCCTTTGGGGATAGTGTGGCATGGTCACTACGTTCGCTATTTTGAAGATGGACGTGAAGCATTTGGCAAGCATTATGGCATCTCCTATCTGGATGTTTACAGGGAAGGGTTTGCTGTGCCCATCGTCTCTGTTCATTGTGATTACAAAAAACCACTTCGATATGGAGAGAGTGTGATCGTAGAAGTGACTTACGTAGATACCCCTGCGGCCAAACTATACTTTGAGTATAGAATGATCGAAGCTGCTACCAAAGAATTAGTAGCTACCGGATCCACTACGCAAGTGTTCGTAGATGTAAAAACATTTCAGCTACATCTCACAGTACCTGACTTCCTGGAAGCCTGGAAACAAAAATGGAAGGCGGTATTACAATGAAATCGATCTGGATCGTTGCCGATAATATTGTTTCATCCCTCGGCTTAACCACTGAGGAGAACTATCGTTGCATTCGCGAAGAAAAGACAGGAATATCTCCTATTCAGTATGATGGAATAAAAGAAAAACTATATCTCGGTAAGATTAACAGTGATCTTAATAGCGATGAACATTTTACCCGATTTGAAAAAATAGCCATCCAATCTGCGAAAGAAGCAATTAGCAATACACCGATTGATCCAGCGTCCAGGAGAACAATCTTTATTCTTTCCACTACGAAGGGAAATATCGAATTGCTTGAACAAGGTAACGACCATGACAAGCGAATTCATCTTCAAGGGACTGCTAAAATCATTGCGAAGCACTTTAACAATTCCAACACACCCGTAGTTATATCTAATGCCTGCATCTCTGGTGTGATGGCCATATCTACCGGAAAATATTTATTGGAAAGTGGTCAATACGATCATGCGATCATTATCGGAGCAGACATTCTCTCCTACTTTGTTATTTCAGGATTTCAATCTTTGATGGCGTTGAGTCCGGAGGTATGCAGGCCATTTGATAAGAAGAGAAAAGGAATCAATTTGGGTGAAGCCGCATCTACGGTTATTCTTTCCTCAGATCTTTCATTAAACGGAGCAAAAAAGAGTATTCGAATATTAGGAGACGCAATAAGCAATGATGCCAATCATATTTCAGGACCGTCCCGCACAGGCGCTGAACTTAATACTGCAATACAAAACGCAGTTAAAAAATCGGATATAGATAAAAGTGAAATTAACTTTATCTCCGCACACGGTACAGCAACCATTTATAATGACGAAATGGAAGCCAAAGCTTTTCATCTTGCTGAAATGGGCGAGACTCCATTGAATAGCCTGAAAGGATATTTTGGTCATACCTTAGGTGCAGCAGGTGTATTGGAGACAGTCATCAGCGTGCAGGCATTAAGAAACAATGAACTTATTCCTTCATTAGGATTTGAAGAATCAGGTGTAAGTCAACCTGTCAATGTAATTAAGAAATTAGAACGTAAAGAAATAACTACTTTTCTGAAGACGGCTTCCGGTTTTGGCGGATGCAATGCCGCAATGATTATCAGGAAAGAAAATTAGAAACATGAGCGCGACTAAAACAGACGTATTAGTTATCGGTGCCGGCCCGGCCGGAAGTATTGCTGCAGCAATGATTCAAAAGGAAGGATTCAGCGTACGCGTGGTAGAGAAAGAGAAATTTCCGCGCTTTGTCATTGGTGAAAGTTTACTTCCCAGATGCATGGAAGTATTGGAAGATGCCGGATTACTCGAAACCGTCAAGGCTAAAAAATTCCAGGAGAAGTTCGGAGCAAAATTCGTGAGAGACGGAGTAATTGCTGATTATAATTTCGGTGATCAATTCACCAAGGGTTGGACATGGACCTGGCAGGTACCTCGCGCAGAGTTTGACACAACGTTAATCAAGGCAGTAGAAGGCAGAGGTGTACCGGTTGCATTTGAAACTACTGTTACCGGAATTCAGTTTCATGAAGATGAAAGTTCTACAACTACAATACAACATAAGAACGGATCGATCGAAACCATTGATGCCCGTTTCATTGTAGATGCCAGCGGATATGGAAGAGTGATTCCTCGTTTGTTCAATCTGGATAAGCCTTCGAGTTTGAGTGAGCGTAAAGCTGTCTTTGCACATGTTCAGGATCCAAACCGAATGAAGTTTGATGAACCCAACCGCATTACTATTGTAAGTTATGCACCAGGCACATGGGTATGGATTATTCCTTTCTCGAATGGTGTTACTTCAATGGGCTTTGTTGGAAGTCACGACTTCTTCAATACAATTCCGGGTGATCTAAAAGCTCAATTCAATGAACTGGTCAATCGGCACCCCTACCTGAAAGAACGTTTCAGCAACGCGGAGTTTGTATTTGAACCTAGAAAACTTGAATCATGGTCTGCCACAACTGATAAGTTTTACGGAAAGGGATTTGTGTTAACGGGTAACGTAACTGAATTTTTGGATCCGATCTTTTCATCAGGTGTGATGTTTGCAACTGTATCCAGTCATACCGCAAGTAAATTGGTTGTTCGCCAATTGCGTGGTGAAAAAATCGACTGGGATAAAGACTATACGAAATATATTCAACAAGGCGTAGATACATTCCGGTCGTATGTCACTAACTGGTACGATGGCACGCTGGAACAAATATTTTATACTACGAAGCAAGATCCGGAAATCAAGAGACAGATCTGCTCCGTACTGGCTGGTTATGTGTGGGATCAAAGCAATCCGTATGTAAAGAATCATGACACAGCCTTGAAAAAACTGGCGCGGATGATTCAGCTTCAATCTTTAACTTCCTGATCTCATTTTGAATTTCATTACTTCTTATAGTGCGATCAGGGATAAGCAGATCTTCAGAAATGGAGAGTTACTATTTTCTGGAAAACCAACTGATGCACTTGACGAATTTCTTCAGGCTGCATACGATTTCCTGAATCCAAACTATCCGAAGTTTTATAAAATGGATCGCCTTTCTCAATTGGGGCTACTTGCCTCTTTGATTCTATTAGAAGGGAGAAAATTGAATGAAGAGTATGGACCTGAAGAAACTGCCGTTGTATTTTCTAATGCAAGCTCAAGTTTGGAGACCGACAAAAGGTATTTTGAAAGCACTCAACAGATTGCCAGTCCTTCCCTATTTGTTTACACGTTACCCAACATTGTAGCTGCAGAAGTATGTATTCGTCATGGACTAAAGGGAGAAAACGCTTTCTTTATCACGGAACAATTTGACACCAATTTTATTACAAATTACGCGAACCACCTGCTATCGCGTGGCTCCAAAAGTTGTATTGTCGGATGGGTGGAGTACAACGGAAAGACACCTGATGTTTTTTTATATTTGGTGGAGGAAAAAGAACACAATGAGGCCATAGCACATACAGGTGACATGGTCAATAAATTATACAACCAGTATTATGGATCAACTAAAAACTGATTTGAAGAATCAAATCATTGAAGCACTGAATCTGAAACACCTGAAAGCAGAAAATATTGCTGATGACGAACCTTTATTCGTGAAGGGACTCGGACTGGATTCTATCGATGCATTGGAATTAATCGTTTTGCTGCAACAGCATTACAATATCAAGATTACCGATCCACAGGAAGGTCCTAAGATCTTCCAATCAATCAATACGATGGCTGAGTATATTAAAACACATCAACCTAAATAGAATTTGAAAGCCAGGGTTCATGTTGCTGGTCTGGGATGTATTTGTGCTATCGGAAATAACGTAGCAGAAGTATTTCGTTCCCTGGAACTGAGTGAATCTGGTATTGCACCCATTACACTTTTCGATACCGTTCACAAAAATGAACTTCCTGTTGGCGAGGTGAAACTATCCAACCAGCAACTTTTTGAACGGTTAGGACTCAAAAAGAAAAATAGTCGCACTTCCTTACTTGGTTTAACCGCTGCTCGGGAAGCGCTGCGTCAATCGGGAATTAAAAATCTTTCAAAGTATAGAACCGGATTAATCTCTGCCACGACCGTTGGGGGAATGGATCGTACAGAAAATTTCATTATTGATTTTCTTGAAGATAAAACGAAAGGGCATCTCCATGATGTGATTGACCACGAATGCGGAAGTAGTACTGAATGGATTGCGGAACAAATTCAGTCTACCGATTTTATTTCTACCATCAATACAGCTTGTTCGTCATCCGTAAACTCAATACAGTTAGGTTCACGGCTGATTGCACAAAATCAGCTCGATATTGTGATTGCCGGAGGTACCGATGCGCTCACTAAGTTTACTTTGAATGGTTTTAACAGTTTGATGATTCTGGATAAGAACCCATGCCGTCCATTTGATGCCAATCGACAAGGATTGAATTTGGGAGAAGGTGCCGGATATGTGGTATTAGTTTCTGACAAGGTTCTTCAGGAAGAAAACCTTCAATCATTAGCACTCGTCTCTGGCTTTGCCAATACCAATGATGCATTTCATCAGACCGCCTCTTCGCCTGAAGGAAGAGGGTCGTTCATGGCGATGAGTAACGCACTAAGCATGGCGGACTTAAAAACAAAAGATATTGATTACATCAACCTGCACGGAACTGGAACTCAAAATAATGATAGCTCAGAAGGAACTGCCGTTCAACGGTTATTTGAACAAGTACCCAGTTGTAGTTCGACTAAGGCATATACTGGTCATACACTAGGCGCAAGCGGTGGAATCGAAGCAGTGTTTTCCGTATTATCACTCATCAACAATTGTGTTTATCCCAATCTTCGCTTTGAGAATAGAATACCTGAATTGAATTATAACCCTCAACATAAGTTTGAAAGTGGTTTGTCCATCAAGCATGTTTTGAGTAATTCATTTGGCTTCGGAGGAAATTGCTCATCCATCATTTTTTCTAAGTCGTGATGGGAGCATTTATAAATGGAATTGGAGCTATATCTCCTCAACACACTTTTGAAGGAACCGATTTCTTAAATCCACTTCAACCGGATTCTGACAATCGATTAACATGCGTTGAGCCAGACTACGCGAATTGGATCGAGCCGAAGTTACTTCGGAGAATGAGCCGGATTCTGAAAATGGGTGTTGCATCTGCTCAACTTGCTTTAAAGCAAGTGGGCATTGAAAAGCCAGATGCCATCATTACAGGAACTGCTTACGGATGCCTGGATGACACAGGAACATTTCTAACCAAAATGATCTCCAATAAAGAGCAGGCATTAAACCCTACCCCTTTCATCCAGTCAACACATAACACCATTGGCTCACAGATCGCGCTGTTATTGCAATGCCTGGGGTATAATCAGACTTATTCACAACGCGCTTTTTCATTTGAAAATGCGTTGCTGGATGGATTAATGAGTATTGATGAACATCAAAATATCCTGGTGGGTGGAGTGGATGAAATGACCGACTTGAGTTTTGAAATTCTTAATCGGTTTCCCATATTCAAAAGGGAAACAATACAAGGTGAAGGTTCTGTTTATTTTGTCTTCTCGAAAGAGAAAACTAATAGCACTTACGCTGAAGTAAAAGGAGTAGCTACCATTTACAAGCCTAAAGATATTGAACAGTTAAAGCTAAAAATCAATAAGTTCCTGACTCAACACTCATTATCATCAGAGGGTATTGATTTTATACTAACTGGTAAAAACGGAGATCATCAAACAGATCAGACTTATCAAACTATTATCAGTCAACTCTTCGCTAATAAATCTATTGGAGCTTATAAGCACTTATGCGGAGAATATCCCACAGCTAATGCATTTGCACTTTGGCTTGCAGCGAAAATCCTGAAAGAACAAGCAGTCCCCGATTCGGTATGGCAAAGTAAAACATCCGATAAAAGAATAAATCGAATTCTGATTTACAATCAATACCTGGGTGATCATCATTCATTCATCTTAGTGGAAGCATAAATGAATAACAGGAATATAAACATCGTTGCTTCTATTATATTGATCGCCCTGATCATCATTCATTTATCAACTAGTATTTCTTTATGGTCTTATGCTCTGCTTCTTGCAGTCCTTATAGGAATTAAAGCATACGGAGCAGCTGTTCTTTCAGCTCAGTTCTTCACCAAAGTAAAATTCAAAGGGAAACCAGAAAGCAATTCAGTAGCTCTTACGTTTGATGACGGTCCAATACAAGGCAAAACAGAACGCATTTTGGACATTCTCGATAAGTACAGAATAAAAGCAGCATTCTTTTGCATTGGCAAACGTGTCACAGAAAATCGTGATCTATTGAATCGCATCCATCAGGAAGGTCATGTAATCGGCAATCACAGCTACTTGCACGGAAAACTTTTCGATTTGCAATCGGCAGATAAAATGGGTGAAGAACTAAGGCTCACTAATGTGGCTGTTGAAAACTTCATCAAAGTCAAACCTCGTTTCTTCCGACCGCCTTACGGAGTAACGAACCCTAACCTGGCGAAGGCAATTAAAAAGGGAAATTACGAGACCATTGGCTGGAGTATTCGCTCAATGGACACCGTAACTAAAGACGAAGAAAAATTATTCAAAGCAGTAACGGAAAACTTGAAAGCCGGTGACATCATTCTGTTCCATGACTTTAGCGAAACCACTATTGCCATTCTGCCAAGAGTGATTGAATTCATCACGAAAAATGGACTAAAAGTTGCTAGATTGGATGAGTTATTGAATGAAAGACCTTATGTGTAAGTCATTTCTAAGATTTGAAATTGAAAGAAGCTCATTGACAATGATGCTGTTAGTATTCCTAACGATGATTACTAACCTCACCTTTGCTCAATACAAGGGGTTCACGGCAGTAGAAAACATTACCCAGTTTAAAACCACATTCTCTACGGAATCAAAAAAGATTCAATCCATCCGAAGTAATTTTACTCAGGAGAAGAATCTATCCGTATTAGAAGAGAAAATTCTCTCGGAAGGAAAATTCAACTTCAAACGGGCAAATCGTGTGCGCATTGAATATCAAAAACCATTTCAGTATCTATTGATCATGAATGGCGATCAGATCCTGATCAAAGAACATGACAAAGAGAACAAGATGAATGTCAAATCGAACAAATTATTCCAGCAAGTTAATCGCATCGTTGTAGATTGCGTACGGGGAACTATCCTCGACAATAAAGATTTCTCTGTTCGCGTGTTTCAGAATGAAAGCAGCTGGTTGCTGGAAATGACACCCTCAGGCAAATCATTAAAAGAATTCTTTCAAACTGTTTTGGTTTATGCTGATAAAAAGGATTATTCCGTTTCCATGATCGATCTTCGTGAGCCAATCGGTGACAATACTCTTATTCGTTTTACTCAAAAGGAACTGAATGCTACGATTAGTGACGATCTGTTTATCATTAAGTAGTCTCAGTTTTTTGACGGGATGTGCCTCCTATCCAGGACAACTTTTGTCTTCAAGCGTTAACCCGGCTTGCATTCAAAAATTCAAACCTTCGTTTACTGCGGATTGGTATAATGCCTCTGTGGACGTGATGGGCAAACACATCAGTGGATTACTATTTTTCAAGTCAATGCCAGATAGTTCTCTTCGGGTGGTTTTCACGAACGAAGCAGGGCTTACCTTCTTTGATTTTGAGTTTAGAGCCACTGGAGAATTCAACGTCAAACAAGCGGTAAATAAATTCAGCAATAAGGCAGTTATCAATACACTTCGTAAAGACTTCGAGTTAATGATGCTGCCGGATGCCAGACAATCACTTACCTCCTATTCTTCTGGAAACGAAACATGGTTTGCCCAGACCAAAGAAAAAGAGACTGACTACTTTATTACCGACAAAGATTGCACTTCATTTTTCAGAGCAGAAAAGACAGGAAAAGGCAAGAAAAAAGTACAAATGATCATGACCGGAAAGAGTCAACTCGCACCCGATTCCGTACATTTGCAGCATTACACTTTTGATATGCAAATCAGTTTAAAAAAACTGAACAGGTAGTTATGCTTCTCAACGATTTCTTTCACATTCTTGATTTAAAAATAGAACAGCAGACCATTGCCGCCACCCTGAAAATCAATAAACAACATTCTATTTTTGAAGGCCATTTTCCAGGGCAACCGGTTGTTCCCGGAGTTTGCATGATGCAGATGGTAAAGGAAATTCTTGAAAAAGAATTGAAGGAAAAACTTTTGCTTAGTGAGGCCGATCATCTCAAGTTTCTTTCCGTATTGGATCCAACAACAACCGATACTATTCAGGCGGAGATCAAATCAGAACAAAGCACTGAAGGGCTAAAAGTAAATGCCGCTCTCTTTTCTGCCGATATCATTTACTTCAAACTTAAAAGTGTATTCAAGCCAGCATGACGAACAGCATTTCTATACAGGAACGTTTTCGTCAGCACAAGACCTGTGTGTTAATTCCAACGTACAACAATGAAAAGACCCTGAAGTCCGTCCTAGACGAAGTACTTAAATACACCAATGATGTTTTAGTGGTTAATGATGGGGCAACCGATGCGACTTCTGAAATCCTAAAGGCCTATCCTCAGATTCAATTAGTAAGCTATGCGAAGAACGTAGGCAAGGGTTGGGCGTTACGTCAGGGATTCAAAAAGGCATTGTCTCTGGGCTATGACAATGCAATCACTATTGATTCGGACGGACAGCACTTTGCGGATGATCTTTACAAATTCATTGATCAATTAGAAGCTACTCCAGATGCAATCATTATCGGAGCACGTAACCTGAACCAATCAGCCGTTCCTGGAAAGAGCAGCTTTGGAAACAAGTTCTCCAATTTCTGGTTTAAGGTGGAGACCGGATTGGTCATGCCCGATACGCAGTCAGGGTATCGCCTCTATCCCATCCGTGCCATGGAGAAACTAAAATTCATTACTGTAAAGTTTGAGTTTGAGATTGAAGTGCTTGTTCGATCTGTGTGGAGTGGAATTGCTGTTACTTCTGTTCCCGTAAAAGTGTTTTACGCAGAGAAAGGTGTACGCGTTTCTCACTTCCGGCCCTTCAAAGATTTTTCACGCATCAGTGTATTGAATACGGTGCTGGTGACGATAGCCTTCCTCTACATCAAGCCCCGCGATTTCTTCCGGAGCATTAAAAAAAAAACTTCGTTCAGGTCTTTAAAGAAACCTTATTTACGCCAGGCGAATCTATTCTGGTAAAGTCTATCTCGATTGGTTTTGGTATTTTTATGGGAATAATACCATTATGGGGATTTCAGCTATTGATCGCTATTGCACTTTCTATCGTCTTCAAACTCAACAAAGCACTGGTGATTATCGCGGCTAACATCAGTCTTCCTCCCATGATCCCCCTTATTTTGTTTCTGAGCCATTATACCGGCAAGATGTGGATGGGGAGTCAAGCCGTTGACCTTTCGTTTAATCAGGACATCAGCCTGGTCACGTTTAAAAATAGTCTGATTCAATATGCGTTAGGTGCCATCACGCTTGCTATTGGTGCTGGCACTCTCTTTGGATTGCTGAGTTACGTCATTCAAATTATTGCCATTAAGAAAGTGAAGTAACATGGAGTACCTGTTCCTAAGCATCTACGATTATTTTAGAAAATACCGTACTGTTTTCTATCTCACTTTCGTGGGATTGCTGATTATGATGGGAATTGGTGCAAGCCGGATCACCATTGAAGAGGATGTATCACGGTTCTTTCCCAATGACACTAAAATAGATAAGCTGACCCGCGTATTCCAGGACTCTAAGTTTGCAGAGAAACTGGTTGTTATGGTCTCACTAAAAGATTCTACTGCCGAGGCTAATCCGGATAGTTTAATTGCATACACAGAAACATTGGTTGAGGATCTTCAGAAGAACGCAGGCCTGTACATCAAGAACATTAATTACAAAGTAGATGATCAGCTGACGCTACAGATGTTCTCCACATTGCATGATTACCTACCCATCTTTCTCAATGAAGGCGATTATAAGGTACTGGATTCGCTTACTCAACCTGAAGCATTAAAAACCGCATTACAAAATAATTACAATCAACTTATCTCTCCCGCTGGCATTGTTCTGAAACGAATCATCGCTAAAGATCCAATTGGCATTTCGATGCTTGCCGTAAAAAAGCTCAGGGAGGTTCAATATGACGAAAACTACGAACTCTACGAAAATTACATTTTGACAAAAGATCATCGTCATCTGATCTTGTTTATCATGCCCACAT
This sequence comes from Cyclobacteriaceae bacterium, assembly GCA_044228905.1. Taxonomy (GTDB): domain Bacteria; phylum Bacteroidota; class Bacteroidia; order Cytophagales; family Cyclobacteriaceae; genus ELB16-189. The sequence goes on along the minus strand of JBGATZ010000015.1, from coordinate 3,467 downwards.
ATCCTCCAAATGACACAGGACATAACACATTGATGATCGAGGCAATCGACAATTCCCTATCTCGATTAGACGCTTTACATCCTCAGGTACATGCATCTTACTTTGGATCGGCAGCAGTGGCAGCAGGCAATGCAGTGCAATTAAACAAAGATATTATTCTCACTGTCAGTTTGATGGTAGTTCTGCTTATTGTCTTCTTGTTTGGGTTCCTTAGAAAAGTATCTGCTCCTCTTCTGATCCTTGTTCCTGTTCTCTTCGGTGGGCTATTTGCTCTTTCAGGTATTTATCTAATTAAAAGCTCGATATCCGTTCTTGCCATTGCGGCAGGATCTGTGATCCTGGGAATTGCGGTTAATTACTCTCTTCATTTCCTTTCACATCTTCGACATACAGCCAATGTTCGTGAAGTCATCAAAGATCTTGTATACCCGATGACCATTGGAAGTACTACTACTGTGCTTGCTTTCTTTTGCTTGCAGTTTGCCAACGCTGGCGTTCTCAAAGACCTTGGTCTCTTTGCCGGATTCAGTTTGATCGGTGCTTCCCTGAGCTCTCTAATCTTTTTACCTCATTTAGTAAAAGATGATTTCTTCGGTTTAAATCACTCCAATACCTGGGTTGATAAACTTTCTTCTTACCAACTGGAATCAAATAAATACCTTGTCTATTTCATACTTCTTCTTACTCCTGTTCTTTACTATTTCGCTGGTCAGGTGAAATTCAATAGCGACATGAATAGCTTGAATTTCATGAGCAAAGACCTGAAGCAATCAGAAAATGAATTAAATAAAGTAAATGAATACTCTTTACGATCTGTCTTTTTGGTCACAAGTGGTTCTACTTTAGAAGAAGCACTGCGAAATAACGATGCGATTACTCCTCTTTTAAATAATTTGAAACAAAAAAGAGTAATTAACAAACTCTCATCTGTGTCTGGTTTTATCATTTCTGATTCACTGCAAAAGCAGCGAATAGAAAAATGGAATACGTACTGGACGAAAAACAAGAAAGAAAACGTATCTAAAATCGTTCATGAAGAAGGAGCTAAATTGAAATTTTCCTCTACCCTCTTTTCCAATTTTGATTCACTGATCAATAAAAGATATATTCCCATTGATAACAAGGCATTACAGATTATCCGCGTAAGTTTCTTTGATGATTATATCACAGAGAAAGGTAAAGACGTTTCCATTGTCACGCTGGCGCAGGTTGATATTAATCAAAAAGCGAAACTCTACGAACAATTAGAATCTTCTTCCAAAATACATGCACTGGATAAATCTATGCTTACCAATGCCTTCGTTGAATTAGTGCATGCCGATTTCAATTTCATCGTAACCTTCACCTCTATTCTCGTATTTGTCGCATTGCTCCTCGCCTATGGCCGAATTGAACTAACACTCATCACTTTCATCCCCATGCTCATCACCTGGATCTGGATTCTGGGAATCATGGCGTTGGTAGGAATTCAGTTCAACATCATCAACGTGATGATTTCGACATTTGTATTTGGATTAGGCGATGACTACAGCATCTTCATCATGGATGGATTGCAACAGGAATACCGAACAGGTAAAAAGAGTTTGCCCTCCATCAAGACTTCTATTTTTCTTTCAGCGCTCACCACCATCTCAGGACTTGGTGTATTGATCTTCGCACAACATCCTGCGCTGCGATCAATCGCAGCTGTTTCCATCATCGGTATTGTTTGTGTATTCATCATGTCACAAACATTGGAGCCCTTCTTTTTCAGATTGATGATCAGCGAACCAGCTTCAAGAGGCGAAACTCCACGCACAGCGTGGGGAACATTCAAATCACTTTTTCCTTACACGTATTATGTTGTTGGTGCGTTTGTCCTAAGCATTATTGGATTCCTGATGCTAAAAGTATGGCCGTTTCATCGAGAGAAAATGAAACTGGCTTTTCATACCATTATTCAAAAGTTTATCAGTCTCACTATTCCGATTTCAATGAGCGTGAGACAAAAAGTAATCTACAACAATCAATCGCTTGATAAGCCTGCAATCATCATCGCCAATCATCAATCTTTTCTTGACATCCTTGCCACTGTATCTCTTACTCCGAAATTATTACTGGTCACTAATTCATGGGTTTGGAATTCCCGCGTATTCGGTTTTGTTGTTCGATTGGCAGAATATTATCCCGTGGAAGAAGGTGTAGATGTGAATCTGGAACGGATGAAAGGACGGATGGAGCAAGGTTATTCCATTCTCATTTTTCCTGAAGGATCTCGTACAAGAGATGGAAAGATCACACGCTTTCATAAAGGCGCGTTCTTTTTAGCTGAACAGTTACAAGCAGATATACTTCCTTTAGTCATTCACGGTTCCGGAAATATGATTCGTAAAAATGAATTGTATGTGGATGAAGGTTTGATGATTCTGAAATTCCTTCCTCGTATTTCACCAGCCGATACACAATTCGGAGCCACCTATTCGGAGCGAACAAAAAAGATCAGTCGCTATTTCAAAGAAGAGTATGCAAGGCTTTCCAAAGAACAAGAAACTCCTGCTTACTTTAAGCGAAAGCTGATTAGCAATTACCTGTTCAAAGGTCCGGTATTAGAATGGTACCTTCGCATCAAACTCAGACTTGAAAGAAATTACGAAACATTCAATCAACTTATTCCTGAAGAAGGCTCCATTCTCGATCTGGGTTGTGGATATGGATTTCTCTGCTACATGCTCCATTTTCTCTCGGATAAAAGACGGATAACTGGTGTAGATTATGACGAAGACAAAATAGCTACGGCTAATCACTGCTATTCAAAAAACGAAAACATCAATTTTGAATACGGAGATGTAACCGAATACCAAATTGATAAGCCTTACGACATCATCATCATTAGCGATGTACTACACTACTTACCTTCAGATCAGCAATTAAAAGTTCTGAACAATGCATTTAAAGCTCTTAACCCTGGTGGTGCAGTAATTATCCGGGAAGGCAATAAAGACCTTACTCAAAAGCATCGTGGCACAAAACTTTCCGAGTTCTTCTCTGTTAAACTCATGAAGTTCAATAAATCAACGAATGAACTGAATTTTATGTCTGGAGAAACAATCATCAATGCGGCTGCCAAACATAATCTCACTACCGAAATTATTGATGAGACAAAGTTTACGTCAAATACTATTTTTGTAGTCCGGAAAACAAATAACTGATCTGAGACTGACTCATGGAGGAATACGATGTAGTAATTATAGGAAGTGGATTAGGTGGTCTGGTCAGTGGCGTTATTCTCGCCAAGGAAGGCTACAAGGTCTGCGTATTAGAAAAGAACAAACAAATTGGTGGTACGCTCCAGACATTCGCGCGCGATAAAGTCATTTTCGATTCAGGGATTCACTATGTAGGCGGCCTGGAAAAAGGACAGAATCTTCATCAGCTTTTCACCTATCTCGGCATTATGGATAAACTGAAAATTGCCAAAATGGATGAAA
>JBGATZ010000507.1:0-2968 GCA_044228905.1 Cyclobacteriaceae bacterium | reverse complement strand
CTAAGACATACGTGGAAAAACCGGTATTGAATGTAAATACCAAAGTGGACGCAGTACTGGATAGTGTGGATAAATTGAACCAGGTGAGGAAATTTGTTGATGGATATACCATTCAGATTTATTCCGGTACAAACCGCGAAGAAGCCAGCAACGCAAAGAAAAAAATGAGTGATATGAACGAGTTATTGACTTCTTTGCAATATAACCAGCCGAAGTTTAGGGTCACTGCTGGAAGTTATTACACCAAACTTGAAGCTCAGAAGGATCTGGTTCGCATCAAGCGATTATTCCCCAATTCAATTCTTGTTCCTGAGAAAGTATTAATCAAATAATTGCGGCTTACAAACATTTGTAGACCGATTCAATTATAGTTTGATTTAAAGCACTAAGAAGGATTTACCTATTTTTGCTTTATGTCACTTCTTCAATCCATTCAGCAAAAGTCAATCGCTTTAGCAGAAGACACAATAAAGTTGCGCAGACATCTGCACGCCAACCCTGAGCTATCCTACCAGGAATACAAAACTGCGAAGTTTGTAGCAGAGAATTTAAAAACTGCCGGACTTAAGCCCCAGGAAGGTGTGGCTGATACCGGATTAGTGGTCTTGATTGAAGGAAAAAATCCATCTTCAAAAACAGTAGCATTAAGAGCTGATATGGACGCATTGCCTATTGAAGAACAAAACAATGTTTCATACAAATCAAAGAATGCGGGTGTGATGCACGCATGCGGTCATGATGTCCACACATCATCGCTGCTGGGTACAGCAAGAATACTTAATGAAATCAAAGATCAGTTTGAAGGAACAATCAAGTTGATTTTTCAACCTGGGGAAGAAAAAAATCCGGGTGGAGCTTCATACATGATTCGCGATGGCGCATTGGAAAATCCAAAACCAGCTTCAATCATTGGCCAGCATGTAATGCCTTTGATTCCGGTTGGCAAAATCGGATTTAGGGAAGGGATGATATGGCCAGTAGTGATGAAATTTATCTGAAAGTGATTGGAAAGGGTGGCCATGGCGCTACTCCAGAATTGACTGTTGATCCGGTAGTCATTGCTTCACATATCATCATCGGGTTACAACAAGTCATCAGCCGGAATTCGAGTCCCAAGCAACCAACAGTTTTGACTTTCGGAAAGATCATTGGCGATGGTGCAACAAACATCATTCCCAACGAAGTAAACATTGCAGGAACCTTCCGTGCACTCAATGAAGAGTGGCGTGAAAACGGACTGAATAAGATTATTAAAATGGCAACCGGCATAGCCGAAGCAATGGGAGCAAAATGTGAAGTTGAATTATCCCGTGGTTATCCTTATCTGGAAAATAACCCGGAGGTCACCCGAAGGATAAGGAATGCTGCTGAACAATACGTGGGAAAAGAAAACGTAGTGGATCTGGATATCTCCATGGGTTCGGAAGACTTCGCTTACTATTCGCAGGTAATCCCCGCTTCATTCTATCGGCTGGGCACACGTAATGAAGCCAAAGGAATCACTTCCTACATTCACACACCTACTTTCGACATTGACGAAGATGCGTTGAAGATTTCCCCAGGACTTATGGCTTGGATGGCTGTTAACGAACTGGCAATCAAGTAACATTTCCAAGATTAAGTCTTTGTTAAGATGAATTTCAATCTGTCGCTTACTTTATATCTTTACAGGGATGAGCACAGACGAGATTGAACCAATTGTTTCACCTTCGGGGCAAAGCAGAGGCAAAATCATTCTAAAGAATACAGCATACATTCTTGCTGCACTGCTTAGCTTTCTCTTTGCATTGGACCTTATGATTTCTTCCCTTCAACATCTCGGGAAGACCGCTGCAGAAACAATTATTCTTGCCACATCTAATCCATTTACCGGATTATTCATTGGCCTACTGGTAACTGCCATAATTCAGAGCAGCTCTACCACCACCTCAATGACTGTTGCGCTGGTGGCCTCCGGGTCTATGACGTTAGAAGGGGCTATCCCTATCATAATGGGTGCCAACGTGGGGACAACCATTACCAGCACAATCGTTTCACTTGGATTTATCACTAAGAAAAAAGAATTCAGGCGTGCAGTGGCAGCAGGAACCTATCACGACTTCTTTAATATTCTTACTGTAGTCATTCTGTTTCCGCTGGAGTACTATTACGGATTTCTTTCGAGGTTTTCTCAATTTATTGCTACGTCATTCTTCAATGAGCCAATAGGTATCGCAAAAACCAACTTCTCTATTCTTTCGATCTTTGATCCAATTATTCATTTGATGGTGAATAGCATTGATCAGGGATTTATTCTGATCATTCTCTCATTTACACTATTGTTTGGCTCCATCCTGTTCTTCAGAAAAGTATTAACTGATCTTCTCGGCTTCAATACCAGAGAGCAATTCTTTTTTCAATCACCACTGAAAGCATTTGGCTGGGGTCTGGTCACCACAGCAGCCATTCGCTCCAGTACAGTTACCACTTCGCTGGTAGTTCCACTGGTAGCAAAAAAAGTGATAAAACTCCGGGCAGCAGTTCCTTTCATTCTGGGAGCAAATGTGGGCACAACGATTACAGCATTTATTGCTGCTATGTCTAATTCAAATGCGGCAATCAGCATTGCGATCTCGCACTTTCTTTTCAACTTCATAGGAGTGCTTATTTTCTTTCCTATCCCCTACGTAAAGGATATCCCAATTAATCTCGCCAATGGACTCGGCCGGTTAACCTTGCGGTATCGACTCGCTGGATTTCTTTATCTCTTGCTCACTTTCTTCGTCATTCCATTCTCTCTCATCTATCTGAGTAAAGACGCAGTCTCTATCCAGGAACTGACCTATCACAAAGAAGATTTCAAAACCGGGAAAAAATCGTACTACAAAGTGTTAGTCAAAACCTATGAGAACCAGCAATTGAGTAGTTGGTCCGTTTATAATGAATCCACGGAAGACAGCGAACCAAAACAGATTTTTTCTGTTCATCG
>JBGATZ010000506.1:0-2944 GCA_044228905.1 Cyclobacteriaceae bacterium | reverse complement strand
GTTTTTACTATTATACTCTTAAAACAGAAAGTGAAAGATTTACAAATAAACTTATCGTGGTCAGATAAAATGTGACTGCCTTGACGATTCGTTTTATTTTATTGACCGTTAACATTAAATTTAATCTGTTGAGATCGATTTTAGAATAGTTGAAATATTTGCTTGATTTCGCATATAATGTTTTAGTCGTGTACGGCTGAAATAGTCTACGGACCTAGTTATATATTTTAAAGAAAGGTAGTAGAGTTGTTTCTGCTACCTTTTTTTTGATAGAATTGTTGTGTGATTTTGAGAGACCGCTATTGATGATTTTCTTATCTTGAGCAAATTAACTCTACCGCTATGCTCATCCGAATACTTTCCCTTAGCACTGTTGTGCTTTTAATCTCCTGTTCTAAACAACAATCGGGTAGTCCGTTAATTGCAGAGCAATCTGATTTGACCGTCAAAACGCCCATTGAGAAAGCACTTGCCAAACATCAGGCAGATACCTTTCATGTTAATCTGCAACCCAATGCGTTTGTGTATGGCTATGCCGATCAGATCAACTTTGATGCGATTGTGGAGGTGTATAGTCCATCCAACAGGCAAGTATTATCGGTGGATAATCCTTCACGCGGACCGGAAAATTTTCAGTTCACGGCAGACTCATCCGGAGTGTACAAGATTGTGGTGAAACCATTTGAAGAGCAGGAAGGAAAGTATGCGATGGTGCTGAGTAATGTAGAGATGCTGGCCACGGATCCTGAAAAGCGAATCGATCAGTTAATGGCTGCTTCGCTTGGTGAAGGAATGACTCCGGGTGCAACGATTGCTGTGCAGAAAGAGGGTAAAGTAATTTATAGTAAAGGCTTTGGTTATGGCGACCTGGAATCGGAGGTGAAGAATAACCCACAGACGATCTTTCACATCGCTTCCGTATCGAAGCAGTTTACTTCATTTGCTATTGCCATGTTAGTAGATCAAGGCAAGATTTCATTGGATGACGACATCCGGAAGTACCTGCCTGAGATGAATGACTTTGGTACTCCGATTACGATCAATCATCTGGTACATCATACAAGTGGGTTACGTGATCAATGGAATTTATTAGCGCTTGCCGGATGGAGACTGGATGACGTGATCACGAAGAATCAGATCCTGCGCGTAGTGAGCCGTCAGAAGGAGCTCAACTTCAAACCGGGAGAGGAGTATGTGTACTGCAATACAGGCTTTACGTTGATGGCAGAGATTGTGAGTCGCGTGAGTGGCAAAACTTTTCCTGAATGGACGAAGGAGAACATTTTCGATCCGTTGGAGATGAAGAACACGTTGTTTTATGATGATCACGAAAAGATCGTGAAGGGCAGGGCGTATTCGTATTACCGCTCGCCTGATGGTTATAAGAAAAGCGTGTTGAGTTATGCCAATGCGGGAGCAACCAGTTTGTTTACAACTGTGGAGGACCTGAGTAAGTGGGCTGCTAACTTTCAAAATATCAAAGTGGGTAATGACACAGTGATGAAGCTGATGGATCAGCGTTTTGTGTTGAATAAGGGTGATACGATTCCCTATGCATTTGGTCAGTCGCATGGAATATACAAAGGATTGAAAACCATGAGTCATGGCGGTGCCGATGCAGGTTACCGCACCATGTTGCTTCGTTTTCCCGAGGAGAAAATATCAATCAGCGTATTCAGTAACCTTGCTTCTTTTAACCCCGGGGGAATGGCTTATCAGATTGCTGATCTTTACCTGAAAGATAAATTGGTAGAAGAAAAAGAAAAGAAGAAAGACACTCCGCCTTCACCTGAGAAGAAAGAAGAGTTTGATAAGTCTACTGTAAAGCTGAATGAATACACGGGAGCATTTTACAGTCCGGAGTTGCTGACTACTTATACGTTTGAAGTGGTGAATGATACGTTAGTAGCGAAACACCAACGCCACGATGATATTAAGTTCAATGCCAAAGCGAAAGATTCTTTTTCAGGCAATGCATGGTTTATTGGCAATGTGGACTTCATACGCGATAAGAGTAATAAGGTGAATGGATTTAAAGTGAATAGCGGGCGGGTGAGAAATCTGGTGTTTGATAAACAATAAATTAAAATTTCCCGCAGATTCCGCTAATGTTCGCAGATCAAATTGAATTAAGATCTGCAGTTATCTGCGGAATCAGCGGGAACCTGTATTATATATGAATAAACTTTTAATCCTCATTTCCTGTATCTCCCTTGCTGCATGCACCACAAAGCAAGCCAGCCCGGATGCCATTTCCAGAGCGCAATCTATTGTACCCAAACCAGTTTCATTGACGGTAGGAACCAACGCGGTTCAATGGAATGATGAGGTAGTTGATATAATAGCCAAGACGGATGAAGAAAAACAAGCTGCACAATTTGTGGTTGACTTCTTTAAGTTAAAAAAGAAAGAAGCGACCATCGTTTCTGAATCTGATAAAGAGAATGCAATCCGGTTGGAGATCACTAACGCATCTGATTCCGGAAATGAAGGTTACTCACTGAATTCGAATGAGCAGGGAGTAACAATCAAAGCCAATACAAGTGCCGGATTGTTTTATGGCATCCAATCATTCATGCAAATGGTTGCTGCGGATGGAAAGGAAATTGCTTTTGCTTCTGTCACGGATTCACCTAGGTTTGCTTATCGTGGTCTTCACCTCGATGTCGGTCGATTCATGTACCCGGTTTCGTTCATTAAGAAATACATTGATTTGCTGGCGTATCATAAGTTTAATCGCTTTCACTGGCATTTTACAGATGACCAGGGATGGCGTATAGAAATCAAGAAATATCCGAAGCTGCAGGAGATAGGAGCGTACCGAGATGAAACAGTGACCACTTATGCGCGCACGAAAGATCGTCCGTTTTTAAAACCGGAAGATTATGATCATCAACGCTACGGAGGTTATTACACGCAGGAAGAAATCAAGGACGTTGTCCAG
>JBGATZ010000505.1:0-3037 GCA_044228905.1 Cyclobacteriaceae bacterium | reverse complement strand
CTGAACATGATGACCTTGTTCTCATTCCTGCTGGCCCTGGGTATTGTGGTGGATGATGCAATTGTGGTTATTGAAAATACACACCGGATTTACGACAATGGAAAAGTACCGATTAAGAAGGCGGCAAAGATGGCTGCCGGTGAAGTATTCCTTCCTGTATTATCAGGTACACTGGTGGTCTTAGCGCCATTCTCTCCGCTCTTGTTCTGGCCAGGTATTATTGGAAGCTTTATGTTCTTCCTGCCGGTAACATTGATCGTGGCGTTGATTGCGTCTTTATTGGTAGCCTATATCATGAACCCTGTTTTTGCAGTGGACTTCATGAGCGAGCATGATCATGAACATGCGGAAACCAAAATCACAAAGGGATTCAAGATCACAGCTATTGTGATGGGTTCAATGGCTTTGGTGTCTTATATCGCAGGGCTTTTCGGATTTGCAAACTTTGTAGTGTTCATGTTCGGGGTATTCTGTCTGTATCATTTCTATTTAGTACGCGTTATCAGTGGTTTCCAAACCAATGTATGGCCACGTGCTCAGGCATGGTACACCAGAAGAATTACTTGGGTACTTCAGGGATATCGTCCTATTGGAGTGATAATTTCTATATTTTTCCTGTTCATCTTCTCATTTGTTTTCTTTGGAATGAGCAATCCAAAAGTTGTTCCTTTTCCGGAAGGAGATCCGAATTTCATTTTCGCGTATATCCGTATGCCTATTGGTACGGATCAGAGAGTAACTGATTCGGTAACGCGTATTGTTGAAGAACGTGTAAACAAAACAATGCTGCTGGATGGAAAGCCTAATCCGATGGTTAAATCAATCATCTCTAACGTTGCCAAAGGAGCGAGTGAAGACCCATTTGAAGGAGGACAACAAGCAGTTCCTCATTTAGGGAAGGTAAGTGTTGCATTTGTTGAGTTCTCAAAGAGAGATGGACAAAGCACGCGTGACTACATGAACAAAATTCGTGACGCGGTAAGAGGAATTGTAGGAGCCGAAGTTTCTGTAGCACAGGAACAAGGTGGACCTCCAACCGGAAAGCCAATTAACATCGAATTCTCCTCGGATAATTTTGATGAACTGGTAGCTACTGCGGATGCAGCTAGAAAATATCTTGATTCACTTCAGATTCCTGGAGTAGAAGAACTGAAATCAGATTTTCAAAGTGATAAGCCGGAGATTGTTGTTAACATTGACCGGGAGAAAGCAAACCGTGAAGGTATTTCAACTGCGACTATCGGACAGATTCTTCGTTCATCTATCTATGGAATTGAGGTCTCTAAATTCCGTGACGAGAATGATGATTACCCGATTCAGTTGCGTGTGAAGGAAAATCAACGCAATGACATCAACACATTGATGAATATACCAATTACCTATCGTGATATGGCTTCCGGTGGTCAGGTTCGTCAGGTACCTTTGTCTGCGATCGCTAAAGTGGAATACTCCAATAGCTATGCCGGGATTCGAAGAATTGATCAGAAACGTGTGATCAGTGTTTCCTCAAATGTGTTGAATGGATATAACCCAAATGAATTGGTGCAAATCATTCAGCAGAAATTGAATGATTTCCCTAAACCTGATGCAGTTGAAATTAAAATGACAGGTGAGCAGGAAGATCTTGCAGAAACAACTGCTTTCATGGGAAGAGCGTTTGGAATTGCAGGTATGTTGATCCTCATGATCCTGGTAATGCAGTTCAACTCGATTAGTAAGCCATTGATCATTCTGGCGGAAATTCTGTTCAGCGTGATTGGTGTGTTGTTGGGCTTTGCCATCTTCAGAATGGAAGTGTCTGTCGTAATGACTGGTGTGGGTATGCTGGCATTGGCAGGTATCGTAGTTCGAAACGGAATTTTGCTGGTAGAATTTACTGATCTGTTGGTTGCTCAAGGCATGGAGCTGAAAGCAGCAATTATTGAAGCAGCAAGAACCCGTATGACTCCGGTATTATTAACAGCTATGGCTGCTACTGCCGGATTGGTTCCGTTAGCGGTTGGTTTTAATATTGATTTCGTGGCATTATTCTCTGAATTTAATCCACATATTTACTTAGGCGGTGATAACGTTGCCTTCTGGGGACCTTTGTCATGGACCATGATCTTTGGTATCGTGTTTGGAACAATTCTTACACTGGTGTTGGTGCCTGTAATGTATCTGCTGGTTGCTAAATTGAAAGCCCGCGTTTACAAGAACAGACCCAAAACTTCGGAAGAACATGATGAGAGTCCGGTAGTGGCTCACTAAAATAAAATTGATTAAAAGTCGTCTTACTAAACAGTAAGGCGACTTTTTTCGTTTATGAGAAACAGGATCATGACATTCTTCTTCTTCACCATCTTCTTCCTTGTTGTAGATGCCTATGTATTTCAGGCAGTAGTCAACGTAAGTAAAGACTGGTCTCCGCTATGGAAGAATATAGCTCGTTATGGGTTTTGGGTTCCGACTGTATTAAGCATTGCTGCGTTATTGTGGTGGGCATTTGATGATCCGTATCGGATCAGTGCGAATTTCAGAAACTGGATCATCACCGGTTTGGTGGCCACTTACTTTTCAAAGATGTTCGGAGTAGTAATATTGTTTATTGACGACATTCAAAGAGGAGTACGTTGGTTGATACATGTCATCCAAAAAGGATCGGGTCCAGGTCTTCCGGGAGATGCAATCACACGTTCTGAATTCTTATCTAAGACTGCACTGGCAGTGACTGCATTGCCGATGGGAGCATTTGCCTACGGAATCATTTCAGGTGCACATGATTATAGGGTAAGAAGAATAACTCTCAATCTGCCTAATCTTCCAAAGTCATTCGATGGGATTCGCATTGCTCAGGTAAGCGATATTCATTCTGGGAGTTTCTGGAACAAGACTGCCGTAAAGGGGGGAGTAGAGATGTTGCTGAATGAAAAGACAGACATGATCTTTTTTACTGGAGATTTAGTGAATAATGAAGCTTCTGAAGTAAAAGAGTATCTCCCAATTTTCGAAAAATTAAAAGCTCCATTAGGTGTTTATTCTGTTACAGGTAATCACG
>JBGATZ010000014.1:21483-24540 GCA_044228905.1 Cyclobacteriaceae bacterium | reverse complement strand
ATTCAGAATGGTGTAAACTCAAACAGAGGTATATCGAGTAGATACGTAACTCTTTGGGGTTATACTGAGATAGTAAAAGAGGAAGTTTTTGTAATTAATCCCTTTTGATTATACAGACAACTTAATAATCATCTTATCTTCGTGAATAGTAAATCCAACTATAGACAAAGCAAATCCCCGGGGTCCAGGACTTCGGGGATTTCTTTTTTGTAATTACTATTGAACGTTGAAAGATTGTTTAAATAAGCCACGTGATTCAGTAAATAAATCATACCCCATTCTGTCAGAATATTGAATATACTTTCCTCAATGTGATCACCTTGCCTTCGAATCAAACACGAAGGCCATGTTCAATACGATCTCCTGGGAATTATTTTTTGTCACCGTTACAATTCTTGTTGGTGCATACTATTTCATCGTAGTGTTACTTCTCTACGCTCACGAAATAACACGTTGGAGAAAATCATTTTTTAATAAGTCGCATGAAAATGTTCTGGTAATTCCCAATGAAGACGTTCATGTGATGGGGATTCGAAATGAATCCATTCCCGAAGAAGGGGCAGAGAAAAATGGCGTTTCGTCGTCATTGACTTCCGGCTCCGGCGATGCGTTGGTAGGAACAGTTGCAGATTTGCTCGAGGAAATCAAGACATTGATTCAGCTGACAGCAGAGAATAATTGGGACAAGTCAAAGAGTCAATCTCTCTTCCAGGCATTGTTCGCCCGCTATTCGATGCTAAAGAACACCACACATCAACAATCCATCAGCGAATACATCGCGGATGCATCGTCCGATGAATTTCCTTTTGAAATCTCAGTCGCGGAAGCCATGACCTGGTGGGAGTAGTCTTTACACAATTTGATCAGCCATCACTTAACTATTTTCTATATGCAGACAAATTCAAACAAACGCTTTCAGCATACAAAATGGATGCTGCTCGCTTTTACATTAAATATCATCACGGTGCTCCGGATGGCTGCACAGGACGGGAATGCGGGAATCAATGAAGCCAACGTTCGTATCCGCAGTTACTTCGTCACGGGTACTAATCTCGTCTACGCGATTGGGGCCGTACTTGGTTTAATCGGTGCGGTTAAAGTTTATCAGAAATGGAACAGCGGTGATCCCGATACCAGTCGGGTAGCCGCTGCCTGGTTTGGTAGTTGCATTTTTCTCGTGGTGATGGCCACCGTACTCAAGTCATTCTTCGGTGTTTGAATCATTCAAATCATCCTGAAGTAACAAACATGAACAGCGTTTATAAAATCAACAAAGGCATCAATAAACCGATTGAGTTCAAAGGACTCAAGGCTCAATACATTGGCTACCTCGGGGCCGGTGTCGTGGGACTGCTTATCGTGTTTGCTGTCCTTTATGTAGCAGGTGTCAATATGATTGCTTGCGTAATCATCATCGCTGCGCTCGGAGCCGCACTCTTTATGCTGGTATATCGGCTTAGTGATAACTACGGTCAATATGGCCTGCTGAAGAAACTCGCAAAGCAAAGTATCCCTGACTACCTCATCGTCCGGTCCCGCTCCATTTTTTGCCGGGCACTCCACAAATCGCAAACAGCTAATTCCCCATTATGTCACAACCCATAGATTTTTCAAAACGGTTTCCAATCTATAAAGTGGAGAATGATTGCATTCTTTCGCGGCAGGGTGACCTTACCGTTGCTTTTGATGTAACCTTGCCCGAGATCTTCTCTTTGTCGGACCAGGACTATGAAGCATTTCACCAGATATGGTTAAGGCCATTAAAGTCCTTCCCAAAAATTCAGTCTTTCATAAGCAGGACTGGTTCATTGCAAAAAAACATAAAACTGATTTTGATCAGGATGATCAATCGTTCCTCTCTCAATCCGGTGAACGACACTTTCATGATCGCCCATACCTTGATCATACCTGCCATCATGCTCACGCAGAAAGCGCACTGATCAGCCATCCAGCTCCCTATTTTCTAATTCACGCCTGGGCAGCGCTGTACTCAGGAAAGTATCAAACCCGGCGCGTACAGGAGTTCATCGAATGTAAGCAAAGCCAGTTTAATCGCATCCTGAGTGATATCGGCAAACTTCAACGACGGTTACCAATGGGATCTGGTATCATCAAACAAAGCGGGATTGCTCGAAAGATATTGCTGCCTGCTCTCCGCAAAGAACATTCGTTATCCGGGATATTCATTTTAAAGATGAAAATGAAAATTGGCGACCAGTATTGCCAGATATATGCATTGGCCGATGTGGAAGACCTCCCTTCACTATGTGGGTCTCGTATGAATTACGATAAGTATTCAACAGATAAAACAAAATTCAGTGTGGGCTTCGCGTCTCCACTCGGCCAATTGCTTTCCTGCAATCATATTTACAATCAATTCATTTTTATTGAAGATGTACAGAAGACCATCAAGCAACTCGAGAACAAACGCCTCCGCCTCCAGTCGCTGGCAACGTATTCCCGTGAAAACGCGATCAGTTGTGAAGCAACCAACGACTTTTTAAATGAGGCCATCAGTGAGCAGCGGCAACCGGTAAAAGCGCACTTCAATATCTTAACATGGACGGACAACAAGACGGATCAGAAAGAAATTCGTACTCAGGTATCCTCAGCGCTCGCCCAGATGGATGCGGTGGCCAAACAGGAATCCGATGGTGCACCACAATTATACTGGTCTGCCATTCCTGGCAACGAGGCCGACTTTCCTGTCAACGACACCTTTGAAACATTTGCCGAACAGGCCACTTGCTTTTTTAATCTCGAAACAAACTACCGAAGTGTAATCAGTGACTTCCGTTTACGGCTCATTGATCGCCTGAACGGCATGCCGGTGTGGTGTGACTTCTCCGATGCGCCCATGCGTAGCGGCACAATTACCAATCGTAATAAGTGCGTGTTCGGCGGCTCCGGCTCCGGTAAGTCCATGTTCATGAACCACCTTCAGCGTGCCTACTATGAGCATGGCGCACATTGCATCATTGTCGATGTAGGCAATAGCTATCAGGGAATCTGCCAGCTGCTTAATGGGTATTACTTCACGTACGAAGAAAGTAATCC
>JBGATZ010000014.1:20177-21439 GCA_044228905.1 Cyclobacteriaceae bacterium | reverse complement strand
ATACACTGGACACCGAGAAGAAGGAAAGCCTCAAGTCACTGCTCATTGCGCTCTGGAAAAAAGATGATGAATCATTCAGACGGTCAGAATATGTGGCGCTCTCCAACGCACTACGACAATACTACGATCACCTGGAAGCAGACAAATCCATTTTTCCATGCTTTGACTCGTTCTATGACTTTCTGGTGGAAGTATATGTGCCGTGCCTGAAAGCAGAAAACGTAAAAGAAAAAGATTTCGACATTGACAACTTCCTGTATGTATTGAAGCCCTATTATAAGGACGGTGAATTTGGTTACCTGCTCAATGCCCGTGAGAAACTGGATATCTTCCACCAGCGATTCATTGTCTTTGAACTCGACAATATCAAAGATCACCCCATTCTGTTCCCGGTAGTCACACTCATTATTATCGAACTGTTCATCTCCAAGATGCGCAAGCTGAAAGGCATTCGTAAAGTGATCACCATTGAGGAAGCGTGGAAAGCTATTGCCAAAGCGGGTATGGCTGAATTTCTGAAGTACCTCTATAAAACCGTGCGTAAATTTTTTGGTGAGGCCATCGTAGTTAGTCAGGAGATGGATGATGTAATCAGTTCACCCATTGTGAAGGAAGCCATCCTGAACAATTCAGACTGCAAGATCCTGCTGGACATGCGCAAGTTTCAAAACAAGTTCGATGACATTCAAAAGACCATGGGAATGTCTGATAAGGGCAAGGCAATGGTGCTGTCATTAAATAAAGCCAATGACCCCAGACGCAGGTACCGCGAACTCTATGTCGATCTCGCAGGCCAGCAAATGAAAGTATATGGCTTCGAGCCGTCACTGGAAGAGTATTATACCTACACTACAGAAGAACCGGAGAAAGTAAAGGTGCAGGCTTATACAAAAAAATGCAATGGAGACATCCGCAAGGGAATAGCTGCCCTGGCGAATGAGATCAGGCTCAATCGATCCAACTAAATCAAATCAATATGAAACTGAAATTAAAAATTGGTTTAATGGTTCTGCTGATACTTAGTGGTGTATTGTTTACTCCACCCCGGCAGGAAGCGCGTGCAGTCATCGTCATTGCGCAGGTGATTAAGGAAGGAATTAAGAAAGTCATTAAAGCCGTTGACCTCATGATCCAGCGTTTGCAAAACAAAACCATCTGGCTGCAAAACGCACAAAAGGTTCTGGAGAATAAGCTCTCTGAATTTAAACTCAAAGAGATTGCTGAATGGACGGAGAAACACCGCAAACTCTATGAAAAATATT
>JBGATZ010000014.1:0-20149 GCA_044228905.1 Cyclobacteriaceae bacterium | reverse complement strand
TATGGCATGTTAAAAATCTGCTAACAGCCTACCAGCGCATTAAGGAAGCAACAGAGCGACAGCTCCGGATCCTCAATGAATATAACAGGGTATGGACGCTGGTTAAACAGGATAAGCACTTTACGGAAAAGGAGATTGACTACATGTACATCGTCTACAAAGGCATCCTTCAGGAATCCATGCGTAACCTCGACCAGATTGTCATGGTGGTGAATTCATTCAAAACACAAATGACCGATGCCCAGCGACTGGCCATCATCTCGGCAGCAGGGGATCGCATCGAACAAAACCTGGTTGACCTGCTGGAATTCAACATGAACAACTATCAGTTAAGTCTGAATCGTTCGCGCACGAAGTATGAAGTAGACCGGATTAAAAGACTGTATGGAATACCTCAATAGCAAATCATGAATCGGCTACTAATCATATCATTAACACTCCTCGCAACGGGGTCAGCGCTGATCGCACAAACTCCTAATGCCAACGAGATGTTTCGCCAGAAGAAAACACAGCGTAAATACTCCGCTGACCAGGTGATTGCACTCAAGGCCTATCTGGAAGTCCTCAAGAAAGGTTATGGCATCGTTCAAAAAGGATTAGATGAAGTGGGAACCAGCAAGAACGGAACGTACCTCAGGGATCAGCAATACTTCAATTCATTGAAAGAGGTAAGTGCGGTAGTGAGAAAGTCACCACGTATTTCAGAAATCTATATCTGCCAGCAGCAGATCAGGCAGGACTTCCTCATGCTGAACAATGATTGCCACGCAGACAAAAATTTTACCATCGCTGAAAAGAACTACATCGAAAAAGTCTATCTCAATATGATTCGTGAATGTGAACGCTCTTTGGATCAGCTCGTGTTCGCCGCCACATCTTCAACCGGAATGACAGACGCAGACCGGTTGCAACGGCTGGACCGTATTTCTGAAGATATGAAAGATAAACTGGCATTTACCCGCGATTTCATAGGTAGCACACGCGGGCTGTCACTCGCACGAGCAAAGGAGAAAAGACAGATCGAAACAGTAAAGAAATTGTACGGCAACCCATAAATCGTTATCACCATGAAGAAGATTACACTTCTGTTTTTTCTTTTCACCGGTTATGCTTCCGGCCTGAAAGCCCAAACGGAGGAAGCCGCACAGCTGGTCGTGAACTATGAAAAACTTCTGCAGCTGGAAGAGATCCTGGATAACATGTACAAGGGATATAAGATCATCAGCAAAGGCTATAATACCATCAGGGATATTGCCGAAGGTAACTTCAATATTCATCAGGTATTTCTGGATGGATTGTATGCGGTGAACCCTACTATCCGGAACTACAGGAAAATTCCTTACATCATCCAGTTTCAGAAGTTCATTGCCAACGAATCGGAACGTGCATTCAATCAGTTCCGGACGGATCCCAATCTGACATTCCGCGAAATCAAATACCTCGAAAGCATGTATGCCTATCTGCTGAAACAAAGTCTGCGTAACATGGATGAACTCCTGATGATCATTACCTCTACGCGGTTAGGCATGAGTGACGATGAACGACTGATTGCATTGGACAGAATCTACCTCGACCTGGAGGGTAAAGTACACTACATCCGGACGGCAAACAGCAGCACACAGATGCTGATCAGGCAACGGGCAAAAGAAACAAGACAACTGAACACCGTGAGAACGCTGCACAGCAGACCATAATTCAATTAACGATATGAAACCAGTAATGCACAAAGTCATCCTGATGACTACAGGAATACTATTTCCATTTTTCAGCTATGCCCAGACATACACGGGGGAGATTCGAAGCATGCAGGCCGTACTCGATGAACTCTACAAAGATATGCTGCCACTATGTAGTCAGTTGATTGGTGTGGGGCGTGGTATCGCTGCCTTCGCTGCATTGTGGTATATCGCTTCACGGATCTGGAGAAGCCTTGCCAACGCAGAACCCATAGACTTCTATCCACTGCTTCGTCCCTTCGCGATCGGAATGGCCATCATGCTCTTCCCGTATGTCATTGCACTTATGAATGAAGTGTTGCAGCCAACCGTCACAGGCACGGCAGCCATGGTAAGGAATTCGAACCTGGCCATTGAGTACCTGCTAAAGCAAAAGGAAGATGCCCTTCAAAAAACAGTCACCGGTTATATGGTTGGCGACCAGGGCAGTTTTGAAAAATGGTCAAAGTACACCAACCCCGAAGGAGAGGAGCAAAGTGAAACGGGGTTCGTCAGCAGTGGCCTTAACTTCCTGATGGCGAAAGCAGCATTCAATCTGAAAAACTCCATCAAACAGTGGTTATCAGAAATACTTCAGCTGATCTACGAAGCTGCAGCACTTTGCATAAATACCCTTCGCACCTTTTACCTGATTGTGCTTGCAATCCTTGGACCCCTGGTATTCGGCTTGTCCGTATTCGATGGGCTTCGGAATACGCTCATGCTATGGATCGCCCGGTATGTCAACGTATTCCTTTGGCTCCCGGTGGCAAATATCTTCGGAAGCATCATTGCGAAGATTCAGGAGAACATGCTTCGTATCGATATTAAACAAATCGAAATGTATGGCGATACATTCTTCAGCTCAGCGGATACGGCTTACATCATCTTCCTGATCATTGGCATCGTAGGTTACTTCACTGTTCCCTCTGTGGCGAATTACATTGTCCATGCCGGTGGTGAAAATGTCCTGCTTCACAAAACGTCAAATGTATTTACGGGTACGGCAACTTCGGCAACATCCAGTGCAGGTGCTGCCATGGGTAATGCAGGTTCAATGATCAGCAGCTGGCTTACTCCAGCCGCTTCCGGTCAGGGATCAAGCCAGGGACAAGACAATAAGCCTTCAGGAAATTCTTCACAGTTCATGCACGATAAACTTTCTGGTAACAAATAATCAATCATGCTCTTTCATCAACTTAAAAATATTGATACCGCCTTCAGGCATGTACGCTTATTCTCTTTGGGTGTGATCGTGGCCTGTGTATGGATAAGCAGTTATGCGGTCTATAAAAGTTTTCAGCTGGTCGGTCATGCACAGGAGCGAATTTATATTCTCGCCAATGGCAAAGCGCTCGAAGCGATGGCAGGTTTACGTAAAGACAATCTTCCCGTTGAAGCGCGTAACCATGTAGAGGATTTTCACTACTACTTTTTTACACTCGATCCGGATGACCGGACGATCCAGCGCAACATGAGCAAGGCATTGTATCTCGCCGATCATTCGGCAAAGATCCAGTACGACAACCTGAAGGAAGCCCGGTACTATTCCAACATTATTTCAGGCAACATCAGTCAGCAGATCACGATGGATAGTATCAGGGTCGATATCAACAGATACCCGTATTACTTCCGCTACTATGCCACGCAGCGAATCATTCGCTCTTCATCTATCGTCACCCGAAGTCTGATCACCGAAGGATATCTGCGCAATGTCTCACGCTCCGATAATAACTCACACGGTTTTTTAATAGAACGGTGGAACACACTTGAAAACAAAGACACCAATACAATCAACCGATAAACAACTCATTTATGAAAACAGAAGAACAAGATAATCCCAATATCCCTAAACCCACTATAGGGCGATTGTTGAAAGATGACTTTGGGAAGAAGAAAAGAAGATTGGCAACATTCCTGACCGATCAAACCCAACGGCTTACACCCCGCAGCAGGAAATTGCTTTTCCTTTTCATCGGTATCTCGCTTGGGTTTACCATACTCTCGATGAGTTATTACACGGTCCGGGATGCCAGCTTTTTTGACTTTATGAGGAATGAAAATGGGGTGCTCTTGCAAACTGATCCCTCTGCAGTGGATGAGCTAGTCACTCCGGAAGAGTATCAGATCATAACCGGTTTTCGCAAAACACTCGATAGCCTCAAAAACCATGATCCGTTTGCGTACAAACAGCTAATGCAAACTCATCCGGGCCTGCTTGATAGCATGAACTTCCTTATCCATATCTACCAGTCTTCTCATTGAAAATCATACTAACATGAAAATACATTCAACCAAATTCCTGCAGCAACGGAAATTCTATCTGGTATTGCCCTTGCTTATCCTTCCTTTTGTTACGCTTGCATTCTGGGCGCTGGGCGGTGGACAGCAGCCGCCTGCAATTCTGAAAGATAGAAACGCAGGACTTAAACTCGATCTTCCGGATGCTAACGTTGATAATGCTCAGCAGGAGTGGGACAAGTTTGCATTATACGAACGGGCAAAGAAAGATTCGTTAAAGGCCGAGGAAATCAGACGCAATGATCCGTATTATTTCGTCAGCACGCTGAAGTCCAGTGCTTCCATTGATACAGTTATTCCTGACGTCAGACTGAATACCAACTTGTCGGGTAATAAAAAGTATTCTGCCATTGAGGAAGATGCGGCATCGATTAACCGAAGGATCGATCAATTGAATACCATTATTAACAGACCGTCATCGGATGACCTGCCCTCTGATTTAAGCAGAAATGAACGAGTCGACAGGAAAGCAGTACCGGGGATTTCGCCGGATGTTGAGCGTCTTGAAGAATTGATGGAGTCCATGTCTGATAGAACAGCAGAAAATTCCGAATGGCAACAGGTCAATGGGCTGTTGGAAAAGATCCTTGATGTGCAGCATCCTGAACGGATCACAGAAAAAATCAGGGAAAGGAGCCTGCTGAATAGATCACACGTTCTCCCGGTTACCAGCGCTGCCTATGAAAGCCCCGTGCACATCATGCAAGGCCCAACTGCTGAAAATCCGGATTCGATCACATCAACAACAAATCAATCGCAATTTCAAAATGCATTCTATGACCTCGAAGGAGAGTCAGCTATACAGCAGAAAAATGTAAACACCATTGATGCTGTGGTGCATGAAACACAAACGGTGGTAGCAGGATCGATAATAAAAATGCGCCTGCTTGCTCCCGTATTCATTCAGGGGGAGTGGCTCGATAAAGATCAGTTTGTATTCGGCGTGTGTGCAATCAATGGTGAACGGTTAACCGTCACGATACAATCTATACGGGATGAACACGCGTTATATCCGGTCTCTCTTTCTGTCTATGATCTTGATGGCCTGGAAGGAATATTTATCCCTGGCGCGATCTCCCGCGATGCCGCTAAGCAGGCAACAAGTCAATCCATTCAGGATGTCCAATTATACGCGATGAACAATTCGCTGGAAATGCAGGCAGCGGCAGCGGGTGTGGAAGCAGCCAAAGGACTATTCAGCAAAAAAGCGAAACTCATTAAGGTTACAGTAAAGGCGGGTTATCAGGTGTTGCTAAAAGATACAAACCAAAGGAACGACAACTAAAATTCAAAGCTATGACCTAACGCAAAACAAACATCGTCTTGCTGGCTTTATTACCAATGTTTAATCATCTAAATTTTTCAGTATGCATCTGTGGCTCATTCTTCTTATTCTGATTCTTCTTTAATGCTCAGGGATGGATCTTCCTGATCCATCCTCTTTCAGTTTTCTAAACTCAATAGTATGCACTATTTTAAAAATACATATAACTGTAAGGTCATAGCCGGACTACTATTCGTGCTCATTAGATTTACAGTGCAAGGCCAATTACTTCCATCTCAGGAAGTAGAAGTGACAATCAATAAAACATCCAGTATTGTGTTTCCGGTCAGTATTACCTCGGTGGATAGAGGAAGCCGCGATGTACTGGCTCAGAAAGCAAAAGGGGTTACCAACGTCTTGCAAATTAAAGCAGGCCGGCCGGGGTTTCGAGATACGAATCTCACAGTCATTACAGCAGACGGGAAAATACATCACTTTTTTATTCATTATTCGGATCAACCACTTTCATATGTAACAGCAGCAGGCAACGCTGGTCAATATGGTGGTTCCCGTGTGCTATTTGAATCGGTAATGACAGAAGCCGAATTGGAAACAGTCAGTGCTGATATCCTCGCCCTCAACAGGAATGCCAAACTGGAGCATGATGCAAACTTCGATATGAAGATGGTCCTAAAAGGAATTTATGTCCATAACAATATTCTTTTCTTTCATCTGAAGGTGATCAATAAATCGAATATTTCCTTCCATACAGACATGCTTCGCTTTTCAATTAAGGACAAACAGAAAATGAAACGCATGGCATCTCAGGAAGTCACAAAACCGCCGCTATATGTTTCCGGCGATTCAAAGGAAATCTGTGGCAAGTCAGCCACTGAACTGATCTACGCTATTCCAAAATTCACTATCCCGGATGCTAAACTATTGGCTATCGAGTTGATGGAAAAGAGGGGAGGTCGTCATCTCCATCTTGCGGTGATGAATCGGAAAATCGTTCGTGCCAGAACAATTCTTAAGTAAACAGCTAACATCTAATTCGTAGTAATCATGAATCAAAATAATCTTGAATATTTAAAAAAACAGTTGTTGAACATGGGATTCAACGACAAGTTGAATGCAGAAATGGAAAAGAATATCAATGATCAGTTAACAAAATTCACAATACCGGTTCTGATTGGATTTGTGAGAGGAGATAAAAATGATCAGGTCGAATTCAATGTGGACTTTTCTAAGTCAAACGAATCAGACAGGTACTTTATTAATAAGTTTGACGCAACATTAAGAGGAGAAGATCCTTCCAAAGATCGTACTCATACGTTCTATATCGACAAGTCAGGTAGTTTCACTGCCAAACAGGCATTCAATATGCTGGAAGGACGGGCTGTTCATCGGGAGGTGAATGACAAAGACGGTAATCCTTACCAGCAATGGATTCAGCTGGATCTATCTCAAAAAAATGAGAAGGGGAAATTTGTAGCAAACACCTATCATACCAATTATGGATTTGATTTGGAGAAAGCCCTTGCTCAACACCCGGTCAAAGAGTTAAGCGATCCGGTTCACAAAGAGCGACTGATCAGTTCACTGGAAAGAGGAAATGTTCAGAGCGTCACTTTTAAAAATGGTGATCAGGAAACAAAAATGTTCATTGAGGTAAATCCGAAAATGAAAAACCTCACTGTTTATAATGAGCAGATGGAAAAACAATTCCTGGGAATAAAGAAGGAGAAAATACAATCTGAAGCGGGTGAGCAATCAGAGCAATCTTCTAAAAAAAAAGAACAAGAAACGAATCAGGAAGTTCCATCACAGGACAAGAAGAAGCGTAGGGGATTGTCTGTTTGAGATGACTTTATTTTTTTAATGGGGGATTCCTGGCGGTCCGTACAGTTCAACTGGTATTAGCGGAACAACCTTCCGGGTGTTTCCCATTAATTTTAAAAGGAAAAGACAGAAGAATAAGCGGGGATATGCGAAATACGATAAAGCTCTATTGACTTGTTTGGTTTTCAGATAATTCAACAGTTTCTTAATTCGTACTCTGGATTAATTTACGCCAGTCCAATAGTGTCAGTTAGTATCAGTCGTTTCAGGATCTCGATAGGAGGGTTATAGAATTCATCTTCCTCTGCGCTGATGGTCCATCCATTATCCTTTTCCCAGGTATAAGCGTTGGTGGCGAGGTTAATATCCTCATTTGGATGTTCGTGGTAATCAGTAAAGGCCATCGTAAACAACGTGATCGGGATGAAAGGTAAAACATGTTCAACCGCCTTGGCTATTGACTTCAGTGTGGTTCCTGTCGTTAAGATGTCATCCAGAATCAAAATACCAGTGGGAATTTTTCTGGGATGAGTAAACGTATAAACATCCTTTAACGCTTTTTCACGCGCTAATCTTTTAAGCTGTTTCACTGGAGGAACAACTCTTGTTTTCACGAGCGGAGAATTATCATATTGTGTCTTTGAAGAATCAGCGAGCCTTCTGGCAAGTTCGTCCAGTGGTGTTTCCATTAAAGGTGGTTCCTCACTACCTAATGCCCGAAAAATTAAATAACCCGATAGCTTAATTCGCTCAGTTAATTCAGAAAAGCTGCAATCAATCCATGCTTGCTTGTGCGGATAAAGACCTTTTTTGAAACCCAATAAACTTTTCGAAAGCTTATCTGATCCTTTTGATTGGGGAATATAGTTGCAAAGAAAATAATGAGTCAGGATCTGGTCACCTTCGATGCTGCGAACTTGTAATCCCATAATTCAATTCGTGATGGTATACTAAAATAAGATTTTCCCAGGGACTTGGAATGCCTGATTCCCAATGGATATTTACTGGCAAGGGAGTCGAGCACTATTAAAATTCTATCAATATTTTTTGAGTTCTCTATGACTAATTTAATATCATGTTTATCTTTGTTACCAGTCGTTCATTACTGTTTACTGAGGTATTTCGTGTCGGAAGTGTGTCGCTTAAGCCTGATTTTACAAGCAAAATGCGAATTCCAACAAAAAAACATAGTTGCCGTTGCCCGGCAGGGGGCTCTTGATAATCAGGCTGTTACGAAAGTGACAGCCTTTTTTATTTTCCGAAGGATTGTTTCCTGCTCACGTTGCTTAACTTTTCCAGATGGAATTTTTCCGAATGAAATCCACCTGTTTATGCGATTTAACGGGTTATGTTTTCAGTCTATATTGCCAGGCGAAATTTTTATTGTATTAATTGATTAAGCGGGAGATGTTGGGAAAATCGGTCCAATTTATTTCTTCAATAGATAGCTTTAAGTTGTTGGTTGATCGAATGGTTTTTCGATTAAAATATCTTTTATTTTTTCTTATTGTTTTTGGATGCGTGGAACCCTATGTGCCTGAAATTATTGTAAGCAACAAAAATCTACTGGTGGTAGATGGTTTTCTTAATAGCACTTCGAAGTTAGCAATAGTGAAATTGTCCCGCACCCTTGGGCCCACTAGTGCAAGTCCATTCCCTAAAGAAGAACATGCTCTGGTCACGATTGAGGATGAGGAAGGAACGATGCACGCACTGAGAGAAACCAGTCCCGGTTATTACGAAAGCTATGTCATATTAAGTTCAGGTGAAAGTTGTAGGCTTCATATTCAAACCGCGAATGGAAAAGAATATCAATCTGATTTTATCACATTGAAGCAAGCGCCTCCTGTTAATATGATGTGGGAAGCGGACAATACAGGAGTGAAAATCCTGGTTGATGCTCATGATCCATCCGGACAGACCGGATATTATCAATGGTTATTTACTGATACATGGGAATACAAATCGCACTTTGGTTCTCAGTACTCCCTTGTAGATGGTGAGGCTATTCCGCGTGCTGAAAAGGATAATATAAACAGATGCTGGAGATCAGGAGTTTCTCCAGGAGTCCTCATTGCATCTACCACTAAACTGAATGAAGATCGGGTAACCAGATTTCCGCTGACCTTTATCTCAAGGGGGGAGTCAAAATTATTCATACGTTATAGCATCACAGTTGAGCAACGTGCGCTTACTCAGGAAGCATTTAACTTTTTATCTCAATTAAAAGAATCGGAGAATGTGGGAGGGCTGTTTGATCCTCAAGCTAATCCGGTCACTGGAAATATTTTTAATGTAGCAGATCCTGCTGAACCGGTACTTGGTTATTTTAATGGAGGGAGTTCTGTTAAAAAGAGAATATTTATCTCCCGTGATGATTTGCCGGATGAACTTCGATATGATCCGCCTGCTTCATCTTGTGTAGCTGTTGCCATACCTTTAGCCAAACTCAGAGAATATCCCAACTCCACATTAATCATTGGTGGTTATGGGGAAACCCGGCTGGAGGGATACCTGACTTCGTCAGCTGAGTGTATTGATTGCCGGTCTCATGGAGGAACAACAAGCAAGCCCTTTTTTTGGCCATAAGCCTGATTGGTTTTGCTACGCGCTGGTTGCCATCAATCCGTTTTCAGTAACGTTACCGGGCATAGCAAAATAGAATGTAGCACCTTCATTTACTTTCGCTTCTGTCCATATGCGTCCACCATGGCGCGAAATGATTCGTTGGACAGTGGCGAGCCCAACTCCTGTTCCTTCAAATTCGCTGGAACGATGAAGACGCTGAAATACGCCAAATAGTTTTGATGCATATTCCATATTAAAACCTACGCCATTATCGCGAATGTTATAGATCACCTGGCCTTCATTACAAACCGAATTAATTTGAATGGCGGGAGATTCTTTTTTGGAAGAATACTTTATAGCATTTGCAATCAGGTTACTCCAGACGTGTGTCATTAATGATGGATCCGCACGAACGGAAAATAGTTCTGCCAGATTAATTTGTGCGCGATGAGGTTGATGAGAGCCGATTTCTTCTATCACTTCTTTGACCAGTGAAGTCATGTCGAATTCTGTTGTATGCACTTCCTTTCTTCCCAGACGGGAAAAAGTGAGCAGGTCATCAATCATCCTGTTCATTTTCTCTGCATTGTATTGAATGCGATCAAGGGGCTTTTTTACCTGTTCATTGCCTGTTCCAAGATCCTCGATCAGCATGGCTGCGTAACCAATCATCGAGCGAACAGGTGCACGGAGGTCATGCGAGACCGAGTATGCAAAGGATTCCAGTTCCTTGTTACTAAACTCCAGTTGCTGGATCTTTTCTTCCAGGCTGGCATTGAGCTCACGAATATGTTTTTCGGCTGCCTGCAGCGCTAGATTTTTTTCCATTAACTCACGTTTCTGCAGCTGAATGGTAAGTAATCCGGAAACTTTTGCCTTGGTAAGTTCCGGATCCAAGGGCTTTGGTAAATAGTCCACAGCACCTTCTTCAAACCCTTGAATCATGGAATGCTTTTCCTTTTTCTCTGCGGAAGCAAAAATGATTGGAATTTCCTTAGTGCGCTTGTTGGATTTTAGCACATGAGCCACTTCAAACCCATCCATATCGGGCATCTGCACATCAAGAATGATGAGATCAACATTGTTTTGCAGCGCCAGGCGAAGACCCTCCTGACCGTCATTTGCAGTGACGAAAGCACGGCCGGGAGCGGCTAATAGCTGTTCCAGTACAAACGTATTAAAAGGTAAATCATCAATAAGTAATATGGTTACATTTGATGTCATTTTACTTTACGATAGATTTTATTTGTGCGATCTGTCTCGTGAAAAACATCCTTCAGTTCACAAACGAGCAGTGATTCTTTATCACCTAGTCCACTAAAGCCGAATGGGCAAAGACTGTTGTAAAAAAGTTGTATCACTTTATTCTGCAACTGCTTATTGAAATACATGATGACATTCCTGCAGATAATCAGTTGAAATTCGTTAAATGAACCATCGATGGCCAGGTTATGAGGTGAGAAGACTACGTTTTCAATTAATGATTTATCGAACAATGCTCCGCCATGGTGAGCAGTGTAATACTTAGAGAATTCATTTTTGCCATCTGCTTGCAGATAATTTTTTGTATATCCTTTCATATCTGAAAGGGGATAGATGCCTTGTCGTGCGACCTGTAATGAATACTGATTGATATCCGTGGCATAAATAATAGAGCGCTCCAGCAGATTTTCTTCGCGTAATAAAATAGCGAGAGAGTATACTTCCTGCCCGGTGGCACATCCTGCAATCCAGATCTTGATCACAGGATATGTTTCAAGTTGCCTGATCACCACTTCACGTATTATTTTATAAAACTCCGGATCGCGATACATCTCCGTCACGGTTACCGAAAGATGCTGTACAAATTCTTCAAATACGTGTTCATCATTTAAAACCACTTTCCCCAAATCTCCGATGGAGACTATTTTATGATTATCCATAAAATGAAGTATCCTCCGTTTTACTGAGGCTTCTGCATAATCAGTAAAATCATAACCATACATAAAGCGAATAGCTTCCAATAATCCCTTATATTCAATATGATCAATTTCAGTAATCATTTATAAAGCCATACGCGCATGAGTGACATGAGTTGTGATACCTGAACAGGTTTGGAAATGTAATCAGACATGCCGGCTGCAATGCATTTTTCTTTATCTCCTTTCATTGCCTTGGCAGTGAGCGCGATAATGGGAAGCTTCCGGAATTTATCCAGCTTCCGGATTTCTCTGGTGGCCTCGTATCCATCCATTTCAGGCATCATGACGTCCATTAGTACCAAATCAACCGAACCATTCTCTTTTAAAAGTTGTAAAGCCACTTTTCCATTTTCTGCGGTAAGGCAATTAACTCCTTCTTCCTCGAGCGCATTAGTTAGTGAATAGATGTTTCGGATGTCATCATCTACCAGTAGTATTCGTTTATCTCTGAGCACTTCATCTGACTTATGCAATTTTTGAATAATCAGTTGCTTGTCTTTAGGGAGAAGAGATTCTGCGCGATGAAGGAATAAAGTGGTCTCATCCAGTAACCGCTCGTGTGAATTATTGGTTTTTATAACCACAGTATCGGCCAATTTCTTTAATCTTAATGTATCGTCCTTTGACAGATCTCTACCAGTATTGACGATGATCGGAATCCGGTTCAGATTTTTGTCCGACCGGATTTTTTCCATCAGGTCGAACCCAGACATCTGCGGAAGCCCAAGATCGATGATCATGCAGTCAAACGTATCATGGGTCAATAATTCATATGCTTCTTCACCAGTATGTGCTGAAACAGATTTAATGTCTCCAGCGCTTAATAATTCACTTATTGCCTTGTTCTGGTGTTCATCATCTTCCACAATGAGCAGCTTCTTTACTTTTTTATTTGTAAATTCTTCTATCCGCCCAAATGCATTCTGAAGATCTGTGATTGATACCGGTTTCGGCAAATAATCAAAAGCACCCAGCGTCATTCCTTCCTTCTTTTTATCGTACGCAGAAATGATTTGCACCGGAATATGCCTTAGCTCAGGATCGTTTTTAAGCTGGCGAATGACATCATTACCATCCATTACTGGTAACTGTATGTCAAGCAAAATAGCAATAGGGCGATAATGACGTGCATAGCTTAGTCCTACATTTCCCTGATTGGCAATTACTCCTTTGTATCCGCGTTCACGAATAAAGTCAAGCAATACGTGTGCGAATTTTTCATCATCTTCGATAATCAATACTACCTTGTCTGACTCGATAATAGAATTACGGTCATCATTGGAGGCGATTGTTTGAAAGTTTTCATCGACCAGCGCATCCTGCTCTTTAAAGTTTAATGTATGAACCTTGTCAAATACAGATGCCTTACTTGAATTTTTATTACTAGCCGGAGCATATTCTGCGGGCAGAAAGAGCATAAACATGCTTCCTCGTCCTTCTTCGCTTATTAATTGTATTTCACCACCGAGTGTGCCAGCAAGCTCCCGGGAAATCGATAGACCAAGGCCTGTACCTCCGTATTTTCTTTTAGTAGATCCATCTGCCTGTTGAAATGCCTGAAAGATGAGTTCGCGTTTATCTTCGGCAATACCAATGCCCGTGTCCCTCACACCAAAGGTGATCACAGCCACTTTATCTTTTAACTTCAGATCTTTAAAAACTGTATCTTCTGGAGGTGGCCCAATGATAAGACTTACCTTTCCTTTTTCAGGAGTGAACTTAATTGCGTTGGATAATAAATTTCTCAGAATTTGTTCTATTCGTTGCCGATCAGAATTTATAGTGAGCTGCTCGAAGCCGGGATCGATATCTACTGAGTAAGTAATTGATTTTGAAACCGCCATGCCTGATACCATGTCACTTACGGCATGCACCACATCTGATACTTTGAACGTTTCGATCTCCAATTCCATTTTTCCTGCCTCGATTTTAGAGAGATCAAGAATTTCGTTGATTAACGTAAGCAAACCCGTGCCGGAGGTATGGATATTGCGGGCAAATTCGGTTTCCTTGGCACTTAGATTTTTATTCTTATTTTCTGAAAGTAATTGTGCCAGAATTAGAATGCTGTTGAGCGGTGTACGTAATTCATGCGACATGTTGGCAAGAAATTCAGATTTATACTGACTACTTATTTCTACCTCACGTGCTTTGCGTTCAATTTCTTTCTTCGCTTCTTCCAGTTCGAGCTTTTGCTGGCCAAGTAAAGTTGCTTTTTCCTCCAGGTCGATGTTGGCGTTTTCGAGTTCCGCCTGTTGTATTCGCATTTCTGTTTCCGATCGCTCCAGCAAATCTGTTTTCGCGTGAAGCTCTTCATTGTGCTGACGCAGTTCTTCCTGTTGTACTTCCAGCTCTTCTGCTTGTCGTTGTGTTTCTTCAAGAAGATCATCAACCATTTCGCGGGTAAGAGATGATTTTACCCCTATGGCAATTCCATCACCAATCAACTGCAGGTATTTCATCTGCTGTTGATCAAATTCTTTAAGAGAACCTAATTCGATTACTCCGATTGTACTGTTTTCAAACATGAAGGGCAGCGCCAGCACTTGCTGCGGTTTTACGATTCCAAAGCCGGTCTTTATCTGATGATGCTCTGACTTCAGATCAGATAGAATCATTGTCCGTTGTTCTTTTGCCACCTGTCCGGCAAACCCTTCTCCAAACGGAATGATGCTTTTGGAGGAAATGGAATCGGGTAATCCAAATGAAGCCACTAATCGGAGGGAGGACTTATCCTGGCCGGTTACGTAGAAAGCACCAAGTGGAATCTGTAAATACCTGGAAATGCAGCTCAATACATCCTGCCCCAGCTTTGTTGTGGATTTGTCACCCTGCATACATCTGACTACTTCTTCTGTACCGATGAGAATCCAGTTCTTGTCAGCACTCTCTTTTTCCAACTTTCTAAGTAAGCGGATATTGTTCATAATAAACAGGTAACCGATACTCAGTATGACTAAAATAGAGGTCACCAGTAAAATAAATAATCTGGAAAAACCGGAAGCATCTTTTTCGCTTTCACCCTTTCGTTGAATGAGCAGTCCTTCTTCTACAGTACGCGCAACGGCAACCAGATTTCTGATCTCATTCAATATTTTTCTACTTGCTGCTACTGCTTCGGCCATTTTAGCAGGATCGGGAGTTTGTCTTCGTAGCTCAATGCACATGTTTAACTGATTCATATGTTTTTGCGACAGTTCAGCAAGAAGATCAATCTTCTTTTGCTGAGCCGGGTTATCGGAAGTTAACTCCCGTACTTTTACAATATGCTCTGCTATGTTGGCTTTGGCCATATTAAAGGGCTGCAGATAATCCTCGTTTCCGGTGATAGCAAAGCCCCTTGCACCTGTTTCAGATTCAGTTACACTTACCAGAATCTGTTCAAGTTCATAGAGTACTTCGTGTGTGTGTGCAACCCATTGAGCAGTGTCTAAGAATTTTTCGCTGTTGCGGAAAGAAGCAATGGCTACTATAAATACAATTAAACAACATGCAATAACTCCCGCCAGAATTTTTTTATCCAGTCCGATTTTCATACTGATTTTTTATAATTCATTTCGACTAACAGCAAGTGATTATACTTACGTAGTATTACTTACTTGTTAAACCGGTCGATATGGAATATACCACTCGCAGCTGAGTTTGAAAAAATGTTATTTAATTCTTTGTGTGAAAAAAGTGTGTTGGTGATGAACTTTTGTTTTCTCACAATACCAGCCGCACTTTGATTTTTATGACTCAATTTGAGTTTAAGAAAGTGTGCCGGATAAAATTGATCCATAGATTGCTTTCAACCATTCCAAAGCAGTAAAATCAATAGGACTACCATGTTTGATTTTTGTCCCTATATCTGATCTATTGGTTATTAATAACAACTGTTTAGTTGTTTGGCAAAATGGACGAATGACCACTCATAAGTCAAAATTTCCTCACGTAATTTTTATTTACGCTTTATATGTGATGATGGGTTACCCAAACATTATTTTACTCATGTATCACTTAAATTTCTGCCCCAATCACCTAAGATGAACTTGTCTAAATGTAGTGCACTGTTCGTAAGCGCACTTTTCTGTTGGCTACCCTTTATTTCTTTTGCTCAAACTGCTGACTTCGAGGCAGATGTATTGTCAGGATGTCCACCCTCACTGGTAGTAAAATTCACAGACAAGACCGTTGGGGCTACGTCATGGAACTGGAATTTTGGTAACGGAAATACATCCATTGAGCAAAACCCATCGGCTATTTACTCACAGCCGGGTACTTATAGCGTTAGTCTTACCATAAATGGAGGAAGCACAAAAACGAAAAATGCGTACATCACGGTTTATGAAAAACCTACTGTAGACTTCATCACAGACGTTACGGCCGGATGCACACCACTGGGGACCAGATTCACAAATAAATCATCGGCTGGCACCGGAGCAATTGCTTCGTACAGTTGGGTGTTTGGTGACGGAGGAACGAGTACGGAAGCTTCTCCTTCTTACACTTATATATCTGCCTCTGCTTATTCGGTTACGCTTACGGTGACTAACACACAAAATTGTTCTGCTTCCCTGGTTAAAAATGCTTTGATCAATGCAACGGGACCTGTAGTTAATTTTGGTGCGGATAAAACACGAATTTGTGAGCCACCAGCAACAGTAAAGTTCAGCAACTCTACTACGGGATCAGATCCCATCTCTTATCAATGGAACTTTGGTGATCAAACTGAAGGGACAACCACTGCAGTACCTGATCATATTTATACGTCAGCAGGAGTTTATGACGTCTCTCTGACAGCGAAAGATGTGAACGGGTGTATTTCAACTGTTAAAAAAAACGCATTCATTGCGGTAGCAAGTGAGCCGGGAGTCGCATTTTCCGTTTCCAGCAGCAAAATTTGTGTGGGCCAATCCATCGCAATCACCAACGAAATCGCTGTGCCCGTTAATTTTTTTGAATGGGATTTTGGCAATGGGGTAAAGTCTTCAGAGGTCAGTCCCGTTGTAGCCTATGACAAGGAAGGTTTTTATAACCTCACTCTTAATGCTTCTCTTCCTTCGGGCTGTAAGATCGCTGTGGTCAAAAAAATAGAGGTAGCCTTTGACGCTCGTCCGGCATTCAAAATAACAGAAGCGTGTAATCGTAAAGTTACATTTACCAACGATACACAGTTTGCTGTTTCCTTTTTATGGGACTTTGGTGATGGCATTACTTCAACAGAAAAAGATCCGGTTCATACTTATCCCGTTGCCGGACTGTACCTAGTTAAGCTGAAAGGATTGAATGCGATGGGCTGTGCCGTTGAGATCGAAAGAGAAATAGTCGTTAATGGAAATCCACAGGCAGGTATTCTTCCTGACCTGGAGAATTCATGTACTGAAGCATCACTGGCAGGATGTGCGCCTTTCACCATACAATTCAAGGACAACACCGCTAGTAATATTAAACTAAAATCTACTCTTTGGAATTTCGGAGATGATAATAATAACACATCATCATCGGCTACGCCAACTCATACTTATACAAAAGCGGGAACCTATGAAGTGAGATTGATTGTAACCAGTTTGATAAACTGTGTAGATACGGTGAAAGCCACAGTAAAAGTTTCGGCCACAAAACCTACAGCTGATTTTTCTGTGGAGAAAACATCATTGTGCGTTAATGAAGGTGTTAAATTCACCAATCTTTCATCTGCAGGTTCAGATTTCTGGTGTTGGGATTTTGGCGATGACTCAGGAAGCAATGAAGAAGAACCGGAGCATTCCTACTCTAAACCGGGAAAATATACAGTGATACTTACGGCAAAGAGTGCAGGATGCAGCGATGTAGTTATTAAAACGGATCTGATCACGGTAAATGATCCTTACCTGAAGTTTTCAGTAAATAAAAGTTGCACTACTCCACACGACATTACGCTCGTAAATGAGTCGGAGGAATATGATGAGATTGAATGGGATTTGGGAGAAGGTAATACGACCACACAAGCAAACAATGTGAAGTATCATTATGCGGAGACAGGAACGTATAAGGTTAAGCTCACTATAAAAAATGCTACTACGGGGTGTGAAGTAACGGAGACCAGGGAGGTCACCGTTCAGGATATCAAGGCCGATTTTGTTCCCGGAGCGAATCCAATATGCAAGAATAATTTCGTTGAGTTTAAAGATCAGTCTAGGTTTGCCAAGTCATGGATATGGAACTTTGGTGAGGGATCTACTTCCATTGACCCTAACCCGGTGCGCGTCTTTACTACTCCGGGAGATTACGATGTTTCACTTACTGTTACGGATAGCGACAACTGCTCGGATACCAAGGTGGTTCCTGTAAAGGTTGCAAACATGCAGGGCGCCTTCAGTTATTCAGCAAGCAGCACGTGCTCGGAATTTAACGTCAACTTTCACGATTTATCACAGGCCGATCCTCCCGTTCAAAACTGGCTATGGGATTTTGGAGACGGAACCACTTCAACAGAGCAACATCCCTCGCATGTGTACACCCAGCAGCAGTCGTTTCCGGTCAGACTTACATTGCAAAACATTGAGGCAACTTGTTCTATCCTTGCTTCGGATGCAGTAACCTTTACGGTACCTGTTCCTGATTTTTCTGCACCAAAAAATGAATTATGTGTCAATGAGCCAATTGTTTTTGTGAATTCTTCAAAGAATGCACAGACGTTTAAATGGGATTTTGGAAACACCATTACCTCTACAGATCCAACCGCTTCAGCTGTTTACGGTGGCCCGGGAAAATACACGATAACCTTTAGTGCGAAGGATCAATTCGGATGCGAGCAGACGATAGTTAAAACTTCTTACATTGAAGTGTTACAGCCAATAGCAAAGTTTGAAGCATTTCAGACTTCAGCGGAATGCCCGCCACTCATTACAACGTTCGTAGATCGCTCATCTCCAGATGTTACAAGCTGGAAATGGAACTTTGGAGACGGGCAATCGTCAGCGTTACAAAATCCAACAAATACCTATCTGATTCCCGGTGATCATACTGTGTCGCTTGAAATCAGCAATACAGCGGGATGCACCGCAAGCTTCACAGTTGAAAACCAGGTATTGCTTGGCGGGCCTTACGGTGATTTTTCAATTACGTCTGAAACCATTTGTGCCAATGACTCTGTTTCTTTTCTTGCCACAGCTACAAACACAGAGAAATACATTTGGGATTTTGGCGATGGAAACGTTTTGAATACGTCAAATAACCTGGTGACGCACGTGTACTCCAATGCTGCCCCGGCAAATCTATCTCTTATTCTTGTTGATAATAAGGGATGCAGAGTAACAGTAGGTAACAACCGGAAGATTGACGTAAAAGGAAAGCCGGAAGTGGATTTTACTTTTGATCAGGATTACCCCTTTGAAAATGAACCGATAACGTTCACTGCAGTAGTCAAAGAAGATCTTGATTTCATCTGGAAATTTGATGACCAGGCTGTTGGCGGAGAGAAGACAATTGAAAAAGCATTTGATGTTTATGGGACGCATGATGTTGTGCTAACAGGTATAACTACCGATGGATGTGAAGGCTCGGCTCTCAAGCAGTTGCTGGTACAGGGGGAGATTCATATGATTCCGAACGTATTTACTCCAAATGAAATTGAAGACGAATTCAATCCAACATTCGAGATTGAAGATGTGGAAAAGGGCTTTTGGAAATTGGTGGTGATCAACCGGTGGGGACAACGTGTATACAGCAGCCCCGATTACAAGAACGACTGGGAGGCCAAAGGTCTTTCATCCGGGGTATATTATTATCTTCTT
Organism: Cyclobacteriaceae bacterium; assembly: GCA_044228905.1. Lineage (GTDB taxonomy): Bacteria > Bacteroidota > Bacteroidia > Cytophagales > Cyclobacteriaceae > ELB16-189. Next base: position 741 of record JBGATZ010000014.1, on the reverse strand, counting down.
ACCAATCTCTATCGCCAAAATAAGGAGTACAAGGGTTACGTACAGGTGATCCGATAAGGAGAGTTTAAATCGTGATTTTTTAGATTTTTTGGCGAACCTGTTAAGGATTCGGAAGAATGCTTTTGGTTCTTTCGTGAAAAGACTATCATTGTGTATTATTTACTCAATGAGAGTCTAACCATCTTCCGTTCATATGAATATCCACAAGTTTACTTTCAGCAGAATTGCTATGATTTTGGCCGTTCCACTGCTGCTTTTGCTCTGGTCTTGCGCCAAAACCGAAGAGCCAAGAGTGCTCGTTTTCTCTAAAACAACTGTTTTCAGGCACGAATCAATTGGAGCAGGGATTGCTGCGATCAGGAAACTAGGAGAGAAGCACCACTTCATTGTTGACACTACCGAAAATGCGGCCAGTTTCTACGAGGAGAATTTGAAAAGATATAAAGCAATCATTTTCCTCAGCACTACCGGAGATGTTTTGAATCCGGAGCAACAGAACGATTTTGAGCGCTACATTCAGGCAGGTGGCGGATATGTGGGAATACATGCGGCAACAGATACGGAGTACGCCTGGCCTTGGTATGGAAAGTTATCGGGTGCTTATTTTGAAAGCCATCCGAATGATCCAAACGTCAAGAAGGGTGAATTCTATACTGTAGACAAGAATCATTCAGCTTCGGATTCATTGCCAGAAAGATGGGAGCGTACCGATGAATTTTACAGCTTCAAAAACATCAACCC
>JBGATZ010000013.1:0-24397 GCA_044228905.1 Cyclobacteriaceae bacterium | reverse complement strand
AGAAAAAGAGATATTGTTCACCGCCTTCTGAGGCCCGTACTGCTTAGTGAGGTTTTTGACCAGTATCGACATTTGTGCGGCAAAAGTAGTTGAAGGAGTTTACAGTGCATAGTCGCCTTCCATCAGATTTAAAGCAGCCTGATGATAATTCAACATGAACGAGTGCCGTCTGTTAAATATTGTTAATCGTTTACTTCTGTCCTTTTCGGCCCATTAATTGCAATCCGGATAATTCAGGGCCTGACCAGGTTAGTTTAGAAGCTCCGGATTTAAGAAATTTGTATACTCAACCGAGTTATTATCTATGCGCTTACTCATTACATTACTTTTTGTTTCATCCGTCATTGCTGGTTCTGCACAAACCGGGTATAAGATCGATTTCAAAATCAAGGAATTGAAAGACACTACTGTTTACCTGGGATATTATTTCGGAGAAAGCACACTGCTGACTGACACTACCAAGGCCAATAGTCAGGGTGTGTTTAGTTTTGATGGCAAGAAAGATCTGGTTCCCGGCATTTATTTTTTGGTGGTGAATGACAAAAAAGAAAAATCGAAGCTACCGTTCGATATCGTAGTAGGTGCGGATAAGCATTTTGCGATGGAAACAAGTGCAACCGATTATATCGCCAACATGAAGGTGACAGGCGATGAAGACAACAAACTGTTTTTTGAAAACATGGTTTTCAATATGGCCCGTCATAAAGAAGCGGAACCTTTTATTAAAGTGTTAAGGGATAGCACTTTAAAAGAGGATCAAAAAAAGACTGCGCGTGAAAACTTTAAGAAAATCAACGAAAAAGTAATGGCTTATCAGGCTGATCTGGTAACGAAGCACCCCTCTACTACTACCGCCAAGTTTCTGAAATCATCTATTGAAATAACTATTCCTGACCCTCCGAAGAAAGCAGATGGTTCAATCGACTCCTCTTTTCAATTCAGATATTATCGCGAGCACTTCTTCGACAACTTTGATATAAGTGATGACGCGAACCTTCGCATGCCCCGCCCGATCTATCGGGATAAGGTGTATGACTACCTGGACAGGCTGTTTATCCAGCATCCGGACTCGCTTACAAAAGCAGTAGATAAGCTGATACTGCGAGCCCAGAAAAATCAGGAAACGTACAAGTACATGGTTTTGATTGCGATGACGCACTATAGTCAGCCAAAGATCATGGGACTGGATGAAGTGTATGTAAACATTATCGACAAATACATCAAAACGGGTGCTATGGATTTCTGGATAGATCAATCTACCAAGAAAAACATGATCGATTACGCTGGCAAAGTTCGTTTGGCAATGATTGGTCGCACTGCACCCAACCTGATGATGCAGGATCAGAATGGCCAGCCCAAATCAATGTACGATATAAAGAAGAAGTACACGATCCTGTTCATCTTCGACCCGGATTGCGGCCATTGCAGGGAGGAGACACCAAAACTGGTGGCCTTCTACAACAAGGATAAGGTAAAATTTGACCTGGAGGTATTTGCGGTTAGTGCAGATACATCGATGAAAAAGATGCGCGATTACATCAAAGAAATGAAAATGCCATGGATAACGGTGAATGGCCCCAGAACATATATCAAGGAACATTATTCACAGCTTTATTTCTCAGAAACCACACCTTCACTCTACATCATTGACGATAAAAAGAAGGTAATAGCAAGGAAACTCTCCGTGGAAGCACTTCCTGAGTTTTTTGAAAAGCATGAAAAATTCCTCAAAAACAAGCCTAACGTAAATAAGGGGAGTTTATAAACTGCAATTCATGACACTTTTTAGAGGTTTTGCCCAAAAAAAGTGCAATTCCATGCAACTATTTGCGCCAATGGAAGTATCTAAGAAGGTAAACGCTAAGCTAAACCACTTATGGCATTATTAGATTCACTGTTTGGAAAGAAGAAGAAGGAGTTCAGGGCTTCCTGTAACATCACCAAGGAGCCCCTGGAAAAGGGTTTTGGCTATCTATTGACCACTGCTCAAATTGTATCTTCAAAGAAATACTGGGACATGATTATGACTGAACCGGAGACATTATCGTACACGGTTTCTCATTTCAAAAATCAGTCAAGCGGCACGCAGATGCGCACCATGATATTTGAAAAATACGCTACCGTGGGTAAGCCATGGATCATTTCCGATTCGATCATCAACTATTTTGATGTAGATAAGGGAACGGCCAAGGAAAACGCTAAAAAATGGTGGCAGGCAGAAGGTCAATTCACACCTGATAATACCGGCCCTGCTTCAGATAAACTGGATGAAAAGACATTCCAGACATGGAAAGACTATGCCGTGCTGGAAGCCGGACGTGAAAAAGTAAAAGTTTAGTAGACGTATATAAATTTGAAAGAGAGAAAGCCCTGACTAGTCGGGGCTTTTTTTATTAACTCAGTTCTTTCTTTCAATGGTAAACTGTACAAGTTGAGACAAAGAGGTACGATACGGAGAATCAGGAAATTCATTTAAAATCCGCAACGCATCCTGATAGTACGTATTCATTACGCCATGAGCATATTCTATTCCACCCGAACGTTTTACAAACTCAATTACCTCTTTCACCTTCTTAGGCTTCTCGCTGTCATTTTTAACGATGCTGATGATTCTCCTTTTCTCCATCCAGCTTGCTTTGGACAACGCATGAATCAATGGAAGTGTCATCTTTTTTTCTTTGATGTCGATGCCTACCGGTTTCCCGATTTCATCGTCACCATAATCAAAAAGGTCATCTTTAATCTGAAAAGCCATGCCTACTTTCTCGCCAAATAATTTCATCTTCTGCACGGTGGTCTCATCAGCACCGGAAGAACTGGCACCGGCCCCGCAGCAGGAAGCAATAAGTGAAGCCGTCTTCTGCCTGATGATGTTATGATACAGTTCTTCGGTAATGTCGAGCTGACGGGCCTTCTCCATCTGCATCAGTTCCCCCTCACTCATTTCTTTTACGGCCTGAGTGCATATACCGAGCAAGTCATAGTCTTTATGTTCCAGCGCGAGGAATAAACCACGGGTCAAAAGAAAGTCACCTACCAATACAGCTATCTTATTTTTCCACAGTGCATTAACAGAGAAAAAACCCCTTCGGTAATTGGAGTTATCCACCACATCATCGTGAACCAGACTGGCGGTATGAACGAGTTCGATCAATGAAGCTCCCCGGAAGGTCGACTCGTTGATCTTCCCACAGGTTCCGGCACTAAGAAACACAAACATGGGACGCATCTGCTTTCCTTTTCGCTTCACGATGTAGTTCATGATCTTGTCAAGGAGCATGACATGCGTTTTCATGGAAGACCTGAACTTCAACTCAAATTCTTCCATTTCATTGGCTATAGGAGCCTTAATATCGTCCAACCGTAGAGGCATGCGGGCCGCAATATAGCAGCCAATCGTCATAGTGCATAACCCGGGTGACCTCTTCAAAAAAACGAATCTCAAGGTTATCGGCAATCTGCTAATGATTATTTTCGGGGTTATGAAGGAAATGTCTAAAGGTTGGGAGAGTATTGTTTTTGCGTTAATCGTTTTGGTGATCGCCAGCGTGGTAACGTATATCATCCGTTTTTTGATTGGCCGATTTTTCAAGAAAGCAGCACTCAAACTTAAGGTCGATCCCACCAGATATAATTTCCTTAAAAATGCGGTAGGGTTCATTGTCTACCTTATCGCAGTCATTGTCATTTTTCGCTCCGTTCCCACACTCCATGATTACGGCACTACGCTGCTTACCGGTGCGGGAATCCTCGCAGCTATTGTAGGCTTTGCTTCTCAGTCTGCTTTCTCCAACATTGTAAGCGGGATTTTTCTGGTGATCTTCAAGCCCTTCAGTGTAGGCGATCGTATTCGGATCGGGCAACTATACACCGGTGACGTAGAAGATATCACACTCAGGCACACCGTAATTAAAGATTTTGAGAACAGAAGGATTGTAATGCCTAATACCGTAATCAGCAACGAAACGATCATCAACTCTACGTTAACGGACGAGACGATTTGCATTTTCCTTGAACTCAATATCTCGTTTGATTCCAATATCGATACCGCGATAAAAATTATTCAGACGGAAGCCATAAAACATCCTTTTTGCCTGGACAACCGGAATAATGCCGAACTGGATAAAGGTGATCCTCAGGTAATCGTAAGGGTAATCGGATTTGGTGAATTTGCCACTCAGCTGCGCGCTTACATCTGGGCGCGCAATCCTTCTGAAGGTTTTGAAATGAAGTGCGATCTTAACAAATCCATCAAACAACAATTTGATCAGCAAGGCATTGAACTTCCCTATCCTCACCGTACGATCGTCAACAAGAATCAAAGCACTGATGTAAATGAAGGCGCTAGCTAAAAAGAAAAAATCCGCTCACGAACCCAAGCCTGATACCAAGGTTATCCTCGAGCTGATCCAATACAATGAGGGAGATTATCAACGCAAGGACAATCTTAGTGTTGAAGAAATCATCACTGAGCTAAAACCTAAACATGTTAATTGGGTAAACGTAGACGGACTTCATAATCACGGAATTATTGATCAGTTGGGCCGGCATTTCTGCGTTCATGCTCTGCTCTTAGAGGACATTACCTCGGATCATCAGCCCAGCAGAAGAATACGATGATTACCTCTTCTTTACTCTGAAGATGCTATATCGAATTGAAAACGGAGTGGTGGATTATGAACAAATCAGTTTTGTATTGGGAAAAGATTTCCTTCTCTCTTTTCAGGAAAAAGAAGGCGATCTGTTCGACAACTTCCGTGAACGAATTCGTCTCAATCAGGGAAGAGTGCGTAAGCTCAATGGAGATTATTTGCTTTATCGCCTGATTGATATCATTGTTGACAATTATTACCAGGTGCTGATTCCATTTCAGATCGAACAAATTGAAGAAGACGTTTATCAGAATCCTTCCGAAGGCAATTTTCTCCGGATTCAGAAAATCAAGAAAGATCTTTTATTCCTCCGAAAAGTACTCTACCCCTTACGGGATGCCTTGAGTAAATTATTGAAAGATGAGTCAGGCTTTATTGAAACGGCAACAATAAAATATTTTAATGATGTCTATGACCATGTAGTACACCTGATCGACTCGCTGGAAACCTACAAAGACCTTAATTCAGGATTGATGGACATCCACATCAACTCTATGAATACACGGATGAATGAGGTGATGAAGGTGTTAACGGTGATATCCACGATCTTTATGCCTCTGACATTCATCGTAGGTGTGTACGGGATGAACTTTGATTTTATGCCAGAGCTTCACTGGAAATGGGGATATGCCTTTGTATGGGGCATAATGATTCTTATCACCATTGCCATGATCCGTTATTTCAAATTCAAGAAATGGTTTTAGCTCGCCTCAAATACAAAAGGGGTTAAACCAACCCCTTTTGTATTTATGTATCTATTTGTTTAGCTCAATGCTTAATCTGATCCTTCCAGATCGATGGCCCGCGGTTTCAGTTCTACCAGTTCCGGAAGATTCTTTTTCATCTTCAGTATTTTGATATCATAACCGTCAATACTGATCTCCTCACCTTCCTTAAGATCAAATGGTTTTTCATGCAACAGCAATCCGGCAAGCGTATCATAATCTTCTGACTCCGGTAACGGATTATCCAGAATCTTATTAATGTCGTGAATAGGTGACGGAGCAATGACCTGAAAGGTATTTCCCTGACGAGTTACGATCTGCGCTTCATGATCGTGCTCATCCTGAATCTCTCCCACCAGCTCTTCCAGAATATCTTCCAGCGTTACCATTCCAACCATATCGCCATACTCGCTGATTACGATGGCGAGCTGAATTTTCTTTTTCTGAAACTCGCGCAATAACTGATCGATAGGCTTATATTCTGTAACGTAATACGCCTTGTTAACTAACTCCGCCAGTGTTTTGCCCGACTGTTGCACAAAATGACGCATAACATCCTTGGCAATCACCACTCCTACAATTTCATCCAGGCTTTTATCATAGACGGGGTATCGTGAATATCCTTCACGAAAAACGAGATTCACGGTTTCTTCCAATGTGCTCGTTACACTGATGCCCGAAACCTTCGCACGCGGCACCATAATCTGTTTCACAACCCGGTTATCAAAGTCAAATACATTCTGAATCAATTCACGTTCGCTGCTTTCGATAGCACCACCTTCTTCACTTTCCGCAATGATCAACTTTAATTCTTCCTCCGAATGGATTTCATGATCGCTCACCGGCTTGATACCAAATAATCTCAACACCAGATTGGCGAATCCATTGAGCAAACGAATAAATGGACGAAATACAAAATAGAAAACACGTAACGGAACCGATACCCAAAGTGTAGTTTGTGTAGGATAACGAATCGCCATTGACTTGGGAGCGAGTTCACCGAAAACGATGTGCATGATAGTCAATACCGCAAAGGCTGTTGGCAGTGCGATGCGATGTGCCATCGCTTCATCAATATCGATATTCAATCCATGCATGATGGAAAGAACCAATTGAGAAACCACATCTTCACCAATCCACCCAAGCCCAAGACTGGCCAGGGTAATTCCTAACTGCGTTGCTGCAAGAAAGCCATCAAGATTGTTAATAATAAGTTGAGCTGCCCGTTTTGACACGGTGCCTTGCTGCAAAGCGATCTGAGAAGATCGAACTTTAACAATGGCAAATTCAGCAGCTACAAAGAACCCATTTAGCAGGACCAAAAGGCCTGTAATCAGAAAGTCGAGTGTCATAGAAGCTACAAATATAGCCATTGTTGAAAACAAAAGGCTGCCCTTACCCCCGGCAGCCTTTCTTTACTAAAAACACCTATGATAACTCGTGAAAATTATCACTATAAACTTAGCCATCCAGCGGTCATCAGAGAATACCCCAGCATTGGGCATTTATCGATTCCGGTCATAATCAATTGATAATCAGAGCTAGTAGCCCGGACCACGCAGCACCTGACCAGATCTGACACCCGTGTGCTTCCCGTTTTCTGATACGATCTGTCCATTTACAAGGACAAGCCGGAATCCAGAGGAGTATGCGTGAGGTTTTCCAAAAGTCGATTGGTCACCTACCTGTTTTTCATCAAAAACAACAATGTCTGCTGCCATCCCTTCACGAAGTAAACCACGATCATGAAGTTGAAATTTCTGAGCCGGCAGGGAGGTCATTCTCCGTACGGCCTCCTCCAAACCGATCACTTTAAGTTGTCTTACGTATTGTCCGAGTACTCTCGCATTGGTTCCATAGCCTCTCGGGTGAGGCATACCGGATCCGTAGCGAGAAATGCCAGCGTCAGAGGCAAACATATTGAACGGATACTGCATTATCTTTTTCAGATCTTCTTCTGTCATACTGAAATAGATCATCTGTGCTCCACCTTTTTCAACCATCTGCAAAATGGTTTCTGCTTCGTCTGTCAGTGTTGCTTTGCGTCCTTTTATTTTATTTACTTCAGAAATGCTTTTCCCGTTCATAGTTGTGTCTGCTCCGTAACGCGCCACTACCGCGTAGCTATAACTGGTCACTCCCTTTTTCTTTTCAAGATTGAGCATTTCTGTTTTGATCTTTACCCTGGTTTTCGCGTCACTCAACCTAATCTTCACAGAGTCATCTCCTCCTGAAAAAACCCAGGTGGGAACGCGGGTATTCAGCGAAGTGCTACTTGCTATATACGGATATTGATCTACCGTTACTTCAATCCCTTCACTCCGTGCTTTTTCAACCTGTGCGACTACACTGGTTGACTTTCCCCAATTAGGCTTATAGGTTACTTTAAAATGAGAAATCTCAACAGGGATGTTTGCCTGCCTCCCGATGTTAATTGCTTCTTCAACAGCTTCGGCAACAAAGTCGGCTTCATCGCGAATATGTGATGCATATACTCCATGATGTTTTGATGCTGCTTTGGCAAGACCGATCACCTCCGGGGTCTTGGAATAAGTACCTGGCACATAAATCAGTCCTGTTGAAAGTCCGACAGCGCCATCTTTCATGGCCTTTTCCACCAGGTCTTCCATCTGACGCTGCTCTTCAGGGGTTGGATCGCGTTGAGTTTCGCCAATCACTGCACTTCGCACGGAGTTATGGCCAATCAATGTGGCCACGTTGATGGATGTCTTTACGCTATCCAGTTGTTTAAAGTACCGGGCAATATCAACATTAGATCCTCCGCAATTACCTGTAACTACTGAAGTCACTCCATCCAAAATAAAATTCCCTGCGGTTGGCACCTTCAAATCGTTGCCTTCAATGTGAGTGTGCACGTCAATAAAACCGGGAGCAACGATCAATCCTTTGGCATCATAGTATTTAGCGGTCTGTTCGTTTTTCAGACTACCTACCTTTATTATTTTTCCATTCTTTATACCCACGTCTCCGTAGAACCAGGAATTGCCAGTACCATCTATGACTCTGCCGTTGGCAATAATCAGATCGTATTGTTGCGCATGTGATCCAAGCGGAAGAAAAAAGATGAGGAGGAGAAAATATTTCATCGTTATCGGTTTAGGAAAATGAAAATAGGTTAATCTTATTTCAATTTCGGAAAGTTTTTCACGAGGGGAAAATAGGATTCTATCAGCGGTGCATTGATCTTTGCGCGCGAGAATGAATTCGCGCGAACAACTAGCAAAGACCCTTGAACTGATCAAACTGGAGCGTCAGGCAGATCTTGAATATTATCGCCAGAAGGTACTTTTACGCTCTCTTCATCAACGAACACAGGAAGGTACTACCTGGTATCCTGTTAAGTTAAAAAGGGATTATATCGGAACTGGCGAACGATTGATCATAGAAATCGAACGATCTACTCACCTTGATCAACCTCACTCTTTTCAGGGAGGAAAGTCTGTGAATGTATTTTCCAACGCAACAGGTAAACCTGAGAAAGAACATACCAGTGGAGTAATCAATTACGTTCGCGAGAACACGATGGTGATTACGCTGAACAGCGATGAACTACCCGACTGGATTGACGAAGGTCAACTCGGTGTGGATGTGATGTTTGATGAGATGAGCTATCGTGAGATGGAGTTTGCTCTGAAAGAAGTAATGAAAGCAGAGGAAAACAGGGTGGCCGAGTTGAGGGAGATACTTTTGGGGACAGAAGTTACGGGCTACACGTTACAGGTTGAATCCAACCAGAAACCAGTAACCAGCAACGAGCTTAATACCAGTCAACATGAAGCATTGAGGAAAGTGATGAACACCAACGATGTCGCTTTCATCCATGGTCCACCGGGTACAGGAAAAACAACAACCATTGTAGAGGCCATTTTTCAAACAGTGAAAACAGAACAACAGGTTTTAGTTTGCGCCCCCAGTAATGCCGCTGTTGATTTATTGACTGATAAGCTTTCGGAAAAAGGATTGAATGTTCTTCGCATCGGGCACCCGGCCAGAGTAACTGAGCAATCGCTGAGTAAAACACTGGATGCCCGAATCACCGCACATCATAATTACAGTGAACTTCGTGAACTAAGAAAGCAAATGGAGAAGGTGAAAGCGCAGGCTTTCAAATTCAAGCGCCAGTTTGGTTATCATGAAAAAGAACAGCGAAGGTTATTGAAACAGGAGGCCCAGCTACTAAAATCGGATGCCGATATGCTGGAGTTTTATATTGTAAATGACCTTCTTCAAAAGAGTGATGTAATCTGTGCCACACTGGTAGGCTCTTCGCACCCGATACTGCGCGGCAGAAGATACAAGACCGCATTTATTGACGAGGCCGGCCAGGCACTGGAGCCTGCCTGCTGGATTCCATTGCTGCGATCTGAACGAATCATCTTCGCGGGTGATCATCACCAGCTTCCTCCCACCATTAAATCAAATGAAGCTGCTAAAGCGGGTTTAGCCAAAACACTTTTTGAAAAAGGAATAGAGAAGCATCCCAATGCTTCAGCTATGCTTCAGGTGCAATACCGGATGCACGAAAGCATTATGAAATTTTCGTCACATCATTTTTACAATGACGAATTGATTGCCCATGAGTCCGTGAAACACGAATTGCTTCGCCCCAATCAGCCACCTGTTGAGTTTATTGACACGGCAGGATGCGGATATACTGAAACACAGGATCCGGAGACATTGAGCCGCCTGAATGAAGAGGAAGCTGCCCTCACCATAAAACTGGTAGAAAGGCTGATTGAAGAGGTCGGAGCACAAGAATGGATCGAACAAAGCATTTCAATGGGGATCATCACTCCCTATCGTGCCCAGGTTGATTATCTGAATAAACTGGCGGAATCGTCTACTTTTATTGAGCCTCTTCACAAACTGATTAGCATTAATACTGTCGATGCTTTTCAGGGGCAGGAGCGTGATGTTATTGCCATTAGTTTTGTACGAAGCAATGACAAAGGAGAAGTGGGATTTCTCGGTGACATTCGCAGAACCAACGTAGCCATGACACGCGCACGCAAAAAGTTGTTATTAATTGGCGATAGTGCTACGCTGGGATCTCATCCTTTTTACCTTGAACTTTTAAATTTTGTACAGGAGGAAGGCTTCTATAAAAGTGCTTTTGAGCTATAACCGGAACATTGGATTTTAAAAACATGTGAAATGTCCTTTGCCAATCGTGTGTTAAATTTCTACAGCAAGCTGAAACTGAATGCTACACTTCCAAAAGGAATTGAGTACATGAATCCTTATCAAAATGAATATACCTTTCACTTGTGCGGGCAGTTTTATCAAAAATTTTACAATGATGAAAAAGAGCGGACATTACTTGTGGGTATAAATCCCGGACGTTTCGGATCAGGACTTACCGGCATCTCATTTACGGATCCGATCAAGCTGGAAAAAGAGTGTGGCATTAGCAATACCTTAGTCAAGAAGCCGGAATTGTCGGCTGACTTCATCTACAAAGTGATAAACGCGTATGGCGGGCCAAAACAATTTTATCAGCACTACTTTATCTCTGCGGTTTCACCACTTGGATTTATCAAAGACGGAAAAAATATTAATTACTATGATGTCGCTGAGTTGCAGGAAACAGTTACTCCGTTTATGGTAGATTCCATCCGGAAGTTATTGAAGTTAGGTATTTCAAAGGAAAAATGTTTCTGCATCGGAGAGGGCAAAAATCTGGCTTTTGTTCAGAAGTTGAATGAAGAATACGGTTGGTTCAACGAAATTATCCCTTTATCGCACCCGAGATTCATCATGCAATACAAGCGGAAGAGTGTTAGTCGCTATATTGATGATTATCTACACAAGCTTAAGTAATCCTGTATTTAAGTCATCTGGTCTGATTTTATTCTGCGTTTGTCACTAAACTCAACGGATTTTATTGTTCTAGCCAATTGACTTAATTTTGAGTTTACTTAGAACACTCCCGACACTCCAACTATTTTAAGCCCGGCAGTGTCTATAGTGAACAAAATTTAAGGTCTACTAATTATTATGAAGAACATTTTTTTAAAAGCAAAGAAGAAACAACGCTGGATAATGGGAATTACAGGGTTTGTAGTCGCATCGCTAGTTTTGGTAGCGTGTATCGGAGACCCTGTTGAGCCAACCCCGGTTGGATACGTAGCACTTTATAATGCTGCAGCGTATGAACCCTCATCAGTAGATATCTATATGAATGGTGGTAAAATAAATTCTACGAAATTTGATTACTCAAAATTTTCAGGCTACCTGAATTTCACTCAAGGCACCAGCGCACTTCAGTTTACCACACAAGGAACGACCACCAAGTTAGCAGAGCGAACATTTTCTGTGGAAGGCGGAAAAGCTTACAGCGTTTACGTTATTAACCAGGGTACGCAGTTCGACACGTGGCTACTGAAGGACAGTTCAGCGCTGGTAAGCACCGATTCCTCGCGTGTGCGGTTTATCAATTTATCGCCTGATTCTCCTGAGCTTGACCTGGTAGTAAGCGGAACCACCAGCCCTCGTTTATTTGGAAACCACGCCTACAAAACTGCTTCACAATTCAAATCAATTAAGGCAAACACGTATTCATTCGATATAGTAAAGGCAGACGGAACTGTATTGGCAACGGTATCGGGCAATATACTTGCCACGGGAAAATACTATTCCATAATTGCTCAGGGGTTCACCTCAACGCGTCCTGAAGGCAATAACAATTCGCTTGGATTGAAATTACTGAATAACTAACCGTTAATGCCGGGACCGAATTTCAGATCCCGGCATTATTTTATTCACTACCATCAGGTTTTCTGAAATTTTATATTTTTTATTATTTGCCTTACTTTTAAGGCCGTTTGCGAAAAACTTTCTCCAGCTTTTTAATATTATGATGAAGAATTCATTTTCAGGATTAAGAAAACAGAACTGGCTCATTTTTGTTATTGCACTTGCACTGACAGCATGTATTGATGATGTAGTAGAGTCTACGCCCGTTGGTTATGTTTCAATTTATAATGCTTCACCCTATGAAGGCTCCAGCCTGGATATCTATCTGAATGAAAAGAAAATTAATGCCGCTGTATTTGACTATTCAAAATATTCCGGATATCTGAACTTTAACGAAGGAAGCAACACTTTAAAATTCACCACATCCGGCACAACCACAACAATGACGGAACAAAGCATTAATGTTATTGCAGACAAAACATATAGTGTGTTCGTTTTAAATGACGGAACTCAGTTCAGTGTATTATCGCTTAGCGATATCTCACCATTGGCAGTGCCCGACAAATCAAGAGTGCGGTTTATTAATTTATCACCCGATTCACCTGCTGTTGATATTGTGATAACCAACAATGCTGCCTCTCCTGTTTTTATAGGACATAACTACAAGTCATTCTCAGAATACATTGAAATGGATTCGCAAGTCTATTCATTTGATGTGATCAATCAGGCCGATGGAACGGTACTGGCTTCTGTTCCTAATATCGTACTGGCATCCGGAAAATATTACTCTCTTGTTGCACAGGGATTCTCCTCTGCTCCTCCTGTAGGAAACAACAATAAGCTTACGTTAAAATTGCTCACAAACTAAAGGCGAGCCGGGGTTTTGTTTTAAAATCCCGTTTACTTCTTTTTCACACCTCTCACCGCCTCAGCCGTCCATGGGTCCTCCGGCCAGTGATGACGGGGATAGCGCATCCGCAATTCTTTTCTCACTTCATGATATGTTGTTTGCCAGAAGCTTTTCAAATCCTGAGTAACCTGAACAGGTTTATAACCAGGAGAAAGTAAATGAAGCAACACTTTTGTTCGCCCTTCATTGATTGTCGGTGTTTCCAGCAAACCAAACATCTCCTGCAACCGAACTTCTATTACGGGAGGCTGACCATTCTCAAAGTACTGCACTTTGATTTGTGATCCGGTGGGTACTGTGATATGTTTTGGAGCCAGCGTTTCCAATCGTGACTGCAGTTCGTAAGGCAACACACTAGTAAGCATTGCATTCTTATCTAATCGATCCAGTTCTGTTTTTTTTGAAACAGTGACCAGGAATGGCGCGATCCAATCTTCTAAAAGATCCAACAAGTTCCTTTCAGAAACATCAGGCCAGTTTTCTGACGATCGCCACGACTTCAAACTCATCACCCTGTTTTGCCATTGTTCCTGTGTGTCCTCCCAGCCTAGCCACTTCAGCCCATTCCGTCTAATTTCTTCAATTAAAATCCCAACTCTCTGCTCTTCATTGCTTCTCTTCGAAGCTTTGCGTTGCAGTGTTAAATTGCCTACTCGGTAATCAATTGAGGCAGTCACAGCCTGCCGCTCTTCATCCCACCGTACCACTTCCTGTTCTTTAGCCAGTTCATACAAGTCACCTTCATGAACTGCCGCTGCCATAAAAATCTTTCCCTCCTTGCCACCGCCATCCAATTCAGCAACACATAACCACTTCTCTCTGGTTAACGGATCGTGATCCGGCAATTTTGCAATGCGACCATTTGATAGTTTATAGCGTTCACTGTGATCTCCCTGCTGTTGTGCGATACGCTCCGGATAAGCTGCTATCAATAGTTTCCCAATCAGTGCATCGGAGACAACTTCATTATTCACATCAACTTTGAGAACCCTTCTCCAGTTAGCTGCGAGTTTTTCGATTCGTTCCAGTACATTCCTTTCAGCCAAAACACGTTCGCCTTTTCGCCATTTACGAAGGGCTTCTATACGCAAAGCCAGATCAGCACCCGATTCTTTATTTAACGGATCTCTTTCCTCCAGCAGAGCTGCAACATCTGTTGCGAGCGAAACTTCTTCTCGTTTTATAGGAGTTAACAGAAGATGAGCAATGCGCGGATGCGTTGGCAATCGAAGCATTTCTTTACCACGTTGAGTAATTACTCCATTGCTGTCAATTGCATCCAATTGAAGTAATAACTCCTTCGCCTGATTCACAGCGCCAGCAGCAGGTGGTGTGATCCAGGTTAGCTCGTTTACATTTTTTATTCCCCATTGACTTAACTCCAACATTAAGGGCGCCAAATCTGCTTCCAGGATTTCTGGTTTACGCTGAGCAACTAAATTTCGGTTTACTCCCTCTGTCCAAAGGCGGTAACACGTGCCATTGCTTAATCTTCCTGCACGGCCTGCACGCTGGTCAGCAGCATCTCTCGTGACGCGCACTGTATCCAGCCGGGTGAGCCCGCTGCGCGGATCAAAACGCGGAACACGTGACACACCTGAATCGATAACAATTTTTATCCCTTCAATCGTTAATGATGTTTCAGCAATAGAGGTAGCCAATACAATTTTTCGCTGCCCATCTGATCGCGGTAAAATCGCTTCCTGCTGCTGACGAAAGGGGAGATCACCAAAGAGTGGATGAATCTTTGCATTCACACCTTCTTCTTCCAGAAACTGTTGTGTTCTATTTATTTCACCTGCGCCTGGAAGAAACGCAAGCACATCTCCCTCCTCTTCACGAAGGGCTTTGCGAAGGGCAACAGCCATCTGTTTGGCAACAGGAGAATCAGAATCCTGTGAAAGATATTTAAGTTCTACCGGAAACTGTCTTCCAACAGAAGTTACAATTGGAGCACCATTTAATGTCTTTGAAAGCAGTTCGCCATCCAATGTGGCTGACATGATTAGGATACGTAAGTCACTTCTTAGCACCTGCTGCACCTGAAGACTCAACGCCAATGCCAGATCTGCCTGCAAACTTCGCTCATGGAATTCATCAAAGATTAACAAACCGGCATCTTCAAGACTATTGTCGGATTGAATCATACGGGTGAGAATGCCCTCCGTTACTACTTCGATCCTGGTCCGATCACTTACTTTTGAGTCAAACCTAACCCGATAACCAACTGATTCGCCTGATTTTTCGTTTTGAAGATCTGCCATTCGCTCTGCTACCGACTTGGCAGCGAGTCTTCTGGGTTCAAGCATGATCATTTTCCTATTGCGAAGCCATACCTCATTGAGCAATTGCAAAGGCAGGACCGTTGATTTGCCCGCACCCGGAGGAGCTTGTAAAATTACAATAGGATACTGTTTAAGCTTTTTCCTTAATTCTTCAAGAATATCTAGTACCGGATAAGTCATGCGCGGACAAAGCGCAAAGCTAATTCTTACAAAGAAGATCGCAAGGTAAGATAGAAGGGAATAGAAATATGCTCGGGGGAATTATCACGAATCAATTTTGCCGCCTTCTCTCCCATCATTTTAAAATCGGTAGAAATTGTGGTGATTCCATCCAGAATAATTTTTTTCAACGGAGTTTCATTGTAAGAAATAACTCCAACATCCTTCCCCACTTTCCATTTGCTGGAAATGACTTTTTCAATCAACACCACCAGATCGTCCTCCATCAGATTGATATACACTTCTCCACGCGACAACGGCTCGTTTTCTATATCATGAACGATCTGATAATTAAACGCAAACTCCTGAGAAAACCGGGTGAATCCCTTTATTATTTCATATGGAAAATAAGAATGCTCGGGAAAAATTATTTTGAGGGTATGATACTTTGCCAGTTGTGGCAGTGCACCCTGCAGCGCACCATAAATATCTTTCTCAAAATCTTCATACACTGCACCAAATGTTCCTTTCACCTGGGGGAGTAATTTATCCAGCAGAATCAGTTTACTTTTATCCAGTCCATTGATGATCTCCAATGCATTTTCTCCACCTTCTACAAAATGTGGTATAATGACATAGTGAGTATAATCGTCTTTCCTGTTTTGAATGAGTTTTTTAAAAAGAGCGAAATCATTATTATATACATAGAAATCAATAGAAGCCAGTTCACCTAATGAAGCGGCCAGTGAATCATATATAATTTTCTTGTGGGGGCTAAGCTTATTGAACAACAGAAATATTTTCAACTGCTGATCTACACTCCTGCTCTTAATGAAATAACCTTTACCCGGAACAGAGCCCAACAATCCAATTTTTTTCAGGTACTTGTATCCTTTCTCAGCAGTGTCACGGGAAATTTCAAATTCAAAGCTTAGCTCATTAATAGAAGGAAGAATCTCCTCTTCATTGATTTTTCCGGATTTTACTGCCTGAATAATCGCATTTGCCAGTTGCTGATATTTCGGGGTAGCCGAATAATCATCAATAGAAACATGCTGAAAAAAATCGTTCTTCTTCAAGTACTGTTTATTTAAACAAAGGCAGAATCCCTTTTGGAGATTCTGCCCTATAGTTATCTCATTAAACCCTTATTTCGAATTGAATACAATTGAAGCTGCAGCCGCCTGAACAGCTCCTTTCACATTCTGAGCTTTGAACACAAAATACACTTTATGTAGTTTACCATCTGTTACCGGTTGCAATTTAATCATCGCTATGCCATTCGTTGAACCCTTCTTAGGTTCAGCCATGGATCCCGTGCCAACCACTGCGCCTTCCGGAGAATCCAGTTTTACTTCGTAATCAAAAGTAGCCTGCGGTGCTTCCTGCCAGCCATTGATAACAGTAATCGACTTCACTCCGGTTAAATCAATGTCTTCCAGTGCAAACCAACCTGTAGTTGCAGGATACATCAGAATATTATTTCCGTTGAAGGCGAATGGAGTAAACCCGCTGCTTGATTCCTTACCAGTAAATCCAAGTGTATTGCTTCGCAATGAAACGGAATTGCTTCCAGTCAAGGCTTTGCTGTTATTACCACCCTTATCTGTATAGCTTGCCGACAATACCAACACGCTGCCCGGCTTCTGACCTGTTGCAGGTGTGATGCTTCCGTTAGCAGGAAGGGATTTTTTCTGTGCATTAGTGTTACCTAAAGACAAGATGTACGACACCATCTGGTGCACATCTTCTTTCGATAAAGTTGGATGAGCAGACATGGCCACTTCACCCCAAACACCGCCACCGCCTTTGATGATCTTCTCAGTCAGGTAATTCCGTGCTCCCGGATCAGCCTGATACTTCTTCGCAACATCAACAAAGGAAGGGCCAATTGATTTTTCATTTTCTTTATGACAGCTCTTACAATCCAATGATTGTGTTAAGCTCTTACCTCCAATGTTTGCTGAACCCTGCTGATGCCCCATAGCAGATGCAGCTTTATCGAATCCTTCTACATAATCAACAGATACAAACAAGTTAGCAGGATCAACTGGTGCATTATCGTTGTCTTTCACTTCAACCGTATACTTTATTGGCTCACCCGGCAGATAGAACGTTTTATTTCCACCAACTAACTGAACCGTTACTTCCGGAGCTTCATTACCTGCATATACATTGATCGTGTTGCTTTTTGCTGAAGCACCTTGTGCATCTTTTGCTTCTACATAAATGGAATAATCACCTGCTTCATTGAACGTATACTCAACCGTTGGTTCACTAGTTTCCTTCTTCTCTTTGGTTGTTCCGTTATCAAACTCCCACGTGTACGTCACTTTATCATTTTCGGGGTCAATAGCATCAGCAGTCACGTTTACTTTGAATGGCAACACACCGGAAGTTTTGTCTACTTTGATTGAAGTCACCTTTGGTGCCCGGTTGCCTGCGATATAGTCAATTCGTGCCAGGCCAGCATCCGGATTTTTACTAAACCATCCACTACCGTATTCCAGTAAATACAATCTTCCATCCGGACCAACTTCCATGTCAATCACTGAATTCATCTTCAATGCAGGGAAGAACGGCTCCATCTTGTCAAAGTCACCATTCGGCTGGAGTGTCACTGCCTTGATCCATCCTCTCATCCATTCGTAAATCAACACTTTACCATTGTAGTAATCCGGTAAGCGTGTTTCTTTAGGAAACATGTCTGTATAATAAACCGGGCCGGCCATCGCATTTCGGCCACCCGTTCCCACCTGAGGAAATTCAGGTGAAACTCCATACGGATACCAGATGAATGGAGCGGACACCGCAGGCAATTCAGTTAAACCTGTATTGTTTTTAGAATCATTGATTGGCTTGTTTACATCAAATGGTTCGCCATGTTTGCCTGTTGCATAATCATAAGCTCGGTACGGATAGTTACCACCAATAAATAATGGCCAGCCGAAGTAACCTGCTTTACGCGCCTGGTTCAATTCATCATATCCTTTCGGCCCACGCGTTTCCAAACTATCTACGTTTGAATCCGGACCAACTTCACCCCAATACAGCGTGCTGTTCTTTTGATCTACCGATATACGATAAGGGTTACGATGGCCCATCGTATAAATTTCAGGTCTTGTTTTATCTGTTCCTTTCGGGAACAAGTTTCCTTCCGGAATATCATAGGTACCATCGTCTTTTACTTTGATGCGTAGTATTTTCCCGCGCAAGTCGTTGGTATTACTTGAAGATCTTCTTGCGTCATATTGTTGTTTGCCCGGCAAATCATTTAAAGGACCAAAACCACTGTTCACATATTTTGCTTTTGGCTCATCGAATGGTGTAGAGTTATCACCGGTTGACAGATACAATAATCCATCCGGACCAAAGGCAATAGAACCACCGGTATGACAACAGATTTCCCGTTGTGATTTTACTTCGAGAATAACTTTTTCTGTAGACAGATCAAGGGTGTCATTCCGGAAGGTGAACCGTGATAAGCGATTGACTGAACTATCAATCGGGCTGTAATAAATAAATACCCAATTGTTCTTTGCAAAATTCGGATCTTTCGCCAATCCTAATAATCCTTCTTCTGCATTCACACCCGGAGTATTGGTCTTCCAATACACGTTCAGATAGCCAACCTGCTTCACATTTTTAGTATCGTTCTTGTAAAGCATGATCTCTCCTCTGCGTTGTCCGATCAAAATGTCAAAGTTTGGCAGAATGGTCATTTCTGTTGGTTCGAAGAAATCACCTTGTGCGAGTTGTGTTTTCACAAAGCGATCTTCGTCAGGAGGAATTTGAGATTTGGCTTTGGTGTAATCCAGTTCATTGTTGTCTCCAATCGCATATTGAATTCCGCCCAATAAATGTTTCAGGAAGTTTTCTTCTGACCAGCTCTCATCGGTGTGTCCCAGACCGGTATAAAAAGCCCGACCACCATCGAAGTCGTGATACCAGGCCATCGGATGAAACTTGCCGTTGGCTCCTCCTTCATAAGTAGATTCGTCAATAGTGATCAGAATATGTAAATCAGGATTGATGTTCTTGTAATTGTATAACTCATCCTTGCGCTGCCATACTGAATCAGTAAAAAACTTGGTAGCGATAAAGTTTTTGTCTTTGATTATAAATTTTGCCTCTTGTTGCTTGGGGTGACTCAGGAAATAAGCTCCTGCCAGTTTACCATACCAACCCCAGTCATATTCTGTATCTGTGGCTGCGTGCACACCTACATAACCACCACCTGATTGAATATATCTTTCGAAGGCAGCTTCCTGTTTATAATCCAACACGTTACCTGTTGTACTTAAAAAAATCACCGTTGAGTACTTCTTCAGATTCTCATCGGTAAACTGATCTCCGTTTTTGGTGGTGTCGACTTCAAATCCATTTTCAGCACCAAGTTTTTGGATAGCTGCAATTCCTACCGGAATCGAAGCATGCTTAAAACCTGCGGTTTTAGAAAATATGAGGACTCTGGGTTTACCTTCTCTCTTATGACTGCATGAGACATAAAAGAGTGAGGTCACAATAAGAAGAAACAATACTTTTTTCATAGTAAAATTTAAAGGGCGGTAAGATAAGTTTTAGTGGATAGAGAACAAAAATAGTGTACGTCAGTGGTTTACAATTTTGATGAGATTCCATTCCTGGCTTCGTCAGGACAGCGCAGGATGGGTAATTATGAAATCGTCAACATCTTTCAATTCATTCAAAGTGTTAAATTAACACATTGCTAAATCATTTCCATGAATAAGATTATTGTCACCCTCCTGTTTTCGACAATCGCCTTTTGTAGTGTAGCTCAGGTGAAAGTCCAGAATCTACGTACGGAAAATCTAACCAATCCTGTGGGACTGGACGATACCAAGCCGCACCTATCATGGCAAATAACCAGCGATAAACGTAATGTGATGCAAACTGCCTATGAGATCCTCGTAAGCGAAAGTCAATCTTCTTTAGCCAAAGGCGAGGTTTGGAACTCAGGGAAGGTTTCTTCGGATCAATCCACGCACATTATATATAGTGGAGAGTCCTTAAAACCAAAGCAACGCTATTTCTGGCAAGTGCGTGTATGGGACAACTCGGGTAAAACTTCTGCATGGAGTGAACCCGTTTATTGGGAAACAGGCCTACTCGGTTCGTCAAACTGGAAAGCAAAATGGATTGAATCCGGATTGGAAGGTGATATAGTGACCGGCCCTGCTCCTATGTTGAGAAAGAAATTTGAATTGAGCAAAGCAGTAAAATCTGCACGCGTTTATGTAACTGCTCATGGGTTATACGAAGCACAGATTAATGGACAGCGTGTTGGTGACGCGTATCTCACTCCAGGATGGACCAGTTATAAAACAAGGTTGCAATACCAGGTTTATGATGTGACGTCTTCATTGAAGCAGGGAAGCAATGCCATTGGTGTTCAACTGGGTGACGGATGGTATCGTGGATTCCTGGCATGGGAAGACAATAAAAATATTTATGGAAAGGATGTGGCATTGTTACTTCAGTTGGAAGTGAATTATGCAGATGGAACCTCCGAAATTATTATCTCTGATGAAAGCTGGAAGTCTTCTTTCGGGCCAATAAGAAGCTCGCAGATTTATCACGGTGAAACATATGATGCGCGCCAGGAGAAAGCGGATTGGGCAACTGCCTCTTATGATGATTCGAAATGGCAACCGGTAAAAGTCAATGACGTCTCCAAAGAAAATATTATTGCAGCCGAAAGTCCGGTAATGCATAAGAAAGAAGTTTTCAATCCAGTTAAAGTGATTAAAACTCCTAAAGGAGAAACGGTTTTGGATTTCGGTCAGAACCTGGTGGGCTGGGTACAACAACATGCAGAAGTATTAGACAAAGAGGGAAACTTCTACATTACCAATTTGCGTGCTGCCAAAGCACAGCTTGAATACACACTGAAAGGTGGCGGTGAAGAAACATTTGAACCTCACTTTACTTTTTTTGGCTTTAGATATATTAAAGTAGACGGGTTTCCTGGAGCAATTTCTCCTTCGAACATCAAAGCATTTGCCATTTATTCCGATATGAAGCCAACCGGAAATTTCGAATGTTCTAATCCATTGGTGAATCAATTGCAACACAATATACAGTGGGGACAAAAAGGGAATTTTCTCGATGTACCTACCGATTGCCCGCAACGTGACGAGCGACTAGGCTGGACAGGTGATGCGCAGGCATTCGTACGTACAGCTACATTTAACATGGATGTAGAACAGTTCTTTGTTAAATGGATGAAAGACGTTGCTGCAGATCAACTGGAAAATGGTTCTGTTCCGTTTGTCATTCCAAATGTGTTGGGTAAAGATGCAAGTGGCTCTACAGGCTGGGCAGATGTGGCAACCATTGCTCCCTGGAATATTTATCTCGCTTATGGCGATAAAGAAATTTTAGAAACTCAGTATGAGAGCATGAAGAAGTGGGTTGCGTTTATGGAATCGAAAAGTGTGAACAATCTGTGGAGTGCTGGTTTTCATTTCGGTGACTGGTTGTTCTATCGACCGTTTGATGACAATGATGGGAGCGCTGCAGTGACGGATAAATACCTTATTGCACAATGTTTC
This sequence comes from Cyclobacteriaceae bacterium, assembly GCA_044228905.1. GTDB lineage: Bacteria > Bacteroidota > Bacteroidia > Cytophagales > Cyclobacteriaceae > ELB16-189. The sequence continues at coordinate 2,374 of JBGATZ010000013.1, read as the reverse complement.
TATGCACATTCTGTTCAATTGATGATTAATACTGCAAAGGTGTTGAATAAATCTGAAGATGTTTCCCGATACACTACCCTATTAAAAAATGTAAAAGATGCTTTTGTTAAAGAATATGTTACTCCTAGTGGTCGATTGGTTTCAGGTACACAAACGGCTTACGTGCTTGCATTGAATTTCGACATGCTACCAGAAGAACTTCGCACTCCTTCTGCTGCAAGGCTCGCTGAAAACGTAAAGCGCTATGACAATCATTTGACTACCGGCTTTCTCGGCACTCCTTATTTATGCCATGTACTCACTCGTTTTGGTTACGATGACGTTGCCCACACGTTATTGTTACAGGAGAAATATCCTTCGTGGCTCTACCCGGTGAAGATGGGTGCAACCACAATCTGGGAACGCTGGGACGGGATTAAACCCGACAGCACATTTCAAACTCCGGGCATGAACTCGTTCAATCATTATGCATATGGAGCCATTGGTGATTGGATGTATCGCTCCGTTGCCGGATTGGATACCTACGAAGATGGTGTAGGCTATAAACACATTCGTATTCAACCGCACATCGATAAAAGGTTAACTTATGCGAAAGCAGAACTACAAACTCCCTATGGAAAAGCGAGTTCCGGGTGGAAGACAGAAAACAATAAAACGAGTCTTGATGTAGTGATTCCTCCTAATAGTACGGCTACTGTATTTATTCCAGCGAAATCTGATCTAATCAAAGAAGGAGGTCAGGTTTTATCAGGCGTAAAGGAGATAAAGCTGGAAGAATCGGAAAATAGTCAGTCCAGAATTTCAGTGGGTTCAGGTACTTATCATTTTACCTGGAACAATCCTTAGTCAGTACTTACATACCAAATTTGCAGAACGGTCGATTAAAAAAGCCTGTCTGTCAAAAACCAATTTGTAATTGTGTACAAAATACACATCTTTAAAAAGGTCAAACTCTACCATCATGAAATTAACCCATCTCTTTCGGCAGCTCTTATTGGCGACAACTTTATTCTTACTGCTCTTTTCGTGCAAATCAAAAGAAGAAGTCACCGATGATGGCTCTTTGCCGGAAGAAAATCGTTTTTCTGTTACCGTTCTCACCGAACCAGGCAAACTGGATGAACCAATGGTGCTTGACTTTCTTCCTGACGGAAGAGTGCTCTTTGTGGAACGTAAAGGAAATCTGAAATCGTATGACGATAAAACAAAAGAAGTCAGGATCCTGGCGACCATTCCGGTTAACACAAAATACACCAGCAAGGAAGGTGATGTACGCGAAGCGGAAGAAGGTTTAATGGGATTGGCCATACATCCTGACTTTGCAAAGAATAATTGGATCTACATGTATTATGCTGATCCGGATGAAAAGAAACACGTATTGGCTCGCTGGGAATTACACGGTGATTCACTTTATGCATCTACTAAAAAAATTGTATTGGAAGTTCCCACGCAACGCGAAGTTTGCTGCCACACCGGTGGCGGTATGGCATGGGATAAAGAAGGGAATCTTTTTCTTACCACGGGTAACAACACAGGTAATCCTACCGCAGGTACTTCCGGATTGGATGAACGTGAAGGACGTTCCAGTTGGGATGACCAACGCACTGCAGGAAGCACAAATGACTTAAGAGGAAAAATTTTACGCATCCATCCGGAAGATGATGGCACCTACACTATTCCTGAAGGAAATCTATTTCCAAAAGGAACTGAGAAAACAAAACCGGAAATCTATACGATGGGTCATCGTAATCCATGGCGTGTTTCTTATGACACTAAAACCAATTTTATCTATTGGGGAGAAGTAGGACCCGATGCCTCAAAAGATTCTATCATTGGTCCAAAAGGATATGACGAGTTAAATCAGGCGAAGAAAGCCGGGTTCTTTGGCTGGCCTTATTTCATTGGCGATAATAAACCATACGCCACGTTTAATTATGCTACCAGTGAAGTAGGCAAAAAGTTCGATCCGGCTAAACCTGTTAATAATTCTCCTAACAACACCGGATTGAAAGAATTGCCATTGCCAACAAAAGCATTTATCTATTATCCCTACTCTACATCTGAAGAGTTTCCGTTAGTAGGAAGCTCCGGCAGAAGTGCAACAGGTGGGCCTGTATTTCGTAAAGCCGATTTTCAAGGCAAGAAGGGAGCATTCCCTTCCTATTATGAAGGAAAGTGGCTGGCTACTGAATTCATGCGCGGATGGATCATGTCCATTACGATGGATGAAAATGGCGATTTTAAATCCATGGAGAAATTCCTACCAAACGAAAACTTCAGTAGTGCAATCGATATGAAGTTTGGACCCGAAGGCGATTTGTATGTACTCGAATATGGTTCAGCCTGGTTCAGAGGAAATGAAAATGCACAGATC
>JBGATZ010000504.1:0-2998 GCA_044228905.1 Cyclobacteriaceae bacterium | reverse complement strand
AAGTTATCCATCTGTCTGGCTACTTTTATTTTCTTGTTCAAGGCTAAATTTCCATTTGAAGTCCCGTTTATTTCAAGAAGTTTATTCGTGAACGAGTCTGACACATAGACTTTGTCATCAACTATCTGAACACCATTTGCTACTCCGATTTTATCATAAGCAATCTTAAATATCCTTTTGTCCGCATCATAATAAGTAACATTCGAGTAACTTTTGAAAAGTCGCATGAAAAATGAACCCATCGTAAATGGTCCTGTATTGGTTATGTAAAAACTGCCATCCGAAAGAACAGAAAGATCGTTTGGAGAAGTTAAATACTTTTGATCAGTGATTACCTGATCAAAGATCAACTCCCTTTCTTTGATTGTGAATACAAGCACAGAATGTTTCCGTGGATTATTATCAAATCCATGATTGATTACGTACAGTTTATCGAAACCTGGCAATTGTGAAATCCCGTGAGGGAAAAGTTTAATACTATCTGGTAAAGAGGTGATTACAAATGGAAACGTAATACCGGATTGAAAATCATAACCGTAAATTGATCCGTTACGGCTTTGTTTATCCATGTTGCGGAAATCACCACAGGAAATAATCAATCGTAAATGCCCGTTGAAGTTATTGATCAGAAGATCCTCAGGCCCTTTACCAACAAATATTTTTTGAGATTCCTTAATTGGAGTATTAATCTCCTTTGCACAGGAAATAAGGAAAACCAAAACGTATAGTGCTAAGGAACCTAACCTGTTCATTCAACTAAGCTAACTAAAATCAGACTTAACTGAATGAAGTCCAGATCAGGAATAATGTAAATACCGCAAATCTTTAGGGACGACCTTATTTGCTATACAGTTCTTTATACTTCTTCTTCCCTTGCTCCAGGAACTGAACAAATTTTTCTGTGCTACGATCATAAGCATATGGCCAGGCCAGCACCCGCTCATCAGCTCCCAATAACACATAGAAAGGTTGTGCATTGTTATCCAAATTGGTGATCTGAAGATCCGCATTCTGCTTTCCAATGGTCTTCTTCACTTTGTTATCATACTTCGAAGTATACCATTGCGACTCAGGCAATTCGGTTTTATCATCCACATACAATGCTACTACAACAAAGTCTTTGCGAAGTCTTTCCAGAACCTGCGGATCACTCCATACCACTGCTTCCATTTCACGACAGTTGGTACAACCATGACCAGTGAAATCAATAAATAACGGTTTGCCTTGCTGACGTGCACAAGCTAATGCTTGTTGATAGTCAAAGTATCCTTGTAATCCATGAGGCAAATGAAGAAAGTCGGCATACTTAGGCTCATCACAGACTGCTTCACCTTTTTGTGCGCGCGTCATAGCCACCAGATCAAAATCATGTGTGGAAGGAGGTGGCAAATAGCCGGCAAGCATTTTCAGAGGAGCACCCCACAAACCTGGAATGAGATAAACAACAAATGAAAACACAGCTATAGACAGTATCAGCCTTGGCACAGTTACGTTCTCTACCGGACTATCACTTGAGAACTTAAGCTTACCCAGGAGATATAATCCCAGTAATCCGAAGATGACAACCCATAAAACAATGTTGATGTCACGATCGAGAATTCCCCAATGATACGCCTGATCAGCGATGCTGAAGAATTTTAAACACAAAGCTAGTTCAATAAAGCCCAACGTTACTTTCACTGAGTTCAGCCAACCTCCTGATTTTGGAAGGCTCTTGATCAATTCAGGAAAGAAAGCGAAGAATGTAAATGGCAATGCAAACGCAAATGAATAACTGAACATCATCAGCACCGGCTTTATGATCTCACCACCTGCAGAAAGTGTAAGTACTGTACTTACAATTGGAACGGTACAGCTGAATGAAATCAATACCAATGTGAATGCCATAAAGAAAACACCTGTCAATCCACCCTTCTCGGCTTTCTGATCAATTTTGTTCACCAGTTTATACGGTGCATTGATTTCAAATAATCCAAAGAAAGAAAGAGCAAACACGAAGAAGATCACCGAGATAAAAAGATTCAATGCCCAGTTAGTAGCTAATGCATTGAGACCATCTGTGCCTAACAAAACAGCAAAGAGCGTCCCCGCTGTTGTGTAGAGTGTTATGATAGAAAGACCAAAAATGATTGCGTTCTTAATGCCCTCTTTTTTACTTTGATTGTCTTTGAGAAAAAATGTAACAGTCATTGGAATCATCGGAAAAACACAAGGAGTGATTAATGCCGTGAGTCCCGCGAGAAACGCAATGATTAGTATAGACCAGAGCGAATCGCTGTTATAAGAAGCTTCTCCTTCGAGAATGGTTTTGTCGAGTGTAGGTCCGTTGAATTGCGTGCTGGCTACTGATTGCTGCTTGCCCGATTCCTGATTTGCCGTATCGATTTGAATGGCTGCTTGCTCAGCTTCCGTTGTTTGCTTGGTGTCTACTGCCTCCTGCTTACTTTTTACTGATTGGTCTTCACTTTTTTTTTGACCTGTTACCTTAAAATTCGCAAGTGAAAAATCATCGTTGGCAGGAATACACTTGCCATCCACATCACTACACACCTGGTAATCGTAATCACCTTCAATCTTCAGATCTGTAGAAAGCACTTTTATCTTCTGACGAAACTCTGCGATGCCTTTAAAGATTTTAATGTCGCATTCGAAGATATCATCATGCTTTTCAATCGGATTGATCGGGTTGACCTTGCCCACTAATTTATAACTGGAATTCGGCTTAAAATTGATCTCGGTTTTGTTTGGACCGTCCTCACAAACGAATTCCGTAGAGTACAGATACCAGCTTTTCTCAATATTTACTTTAAAGATCACATCGATCTCATCTCCTACCTTTGGAGCTTCATTGGAAACAGATACGCTCCACTTTGCAGGAGTTAGAATTTGGCCATTGCTGATTGAAAAAGATACAACAGCCAGAAATACAAAAAAGAGTCGCTTAAACATGAGTTGAAAAATTCGTAACAAAGGTAACGTTATTGGTCAGAAATCAGTT
>JBGATZ010000012.1:0-25364 GCA_044228905.1 Cyclobacteriaceae bacterium | reverse complement strand
GGCCGTAGTGAAGAGCACGGTAAGGATTATTATTTTCTGACTCCTCAGGAATTCAAAGAAAATATTGATAAGAATGCATTCATAGAATGGGAGGAGGTATATGCCGGAAATTTTTACGGTACACTGAAAAAGGAAATTGAGCGCATCTGGAATGAAGGCAAGAATGTGATCTTTGATGTAGATGTGAAAGGCGGCATTAATCTCAAGAAATACTTCGGTGAAAATGCGCTTGCTATTTTTGTGAAAGTGCCCTCACTGGAAGTACTGAAAAAAAGACTAAATGAGCGCGGCACGGAATCAGAAGACAGTCTTTCGCGCAGAATCTTTAAGGCAGAGTTTGAGATGTCCTTTCAGGATAAGTTTGATATAGTGCTGGTAAATGAGGATCTCAACACCTCACTTAAAGAAGCACAAAAGCTTTACGATACATTTAAGGTTAAGCCGCTAAGTAAATAATCAATTCCTGGTTATCTTTCATTGATGAGTTCAGGACAAAAAACGGGTCTTTTCTTCGGATCTTTTAATCCCATTCATATAGGGCACATGATCATCGCCAATGTGATGGCCGAAAACACGGATCTCAGTAAAGTATGGTTTGTGGTTTCTCCTCAAAATCCGTTTAAGCCAAGCAAAGGTTTGCTTCACGAGTTTGATCGGTTTGATATGGTGAAGGCCGCCATTTCAGATAACTATAAACTGGAAGCTTCTGATGTGGAGTTTCACATGCCTAAGCCAAGTTACACCGTTCACACCCTCACCCATCTGAGAGAAAAATTTCCAAACCGTGAATTCAAGGTAATCATTGGTGAGGACAACCTGGAGAATTTCACCAAGTGGAAAAATTACGAGCAGATTCTGGAGCACTATGGCTTGTATGTTTATCCACGACCAAACGTAACAAATTCGGATCTCAAACGTCACGCGAATGTGCAGATGGTAGAGGCTCCTTTATTAGATATTTCGGCAACGTATATTCGTAACTGCATTAAAAGCAACAAATCGATTCGTTACCTCGTTCCTGAAGCAGTAGAGCAAATGATCCGTTTAAAGCAATTTTATCTTTGAGCCGTGACAACTTTCATTCTCATTTATGCATCTGTAAATCAATGAGAAATTTTTTAACTATCACTCTTGTCCTTTTATCCTTAGCTGCCGAAGCAGGAGGAATTCGCGGATCAATCAAAGCCGATGATGGTAGTTCGCTTCCATTTGCCACCATTTACGTGAAGCAACTGGGAACCGGTGCAGCTACAGATGCAAACGGAAAGTATGAGATCAATCTGAAGCCTGGTTCATATGACCTTGTATTTCAATATATGGGCTTTGAATCACAATCACGCAAAGTAGAAGTTGGTTCGGATTTCAGCACACTTGATATAACCCTTAAGACACAAGCTATTTTGTTGCAAAGTGTAACGGTCAATGCAGATAATGAAGATCCGGCTTATACCATCATGCGAAAGGCCATTGCAAAAGCAAAGTATCACGTACAGCAAATTGATGAATACACAGCGAAAGTGTATGTGAAGGGAAAAGGAAAACTTACCGACTATCCATGGCTGGCTAAGAAAGCTTTAGAGAAAGAAGGTATCACCAAAGACCGGCTTTTCATTTCAGAATCTGTAAGTGAAATTAAATACACCCGACCCAATAAGTTTGAAGAGAAAGTAATTGCCGTTTATTCAAATGGCAAGGATAATAATACATCGCCCAATGCTTACGTGTTTGGAAGTTTTTATCAGCCAGAGATAGCGGAGACCGTTTCTCCTCTTTCGCCAAAATCATTCTCCTATTACAAATTTGAATACTTAGGTTCATTCAAAGACAATAATTACGAAGTAAGTAAGATCAAAGTGACCCCACGATCCAAAGGTGACAATGTGTTTGATGGTGTGATTAATATCGTTGAAGATTGGTGGAGCATTCATAGTCTCGATATGAATACGATCAAACTCGGGATCAATTTTAAGGTTAAGCAGATTTATAACCCTATTGAAGACAAAGCCTGGTTACCCATCTCACAGCAATTTCAGGTGGACGGAAAAGTATTTGGTTTTGAATTCGAATACAGTTACATGGCTACCGTGAAAGATTATAAAATCAAGCTCAATCCGGATCTGATTGTTGAGGAGATCAAAATTGTGGATGCAAAACTGGAAAAGGAACAGGCGAAAGAAGTAAAAAGTAAATTCAGCAAGAAGGGTCAGCAATTGCAGGAGCGCCTTGCTGAAGGAAAAGAAGTTACAAATAAAGAACTGAAGCAACTGGTAAAGGAGTACGAAAAGCAGGAGCAAAAGCAGGAGAAAGAACCAGATGTGCTTTCAGAAACTACTTTCTCAGTTGATTCGATGGCTTATAAAAAAGATTCCACCTTCTGGTCAGAAATACGACCTGCTGCGCTATCGAAAGAAGAAGTTCGTGGGTACAAGGTAAATGATTCCATTTCGGAAATTGATCGTAAAAAACAGGAAGGGGATACTCTTCGTAAGAGTAACAGTAAAAACCGAAAAGGATTTCAGCCCTGGGATGTGATTACTGGTGACACTTACAAAATTGGAAAGTCTTCTGATTTTCGTATTCATACTCCTTACGGAGGATTCAATACCGTAGAAGGTTTTAACATTATTTATCGAACGAGTTTCTACAAACGCTGGGTAAAGAAGGATACGCTGGACAAAAACAAAACACGTACACAGCGATTGGAAATAAGCCCGATTGCACGTTACTCTTTTGCACGCGATAAGGTAACGGGAAAGTTAAGGGTGGATTATCGTGCACCGAATAGTCGTATTACTATTGAAGGGGGGCGATACGTGGAGCAGTACAATTCCGATGAACCAATCCATCACTTTGTGAATACTTTCACCTCGCTATTGCTTGGTGATAACTTTATGAAGATTTACGAGCGCGATTTTGTTGAAGCTAATTTTCGACATCGGTTTGACGACAAGTATACATTCAATACAAACTGGTCATGGGCTAACCGAAGAGAATTGTTCAATAATTCATCGTACACGTTATTTAAGCGAAATAAGGATGACTACACTGCCAATGCACCAGTGAATGGTGAACTTAAGGATACCAGTTTCCCTGATAACAAAGCATTTATCGGCTCACTATCATTGGAGGCAAGACCCTGGCAGAAGTACCGTATCCGCAACGGACGCAAGACCAGAGTGGAGCATTCATCCCCTCTGTTGAATTTTACATACACAAAAGGATTCAGCGATGTGTTGGGAAGTCAGGTGAAGTTCGATCAGGTAGAACTAGGAGTTCGTGAGCAATTCAAAATCGGAATTCGCGGAACGCTTGATCTTGCATTACGTGGGGGTACATTCTTTAATACAGGTAACATGTATTTTATGGACTATAAACATTTTCTTGGAAACCGGACGATATTCTCTACCTCTGACCCGGTTGGCAGTTTTCGCCTCATGGATTATTATCGATACAGTACCAATAATCAATACTTTGTTGCCAATGCACATTATCACTTTAGAAAATTTCTGGTAACACAAATAGCAAAAGTGAGATTGATTGGAGTGACTGAGAACATTTTTGTGAACTACCTGGCCACACCTTCATCGGGTAACTATACCGAACTGGGTTACGGACTGGATGGAATCCTCCGGATCTTCCGGCTTGAGGGTGCGGTTTCTTTCCGGAACGGAGATCTATCTAATTTTGACTATGGTTTTCGGATAGGTATTGCCACAAGTATCACTGTTAATTTTAACGACTAAGAAAGAGTTACGACATTTACAGGATGTCGCTATCGTTATCCATTCAGGATTTTCTTCAACTGAGAAAAGAAAGAACGATCATTGATGTTCGTTCGGAAGGAGAGTTTGCGGCCGGGCATATTCGTGGTGCAGTTAATATTCCTATCCTTAACAATGCGGAACGTGTTGTTGTAGGAACTGTATATAAACAGCAGGGACAAAAGCAGGCAATTAAAGAGGGTTTTCGTTTGGTAGGGCCGCGTCTTCTCGATATCATTTCAGAAACGGAGAAGATCGCAAATGGAAAAGAGTTGATGGTGCATTGCTGGCGCGGAGGCATGCGATCGAATAATTTTTGCCAGTTTGTGGGAATGGCCGGAATGAGAACTCAGTCCTTGAAAGGCGGATATAAATCGTATCGACAGAAGGCCATCGAGTCATTTCAGTCTTCGTTTCAATTCAAAGTGATTTCGGGTTATACAGGTAGTGGAAAGAGTGAAATTTTACGAGAGCTCAAAAATCAAGGTGAGCAGATCATTGATCTTGAAGCATTGGCTAATCATAAAGGTTCAGCTTTCGGAGGATTGATGATGCCCGCTCAACCCACTACTGAGCAATTTCAGAACGAACTATTTGAGGAGATTCTTCAATTGGATTTGAGAAAACGAATCTGGATCGAAGATGAATCACTGGCTATTGGAAGAATTTATCTTCCCGCTCCATTCTGGCAAGGTATGAATCAAAGTCCAATGATAAGGATTGGAGTAAGTAAATCAATCAGAATTGAGCGATTGGTAAAAGAATATGGACAAGCTGATCCGGAGAGCTTTCTCCATGCGATGGCTCAGATCACCAAGCGATTAGGTGGACAGCATTTTAATGCAGCGAAAGAAAAGCTTCTGTCGGGAGACCTGTCTTCCACCATTGATATTTTACTTACTTATTACGACAAAGCTTATCTCACCGGGTTAGATAAGAATCGACAAAGAACAATTATGAACACAGATTGGAATGGAATCAATCCAATTGAGCTTGCACAGCATTTAATAAAGAATATATAGGAATATGGAATCAATTAAGCTCACTCAATATTCGCATGGCGCAGGATGTGGTTGTAAGATTTCACCTGCAGTACTTGACACCATTTTGCATTCAGACTTGCCGAAAGGGAAATTTCCTTCCCTGCTGGTTGGAAACGAATCGAAAGATGATGCAGCTGTTTATGATATTGGGGATGGAACCTGTATTGTAAGCACTACCGATTTCTTCATGCCTATTGTAGATGATGCGTTTACATTTGGGTCTATTGCTTCAGTAAATGCAATCAGTGATGTATACGCGATGGGAGGCGAGCCATTTATGGCTATTGCAATTCTTGGCTGGCCCATCAATAAAATTGCACCGGAAGTAGCAAAGTCGGTTCTGGAAGGCAGCCGGAAAATTTGCGCAGAAGCGAAGATCCCATTGGCCGGAGGTCATAGTATTGATTGTCCGGAACCTGTTTTTGGTCTGGCCGTTTCCGGTAAACTGAAAAAAGAGAACTTGAAACGAAACGATACGGCTAAGAAGAGTTCATTACTCTACCTGACTAAACCACTTGGCATAGGTATTATCACCACAGCACAAAAGAAAGGAATTGTAAGTGATGTGCATCTGCAAAAGGCAATTGATACCATGCTTACTTTAAACTGGCTTGGCGCTGAATTCGGGAAATTATCTTACGTGAATGCAATGACAGATGTAACCGGTTTTGGATTACTGGGACACCTTGCCGAGATGTGTGAAGGCAGTGGCTTATCTGCAGAGGTGGAATCTTCAAAAATTCCTCGTTTTGATTTCCTTGATTCGTATATACAACAGAAATCTACACCTGGAGGTACGCAACGTAACTGGGATAGTTATGGCAACAAAATCAGCCTTGCAGATGAATTGCAGCGTGTAGTGCTTGCCGATCCGCAGACCAGCGGAGGGTTATTGGTATCTGTAGATGCTGATCATGCTAATGACTTTGAGCAGATAGCTAAGAGCCATGGATACCTGTTAAAACCGTTTGGCCGTTTGACAGAAAAAAAAGAAAAGGTCATCTTTGTAAAATGACGATAGAGGCGGTAACACAGGAATTATATGAAGCATCTCAGCAAAGACGAGTGTGTAAAGTGAAGCTCTTCAATGAGCCTTCCGATCGCACCATTCATCCCTATGGCATTTGCCAGACGAGCAGAAATAAGATCACTGTTGTTTGTTTGCAAGTAGATGGATTTACAGGCACAACGAAGTTACCCAGCTATAAAAATTTGTTATTGAAGGATTGCGAATCAGTCGAAGCGCTTGATATGCGTTTCCTGGTGCAGAGTAATTTCAATCCGGAAGACCCCATTTATAAAGACTGGGTCTTTCATGTATAGATGATTAATTGGGTAAACGCTCTACTTTGGTCACAAAGTAGCGGGTATCTCCTCTCCAGAAAAAAGTTTTGTAGCGTTTGATGAAGTGAAGATTGACGCGCTCGCCACTTAATGCTACTTTTTCTAATTCCTGAATGACTTCTGATTCCTTTGATTCAACAGAAAAATCGAATGACTCTGCAATAGGGCTAGCTCCCTTTAATGCTCCAAAGGTATCGAGGTTCAGTTTCCCTTCATAGGTTTTAAACATCACTCCCTTTTCGGTGATGCGTAAAACTTTTCCAGCCATAACGCCCTCTTCATACACACCAAAATAGTAGAAGCTTGTTATAGCTATGAAAACCAGTAATCCAATTCCAATAATCCAGCGAAGAATCTTTTTGGCAGTACGCTTAGTTCGTTGACCGAAGCTTTCGTTTTCCATAAGGAGAATTGTTAAAGATGTTATGTTGGATATAAAAAAGAAAAATGACCGCTTTTAAACGGTCATGATTTCAACTTCTTTCTTCTTCATCAGGCCATCGATTTTCACGATAAACTCATCAGTGAATTTCTGAACGGCTTCTTCTCCATTCTTGATATCATCTTCAGAAGCGCCTTTGATTTTTTTCAATTGTTCGTTCGTGTCTTTACGGATAGAACGAATGCTCACTTTACCATGTTCACATTCCTGCCCTACTTGCTTTACCAGTTGCTTTCTTCTTTCTTCGGTAAGCATGGGGATATTAATGATTACCTGCTGGCCATCGTTTTGGGGAGTGAGGCCAAGGTTTGCTGCCATGATCGATCTCTCAATTTCTGCAATCAGGCTTTTTTCCCACGGTTTAATAAAAAGTGTACGGGGATCTGGTGTAGTGATCGAAGACACCTGGCTCAACGGGCTGTTGGCTCCATAATACTCTACCATAATGCCGTCAAGCATAGATGGGTTTGCTTTACCCGCGCGAATCTTGGTAAGCTCATGAGATACGTGTGTAAGCGACTTCGTCATTTGCTCTTTCGCTTCCTCCAGGTATAATTCTATTTCTTCCATAACAATTCAATTTAATATTCAGGCTCTGCCAGCAGAAACGGGGCTGGTCATGTTTTCATGAATTTCCACACTTATTTTTGAAGCAGCAACAGTAATGCTCACCTCACTCACATCGCTGGCACTGTAAAAACTCATGCTGTTCGACATGCAGAAGCCATCTTCGAAAGAATAAGTTTGTAAAAGAGAATTATTAGTAGCGTCCAGCAATTTTACCTTTCCGTTTTTCTTCACCACTTGTTCACTGCCCGCCCAGTTCCACAGAAAGTTGTCCATCTTCAATGTTCTGATTTGAAATTGAAGAGTGTTGTCACCCGGAGTAGGTCCATATTCTGCACCTCTGTTATACCTGCTGATGTTTACTGACGAAAGCATATAGGCTCTTCCATCCAGTTCAAGAATCATTTTGTACATGTCAATTAGCTGATTAGAGTACCGGCCTCTTCACCCTTAGCCACTTTCAGCAGATTACCTTTTTTGTTCATATCAAAAACAATAATCGGTAATTTGTTTTCCATGCATAGCGTAAACGCTGTCATGTCCATAATATTCAGTTTTTCTGATAACCCCATGGAAGCTCAGCTTGTCGTAGCGAACGGCATCACTGAATTTTCGGATCTTTATCATAAACTCCATCCTACACAGGTGCAGCACAGAACCACTCCGGCCTGCACTTCAATGGCACGTAAACTTGCCGTTGAATCATATATGTTTACATCTCTTTAGATTTTATCTGAGATAATGATCCGGTCTTTTTTCAGGAAAGATAATTGTCGTTCAAGATAATGAACAGAATCTGAATGAGGTGTATAATCCGTGTTTTTCCAGCGCACTTTGAAGGGCCATGGCATTGATGACAGTTGCCAGCATCCCCATGTAATCTCCCTGCACGCGTTCAATTCCCAATGCTTCCGCCTGTCCGCCTCTGAAAATATTTCCGCCACCAATAACGATGGCCAGTTCCACTCCTTGTTCTTTTACTGCTTTGATTTCTTCACAATATTGTTCCAGAACGGCAGGGTCAATATTTGTGCTTTTGGAAGAACCTTGCAGCGCTTCACCGCTGAGTTTGAGGAGGATACGTTTATGCTTCATTATTGAGTGGTCAAAACCGCGTAAATATATCAGGATTTGAGCATTTTAAACTGATTTTTTAGTCACTACAGGCTGGTTTTAACGGCAATTCTTCAAAGGGCTCGTTGTTTGCTTTCTCATTGGTTGGGATGAATGACATAATCGCGTTACCTTTTCACATGATCTGTTAAAAATGAATCCTTCAATCAAACCGATATTTCTGGGTCTTGTTCTTGGATTGGCTCCGCTTATTGCTTGTGCCATTCTTTATTACGTTACTCCTTATCTTGTAACAGGAAACCCGGGGGCACTTTTGTCTTTTGCAGTGTTGGGATTGTACGTGTTCTCTTCGATAACGGTAATGGTGGTGAGCATTATTTTATTGATTCGTAAAAAAATAGTTATTGGCGCTGTAGCTATAGTGGCTGTATTTGCACAGGCAATACTAGCAGCAGGGTTATTGGCAAACGCATAATATGACACTGCAATATTCCTTGGAGCTATTAGGTACTTTTTTCTTTGCCATCTCTGGTGCACTGGCAATACGTGATCATCATAATGATTTGTTTGGAGCGGGCTTCACTGGATTCGTTACCGCTATTGGCGGAGGAACATTACGTGATATCATGCTTGGCAGTTATCCTTTGGTGTGGATAGGAGACATTAATTTTCTGTACGCCATTTTTGCGGGAGTAATCGTAGCTTATTTTTTCTTTGAGCACCTGATTCAATTGAGAAAAACTTTTTTGATTTTCGATGCCATCGGACTTTCTTTCTTTACAATTCTTGGTGTGGAAAAAGCATTGAGTTTAGGAGTGAGGCCGGAGGTTGCCGCCATCATGGGCATGTTTACGGCTGTGATGGGAGGAGTAATTCGTGATGTATTGACAAACGAAACGCCAGTTATCTTCCGGAAAGAAATTTATGCTACGGCTTGCCTGGCAGGAGCTAATCTTTATTTGCTCCTGTATTATTTTGTTGACATGGAGAGAAATACAAACGTGCTGATCTCAAGCGCGTTTATATTAGTGATTCGATTGTTGGCTGTGAAATATAAATTGTCACTTCCGGCATTCAGAAAAAAAGCAGTGTAATATTCTATACTATTTGAATACAAGTTCCACTCTGCGATTGGCCGCACGACCTTCTTCGGTATCATTTCCCGCCACGGGTACCCCGCTTCCAAAGCCCTCAGATGTAATAGAAGCGGAAGGAATTCCTTTTGAAATCAGGTACTCAGCAACGGATTTGGCACGATTACCAGAGAGATTAATGTTATAGGATTTATTCCCGATGTTATCGGTATGTCCTGCTATGTTTACCTTCAATGCAGTGTTTGCCTTCATTGCACGAACTACTTTATCCAATTCAACAAATGATGATTGCTTAAGTGTCGCTTTGGCAAAATCGAAAAGTATGTTTTTCAACACCAGTGCTTTGCCGGTTACTACTTTCGCTTCATTGAAATATTCTACTTTTTTTTCTTCTTTCTTGTAGAAGAAATTCTGACTGAATGTAGGTAATCCAAGTTGCGCTAATCTCCCCTGAAGATCAATCGCGTTTTCAGTAAACTGGCAATCAAGTCCTGCTGTATTGGGGTTTGAGATACTTCCCAAGTAGGGTTTGTTGTAAACGGTAAAATAGATTTTACCGTCAGTGGCAATCTGGAGCGCGCCTACCCATACAGCTGCATTGGTTTTTCCAACGAGCACGCTGCTGCTACGAATAGCGTCCTCTGAACCCGCCTGTAGATTGTATTGGTAAACTTCCCCCAAGCCTGCAGCGGAGGCATATAATAATGAACCATTGGGAGAGAATTCTATTCCATAAGGATATGATTTTTCAGGAAACGTAATACTGATGGGTGAACTCACTTTCCCGGTTTCATTATCGAAATCGAAGATTTCAATGATTTGAGAATCTTCAAGTGCTACTGCGAGATTCGTTCCATCCGGATTGAGCTTCATGTATCCCTGTGTGTTCAAAGTAGCGCCCTGGTGAACTGAACCGGCATTGGAAATAACAGGTTCGGTTTGCAATCCTTTTTCATTGATCAGATAGGCAACGAAGGCATCCGAATTCCAGTCGTGCAGAAGCAGCCAGTAGTCTTTGCCATTACGATGTAATGCAGAGGTAAGTTTCTCTGTTACCGGAGTGCGGAGTTGTAAATTTTTCTGATCAGCAACAATGTCTCCGCGGCCTTCATCGAGTTTCATGTCGACCATCGAGTAACGAAAGCCGTTTGGCTCACCCAAAGATACAGCGGTGAACCAGATAATATAAATTCTTTTCTGTGGGATGCTGAATCACTACACCGGAAGAAGTACTTGATGGAGATCCTAATAAGCCTGTTCCATTAGGCATTACTTTGTGGCTATTATTCCAAACCGTAATTCCATCGGTATAAAACCGGAGCATACCCCAGTTATCGCAAATGGTTACGCAGCCTTCTTCAGTGTTGAGTTGCCCATCGGTGATAGACACCGGTTGGCCGGAAGAAAAATCAACGCCTGCATTTTTGCCAAAATACCAGATACTCACCGGGCTTTGTGCGTGAGACAAAAAACTGATTAACGATAGAAAGAAGATTAAAGCTTTGATTTTCATATTGAAACGAACTAGTCATTTCAAAATGTAGAAAAGAAGATTCCAGCGATTTTCCTGACGTCACTTCAATTACGTCAGTTGGCACAAAAATACCATGATCACGGTAGTATCTTCTACCGTGATTACGTAGACTCGATTTAAATTTTGGAAACCTTAGCTAGTTTAAAGCTGAAATTTGAATGTAATTACCAAAGGTGTCGTCAAACATGGCAACGGTTACTGTTCCCACGTTGGTGGGTTCCATTTTAAATTTTACCCCTGCCGCCTTCAATCTTTCGGTTTCTTTGAATGCATCTTTTACAGCAAAAGATTTAAGCGGAATACCTGCATCGTACAATGCTTTTTGATACACTTTGGAAGGAGCAAATTCCATGGGTTCCAGTAATAATTCTATTTCATCTGATTCCGGAGAGACAACTGTGAGCCATTTGAATTTACCAAGAGGTACTTCCGTTTTCTTTCTGAACCCGAGTATCTCAGTGTAGAATTTTAATGCGCGTTCCTGATCTGCTGCCTCGATCATTACGCTTGTCAGATTTATTTTCATAGGAGTTTTAATTTGAGATATTAAAATTGTTTTGCATTAATTGAATATGAGATGTCCAATCCGGGAGATAATGTCCATTAAGAAATGTGGGATTAGAGACGGGAAGAGTTTCGAGGCCTTCGTGAATCAATCGCAGTAGTGTCTGATTGTTCTCCCCGGCTGACAATTCAAAGGTGACAAATGAATTGCCGCTAAATCCATCGTAACGCCAGGTGAAGCTTAATTTCTTTAAGGGAATCACTTCAGTGATTTTGCATACATGTAGATAGCTGATGTCATCCTTCCCGCCAATGAAACGGAATTCGAACCCCACTCTGCATTCAAAATCATTCACAGTAAAGAGCCATTTACTTATCTGCTCCTTGTGAGTAAGCGCTTTCCATACCTTCTCAATTGGAGCAGAAAGCTTTCGCTCGATGATGATCGGTTGATTCATGGAAATTACTTCTCTACGAAGTTTTTCAGCAGATTTCCCATAAGTTCAGTCCAACCGCCTTCAAAGCTTGCACGTGCGAAGTCTGGATGTGCAGGGAACGTTTCGAGCCCTTCATGGGTAAGCTTCACCTTGGTTTTATCTTTCCCGTCTTCCTGTAGTTCAAACGTAACTACCGAATAGCCGGGATAATCCTTATAAGTCCAGCTGTACGAAAGTTTTTTGTATTCCTCAACTTCAATAATTTTGCAGAGGTGAACATATTTTTCGCCTTTATGACCTTGCCCTACAAATGAAAATTCAAATCCCACTTCTGGTTTGAATTCTTCCAGGTTGAAATACCATTGTTTCATTTTCTCTTTTTCAGTGAGGGCTTGCCACACTTTTTTCAAAGAAGCATTGTAGGATCGTTCAATTGTGAATGCGGTGGAACTCATAATAAAGCTTTTAGAATTTAGATTGTGTCTCAATTATTTATTAGAAGCCTTTTTCTTTTTGGTTTTGCGCAATGTTCTGGTCTCTTCATTTAAAAACATTTCCAGTGCATCCAGTTTCATAGTCCAGAAAGCACGGTATTGTTCCACCCATTGCGATACTTCATTCAGTTTTTGCAAACGCGCTTCACAATAGCGTTCTCGTCCCTGCTGTTTAATGACGATGAGCCCACATTGAGTTAAAATCTTGATGTGTTTGGAAATGGCTGGGCGGCTGATGTCAAACTGCTCAGCAACAGCATTAAGATTTAATGCTTTGTGAGCAATCACATTAATAATCTCTCTTCGGGTTGGATCTGCAATGGCCTGAAAAACGTCTCTTCTCATAAATTGTAACCGATTGGTTACAAATATAGAGTAACCGATCGGTTACGCAATAATTAATTTGAATTTTTTTGAATGTTGAAAGAGCAACTCTGTGAGATATTGACCGTTCTTTACATTTTTGACGAAATGGCCACTATGATTCGTGTTTTTCTTGCTTTGTCTCTGCTTGCCTTTGTTTCCTGTTCTTCGAAAAAGAAAACCGAACGGGAGTATTATGAAGAAACGATCTCCAGCTTTAAATATAAAACTTACAGAACGGCATCTGGAACTGCGTTGGGACCTGTAGTGGAAACCTATAATAATCAGAAGCCTGACAGCATTGCTCCTTTGAATCAGGAGTATGTTCGCTTATTGATGGGCTTCATGTGGACACTTTCCAACAAACCGGCTATGGCATTTGCTGAAGCGGATCTGGCCGAAGAAAGTACCAGAGAAGATGTGAAATTTTTGTCGATGTCTTTGCGATCCATCACGATGTACGAACAAACTTGGGATACACTGGCCCGAGAAGAATCACAGCGTGCAAAAAAGTATGCAAGTATTAAACCTGGATCGGAGGCCGAGTATGAGATTGCATTCTTCTATATGGTGATGGGGATTGCCAAGATTTATGACAAGGATTTTAACCAATCAAAACTATATTGGGCCGGTTTTGCTAATGAGACGCAAATTCATTGGCCATATCAACTCACTGATGCCATTGATGACTTACAAAACAACAGGTTGCAGCAGGCATTGAGTAAACTGAAAGTAATGTCGAAAGATCCTCACGTACCGCCTGCATTAAGTGCTGTACTGACCGAAGAGATTACAAAGATTGAGGAAAAAGGTGGCGATGTGAATTCGTCTTTGTTCTGGCCAAAATTGATTTCAACGATAATCTTTGATGAGTTGAAGAAGACGGGAAACGAACAAATGATCAGTGTGATTGAACTACTTGAAAAGTGGAGAGAAAAATTGCCGTCTTAAGTGGATTAAAACTCGATCAGTACCTGACCCTTTTCTACGCTATCGCCTTTTTTGATTTTTACATTCTTCACAGTGCCCTCGCCTGGCGACTTAAGAATGTTCTCCATTTTCATTGCTTCCAGAATGAGTAGAGGCTCACCAGCTTTTACCACATCGCCTGCTTTTATTTTCAGATCAATGATTAAGCCAGGCATCGGTGCTTTGACGTGATTGATCTTCCCAGCAGACGAATTATTCATACCCATCTTTTCGAGCAGGAGATCAAACTTGTCTTTTAAGTCGACTGTATATGGATTGCCGTTGATTTTGAAGGTGAAGGATTTAGTCACAGCATCGGTTTTCACTATTTCAGCTCGATAGCTTTTGTTTTGGTAAAGGATATGGAAATACCCATCCGAAATCTGAACCAGATCCCAGTTAAGCAGATTGCCATTCACTAACATTCCATCTCCCCGAGGAGTGATCTCAAAATTTTTTCCGTTGACTGATGCCTTGTACATTCTTCAAATGTAATAAAACTTAAAACGTAAACGATTGCTGTTTTTCTTAAAGTCGCAGGCGATAGTATATTGCTATCTAATTAAACCTGCTTGAAGCGCACTTCTTACCTACTTACAGGCTTGACATTTGCCATACTCTGGTCGTCAGCCTCCATTGCCGGTAAGTTTGGATTGCAGTCGGTAGAACCTCTTCTTTTTTTCACCACAAGATTTTTACTCGCAGGGTTTTTGTTACTGATCTATGCTCATATAATACAAAAACAACGCTGGCCCGAAGGAAAAGAATGGTTCAATATTTCCGTTTTCGGAGCATTCAATACCACTCTTTATCTTGGATTATTCATTATAGCACTTCAAACAGTAGCTGCGGGAATTACAGCATTAGCTATCGCACTAAATCCATTATTGATCAGTGTAATGTCATCGTTATGGATGAAACGAAAGGTGAAGGGCCACGAATGGATCAGTATTGTGTTGGGGATAGCCGGAGTAGCCATTGCAACTTATCCATTGGTTCGTACGGGCCATGCATCAACGGCAGGCCTGTTGTTACTTGGCTTGTCGATGGTGACTTATTCTATTGGCTCTGTGTTTTATTCTTCGGTAACCTGGACGCTGTCGCGGATCGCAATCAATGGCTGGCAGGTATTGATTGGTGGTTTGTTGCTGGCTCCATTTGCAATTCTTTTTTATAGAGGTAATAATCACTTTGATCTTAATTTTATCTTATCTATTGGCTGGTTGATCATTCCGGTTTCTGTTTTTGCCGTTCAGTTGTGGCTCAGGCTATTGAAGGAAGACGCGGTGCGCGCTTCACTTTGGTTGTTTCTCTGTCCGATTTTTGGATTATGCATGGCCACACTCCTATTGAATGAACCCTTCACTATTTATACAGGAAGTGGGGCGGCAGTAGTTCTTCTTGCCTTATACATCGGTCAGCAGAAAAATTAATTGTTCGGTAGCTACCGTTCTTTTAATTTACTTTTCTAATCTACATCTATGACCTCTCGCTATCAGTTTCTTCTAACGATTCTATTTCTTTCATCTTCTGCAATCGGGTTTTCACAGGTTACAGCCATTTTATCCAAACAATTGATTGACGGAAAATCCAATGCTGCAATACCTAACGCAGTGATCCTGGTAGAAGGACAAAAGATAAAAGCTGTGGGAGGGAAAGACATCATTCCAAAAGGAGCAACAATTGTTGATCTCAGTGCTTATACCATTTTGCCCGGGATGATTGACGCGCATGTCCATCCACTAATCGATGGTGACGATTATCAAGTGAATCATTTGAAACAGTCCTCCGCAGAAAAAGCACTAAATGGACTAAAGCGTACGCAGGATTTGCTAAATGGCCGGCTGACTTCTTTGCGCGTAGCAGGTGATGCAGATGTGGGCTGGTGCGCATTTTGAAATACGGGATGCGATAAATAGGGGAACATTTATAGGTCCCTCATTACGGAGCAGGCCATTACATTTCAGTGACTGGTGGAGGAGGAGACATCAATTTCTTTTCGCCCGAGCAAAAGATCATTGCTGATGGACTTGTAGCCAATGGCGCAGAAGAAATGCAAAAAGCGGTGCGCGAAGAAATAAAAAACGGAAGCGACTGGATTAAAATATTAGTGACTGGTGCCTTTATGACCGTAGGTGATAATCCTCAGGATGTTCATTTTAGTCCGGAAGAATTAAAAGCAGTGATGGAAGAGGCAGGAAGACGGCACCGTCCTGTAATGGCACATGCGCACGCTACAGATGGAATTAAGATGGCAGTGAGAGCGGGAGTGCGTTCCATTGAACATGGATCGTATCTGGATGAAGAAGCAATTGACCTGATGGTGAAGCATGGAACTTATTTAGTTCCCACCCTAACGATTGGATTGTACTTCGAAGAAAAGTATGCGGACAGTAAAGCATTAGCAAAAGCGGTGGAGTTGAATAAACAGCATAAAGAGGAAAGTTCAAAAAATAATATGATGGCGCTGGCCGTTCGTAAAGGTGTGAAAGTTGTGGTCGGAACCGATTACGTAGGATGGCAGCCCGACTATTCGGCAAGAGAATTTGCTGAGTTGATCAAATTGGGAATGACACCTATGCAAGCGATCCAGTCAGGAACAAAAGTAAATGCAGAACTTTTAGGAAAGGAAAATGAACTGGGTACGATTGAACCAGATAAACTGGCCGACATCATTGCTGTGAAGGGAGATCCGCTGAAAGACATCACTGAATTGCAACGGGTGAAATTTGTAATGATTGGTGGAAAAGTAGTGAAGAGGGAGTAACAGTGGTTTTGTAATCCTCTGGTGTATCTCTAATTTTGTCTCATGTATATTTATAATGTAACAGTTGGTGTAGATAAGTCAATTGAGAAACAATGGCTGAGTTGGATGAAAGAGACTCATATCCCCGCCATCATGAAGACCGGTTTGTTCGTGGAAAACAGAGTTTATAAGGTAGTGGGAGTGGACGAGAGCGAATCGGTTTCCTATGCTACCCAGTATGTGGCAAAGTCATTACTTGAAATTGACCAGTATCTCAAAAATTACGCACATAAACTTCAGGATGAAGGGCATGCGAGGTTTGGTGATAAGCAGGCTACTTTTTTAACGGTTCTGGAAGAGGTCATCTTCTGAATAAATTGTTTCCGATTATTTTTTGAGTCACTTCTTCCCGCAAATTGCGACTAATAGGAATATGATTTTTACCGATCATGATTTCGCTACCGTCTACTGATTCTATTTTCGAGAGAGATACGATGAATGATTTGTGAACTTTCATGAACTGATCACCAGGCAATTGAGCTTCAATACCACTTAATGTGAGGTAGGTGATTAGCTTTCTGTCAGGTGTGTGAATCACGATATAGTTTTGCATCGACTCTACAAACAATACCTCATTAAAGTCCACTTTCTCATAGCGGCCATTACTCTTGATAAAAAAGTAGTTTTCTGAAATTGTCTTGTCTGTTTTGTGTTTCATTAAGTAGAAATCACGAGCCTTATTAACTGCCTGAACGAATCGCTGAAAGGGTACAGGCTTCACCAGATAGTCGATTACATTCAGGGAGTAACCCTCAATGGCATATTCTGAATAGGCAGTTGTAAAAATTGCCATAGGTGGATTGCTGATTGATTTCAGGAATTCGATACCTGAAAGTTTGGGCATCTGGATATCGAGCAAAAGCAAATCGATTGTTCCTTCTTTAAGATAAGTAGAAGCCTTCAATGCATTTTCACATTGAGCAACCACGTGCAGGAATTCAATTTCACTGGCATATTCCATCATGCCTTTGCGCGCCACAGGTTCATCATCAATGATCAGGCAATTTAGTTTCATACTAATTTCAGATTAAGATGTACTTCAAATTTTTCTCCTTTGTCTTTTATAGCCAACTGGTGCCGTGATGGATACTGCAGTTCAAGTCTACGTTTGGCATTTTTCAGCCCAATGCCTCCGGTATTACTTTCGACCTTATTTTCTTTCGTGTTGGTGATTGCGATTGAAAAATCTTCACCATTCACTTCAATAGCAATAATTGTCTCATTGAGTGTGTTGCCAAAATGAGAGCCGTGCTTAAATGCATTTTCAACAAAAGGAATGAGCAACAAAGGAGCGATTTCATTTCCTTTTAAATCGCCACTCACGGTAAAGTTGATTTTATAATTTTCGTCTTTTCTTAATCGCTGAAGATCCACGTAGTTTTTCAGGTAGAGAATCTCTTTTTCTAATGGAATCAGATTGCCTTCACATTCGTATAGCTGGAATCTCAGCATTTCCGAAAATTGAGAGAGCGTGTTCCGTGCCTCCTGATTGGTTTTATCGATCTGAAAAAAGATCGTATTCAGTGAATTGAAAAGAAAGTGAGGATTGATTTGACTTTTCAAATAGGCCAGCTCCGTATTTAATTTTTCCAGTTCAATTTTGCGAATAAAGTCACGTTGAAAGAACCATTCTTTACTTAATTGAATTCCTACACTGAAAGAAACATAAAACAAGGCTATCGAGAAGTTGTAGAAAATATTATCAAGAAGCACCAACTGTTCATCTT
Source organism: Cyclobacteriaceae bacterium (assembly GCA_044228905.1). GTDB lineage: Bacteria > Bacteroidota > Bacteroidia > Cytophagales > Cyclobacteriaceae > ELB16-189. The sequence goes on along the minus strand of JBGATZ010000012.1, from coordinate 7,205 downwards.
TTCCCGGTTCAGGAGGATAAACCTGTTGATCATGGATGTTTTTCAACATTCCATATAAAATCAGAGCACCCAATAAACTTATGCTGTAGACCACTACTTTTTTTCTTTGAAGCAGCTGAGGGATTAGTACTAACAGATTTAAATAGATTACCCCTGCCAACAAACTGTTGCGAATAATGATTTCAAGAATGAAGCCACCTGCTCCGAACTCGTTGATCAGAAAAAACCGGGTATAGATGTGAAAGCCAATGGTGATGATCCAGAATATAACATGATCCAATTTGTACTTCCAGAACTTTTGCATGCTTCGAAACTAGTTCTTTCAGCAGTGTCGGTAAAGAGCAGGCGATACATTTCATCAAGAATCGGATGCAGATTATCCTGACGAGTTGGCCTTATAGATGGCCGAGACGTTTTTTACATAAAAAGTAATCCTATGAACCGCCTTAAGTTTATTCTTACGCTGGTATCTATTAATCCACTTTTAGGTTTTGCCCGGAATTTTTCCGGTAAAGACAGAAAAGTGGGTGGCCCGTGCGATGGCTGCGAATTGATTTATGAGGGAATGCCACAAAGTATGGGGTGGCAGACTAACCTCACTTCATCTGTAGAGCCTGGAGAAATTCTTACCATGACTGGAACAATTTATAAGAAGGATGGAAGAACACCTGCTCCGAACGTGATTTTGTATGTATATCACACAGACAATAAAGGATACTACTCGCCTTCAAATAATCAAGTTCATGCAAAGCGACATGGACACATCAGAGGATGGATGAAGACCGATAGTCGGGGACGTTATCAATTCAAAACGATCAGACCAGCTGCGTACCCTGAACGAAACATACCACAGCACATTCATCCGGTGATTAAAGAAGAAGGCTTATCTGAATACTATATTGATGAATATCTTTTTGATGACGACCCTTTGCTCACCGAAGCGGAAAGAAAAAAGCAGGAAAAGCGAGGCGGATCAGGAATTATTAAGCTCACTAGAAATTCAAAAGGTGAGTGGATTGGAAAGAGAGATCTTGTTTTAGGTTTAAACATTCCAGACTATTGATCTGACTATCGAAACAGAAACGCCAGACATTTGCCTGGCGTTTCTTATATAACACGTTTCTTAAATTTACTGAAGCAATTTCTCAATCTGATCCCGCTCCAGTGAAGTATTAATCCATTCACCATCCAGTTTTGCTCCATACTTTTTATAAAAATTGATAGCAGGCTCATTCCAATCGAGTACCTGCCACACCATCCCGCTGCAATTTTCATCGAGAGTATGTTGCATCGCGCTTTGAGTGACTACGATGTCTTCCAGATAAAGGCGTTTTCCTTTCCATGTAGAATAGCGCCAGTAGTACAATGAGATTCCTACAATTGTATTCTCCGACTCGGCAACAAAAAGACCAAAGATCGGATTAGGCCCGAATCCATCCTTCTCCATTTGTTCTACCGTATTGATTACTTCATGCGGAGCCTTTTCATATTCCGCAAGTTCTTTAACCAGTTCAAGAACTCGTGGGAGATCTGATTTAGTACCGGTACGTATTGTTATATTATTCATATACACTTTTGATAAGATACTGGATTCTAGATTCTAGGGAGTTCCTGCCAGAATCCAGTATCTAGAATTACATCGCCTTCTTCGCCATCGGAGGGGTAACTCCCATATTATACCACGCAAAAGAAAACTGATCGGCAGTTACATCCAATGCTTTGGATAAGTTGGAAGATCCGTGACCAGACTTAGTATCAATGCGGATCAACACCGGATTGTTTCCGACATTATATTCCTGCAAGGTTGAAGCAAACTTATAAGAGTGTGCAGGTACAACGCGATCATCATGATCAGCAGTCGTCACCATCGTAGCCGGATATTGAGTGTTGGGCTTTAATGCATGAACGGGCGAGTATTTTTGTAGGTATTCAAACATTTCCTTTGAATCATCAGCTGTTCCGTAATCATACGCCCAACCGGCACCGGCAGTGAACTTATGATAACGCAACATATCCATTACGCCCACAGCAGGCAATGCTACTTTAGCCAGATCAGGGCGTTGCGTCATCGTTGCACCAACTAACAATCCACCGTTTGATCCACCGGCTATCGCGAGGTATTGAGGTGAAGTATATTTTTCTTTTGTGAGGTATTCACCAGCGGCAATGAAATCATCAAACACGTTTTGTTTGTTGAGTTTTGTTCCAGCTAAATGCCACTTCTCACCATACTCACCACCACCCCGAAGATTTGGCTGTGCATAAATTCCGCCATTCTCCAGCCACACAATGCGTGAGGTAGCAAAGCTTGGAGTCAAGCTTACGCTGAATCCGCCATACGCGTAAAGCCAGGTTGGATTTTTTCCATTCAACTCAATTCCTTTTTTGTGTACGATGAACATTGGAATTTTTGCGCCATCCTTGCTTTGATAGAATACCTGTTTGGTTTCGTAGTCTTCGGGATTGAAATCTACTTTTGGTTTTTCATATAGAGTAGATTTACCAGAAGCAATATCGTATTTGAAGATAGAAGTAGGATAAATGAAAGAAGTGAACGTATAATAGATGTCCTTGTCTTCTAGTTTGCCGCCAAATCCACCGGCCGTTCCGATAGCAGGAAGTTCAACTTCTCTTTCCAGTTTCCCTTTATAGTCCATTTGCTTGATTAACGTCTGTGCATCTTTCAGGTAGTTCACAAACATTTTCTTACCAGCTGTGCCTACACCTTGCATGGCATTTTCTGTTTCTGGTACGATGTCCTTCCAGTTCTCTACAGTAGGTTTAGAAAAATCAACTTCGATGATTTTGTTATTAGGAGCATTCAAATCAGTTTGAATGATCAGACGACTACCATCATTGTCGATTACATTGTGATTGTTGTCAAAATTGCCAACGACAGTAATCAGTTTTCCTTTCGGATCTTTCAGATCCTGCACATACAATTCATTTCCCGTTGTACTGGTTGATGCGGTGATGACAAGGAAGCGTTCGTCTTCGGTGAGTCCGGCACCGGCATATCTGCGTGGTGTTTTTTCTCCTCCGAAGATCAACTGATCATTTTTCTGTGGTGTATTTAATTTATGATAAAAGATTTTGTGATACTGAGTCTTCGCTGACAGCTCGCTGCCTTTCGGTTTGTCGTAGCTACTGTAGTAGAACCCTTCATTGCCTTTCCAGGAAATACCAGTGAATTTCAAATCGCGTAATGAATCTTCAACTACCGTTTTGTCCAGTGCTTTGATCGTAATTGCCTTTCTCCAGTCGGATCCGCCCTCAGAGATTAAATACGTAAGCAAGCTTCCATCAGTGGTAAAGAAGACCCCCGCCAGTGCAGTGGTTCCGTCTTTTGAAAATGTATTGGGATCAAGAAAAACTTCAGGAGTTCCGTTCTCACCTTTCTTGCGATAGAGGACGCTGTGATTTTGCAATCCATTATTCTTATAGAAGTAGTAAAACTCACCTTGCTTGAATGGAGCACTGAGACGTTCGTAATTATATAATTTTTCCAAACGCGCGCGCACACTATCCCGAAACGGAATGTGATTGAGGTAATCGAAGGTCACATCGTTTTGGGCAGCGACCCATTCGTTCGTTTCTTTTGCAGTATCGTTTTCAAGCCAACGATACGGATCGGCAACCTGAGTACCGAAGAAGGTGTTAACAGTGTCAACTTTTTTGGTTTGCGGATATGGCTTTACGGAAGCCTGTTCCTGTGGTTTCGTACAACTCATAAGAAAGATAGCGCCAGCTATTACAATGCAGACAGAAAATTTGTTCATGCGGGTTTGATTTAAGAAGGTCGAATCTACTGGTCGTGCCCATCATTGACAACTATTTTTTGATTTCAACTTCCTGAAAAGCAGAAGATAACGGGACTGGAAAAATTTATTATTTGTTAAATCCAAAACTTCGCTGTTACCTTTGCATGTCCGTTTCAATTGTGTTGAGATGGCAAGGGGTGCCTAAAAAACAAGGGCTGAGATTATACCCATAGAACCTGATACCGGTAATGCGGTCGAAGGGAGGCAAGGTTAACACGTAAGTAAGACGCATTCCCCTATGCGTCTGCGGGTTTAAACCAAATTAAACAATGTTCAAATCAATGATGTTGGCAGCAGTGATGCTGTTGTCACTCAGCGCACGAGCGCAGGAATTTTCTATTGCGGGTACTGTTCGCGATAAGAAAAACAATCAACCACTGGCGGGAGCAACCGTGCAGCTGGAAAATTCTACCAAAGTGGCGATCACCGATGAGTATGGAAGATTCCGTCTCAGCAAACTGGCTGCAGGAGAGCAATCGCTTATCGTAAAGTTTCTGGGATTTACAGAGAAGGTAGAAAAGGTAAATGTTACTTCAGGCAATGAATTGAATATCAGTCTTGAAGAGTCATTGCAAATTACAGACGAGGTAGTAGTGTATGCTACGAGAGCGACAGAAGAAACACCAACTACTTTCACTAATGTCAGCGGTCAAGCGTTAGCGAAACAAAACTTCGGACAAGACATGCCGTTGTTGCTCAACTGGACTCCATCATTGGTCACTACTTCTGATGCAGGTACAGGGATTGGTTACACGGGTTTGCGCATTCGCGGAAGCGATGCCACGCGAATCAACGTGACCATCAACGGTATTCCCTACAACGACAGTGAATCACAAGGAACATTCTGGGTAGATATTCCGGATGTGGCTTCTTCTACGCAAAGTGTGCAGGTACAACGCGGAGTAGGAACATCAACCAATGGTGGAAGCGCTTTTGGTGGAAGCGTGAATCTGCAAACCAGTTCACTGCGTGAAGAAGCGTATGCTGAGGGAATGATTGCTGCAGGATCATTCAATACGCAGCGCTACACGATGAAGGCCGGAACGGGATTGATCAAAGATCACTGGGCTTTCGATGGCAAGATTTCAAAAATTACTTCTGACGGATACATTGATCGAGCATCGTCTGATCTGGGCTCATATTATCTGAGTGGAGGGTATTATGGGAAGAAGACGGTAATTAAAGCCATTACTTTTGGTGGTCGTGAAAAGACCTATCAATCCTGGAATGGTAATGATCAGGAGACCATCAAAACCAATCGCACATTCAACTCCGCTGGTGCTTTATATGATGCGGACTGGAATGTAATTGGTTACTATGATAATCAGGTCGATAATTTCCAACAGGATCATTATCAACTACACCTCACGCAGCAAATCAATGACTATTGGAATGCAAACGCTTCTTTGCACTATACCTATGGTAGAGGTTACTACGAAAATTATTATCAGTCGAAGCCTTTTTCAGAACTGGGGTTGAATGACATCGTCTTAAAAGACACCACACTTACACAAGGTGATTTTATTATTCGTAAGTGGCTGGACAATAAGTTTTATGGAGGAACTTTTTCATTTAATTATGATAGAAATAAAACCAACCTGGTAATTGGCGGAGCATTCAATCAATACGGTGATGCCAAACATTATGGAGAGATCATCTGGGGCCAGTACACGGCCAATTCAAGTATCCGTCAGCATTATTACGATGGCGAATCACAAAAGAATGATCTGAATGTTTACGCGAAGTGGAATTACAAACTCACCACTTCGCTGAACGCATTTGTTGATCTGCAGTATCGCACTGTGGATTACAAAACAGCGGGGATCAATGATGATCTGAATTCGTATGATATTCACGACACGTTTCATTTCTTCAATCCAAAGGCAGGTTTGAGCTATTTGTTGTCTGAGAATGATATTCTTTATGGCTCGTATGCAATTGCCAATCGTGAACCGAATCGTACGGACTACATTGACGGAATTGTAAAGCCAAGATCAGAGCGACTAGGTAACCTGGAAGCAGGCTGGAGAAGAAATTCTGAACGTTATGGTTTTGAAGCGAATTATTATCTGATGAACTACACAGACCAACTGGTACTTACTGGCAAACTGGATAATGTTGGAAACCCGATTCGTTCGAATGTGGGCAAAAGCTATCGTACAGGCGTAGAGTTATCGGGTGTGGTTTATCTCAGCAGTAAATTGATTTGGAATGCGAATATTACGTACAGCGTAAACAAGAATCAGGATTATGTAGTCGATGAGAGTAAGCTCAACGAAAAGAAGAATACCACGATTGTGCTGTCTCCTTCCTGGATTGGCGGTAGCCAGTTGAACTGGACTGCATTCAAAAACTTTCAGGTAGCATTGCTTTCCAAATATGTGGGTAAACAGTATCTCGACAATACTCAAACAGAAACATTGACGCTGGATAGTTACTTCATTAACGACTTGCGTCTCAACTACACGCTTGCTCCGAAAGGAATGAAAGAGTTGGGCCTGAGCTTACTGGTTAATAATCTGTTTGACGTAAAATACTCCTCAAATGGAGCCACTTACGGAGATGGTGTAGCCTATTACTATCCGCAGGCTGGTACCAATGTGATGGCGATGATGACCGTTAAATTTTGATTCTTGATGCTGATTCTGGTTGCTGGTAAAAATTCCCAGTGACCAGAATTAAGTATCCAGCATCAAGTGATTACCTTTACGGGCTATGACCCGATCCCGCAGTACATTTACCCTGTCCGCACTGCTTCGTCTCACCCGATTCTGGAATTTAGTCATCATCGGGATGGCCCAGTACTTTACTGCGTTCTTCCTGATTGGCCGGTTTACCCTCTCCGACTGGAAATTACTCGTGCTTTCTGCGTCAACAGTATTTATTGCAGCCGCTGGATATATTATTAACGACTACTACGATGTTAAAATTGATCTGATCAATAAGCCAGAACGGGTAGTGGTGGGAAAGAGTATCGCCAGGAGATATGCAATTCTTTTTCATACGGTTTTGTCATTCATCGGTGTGGGTCTTGGATTTTTGTTGAGCTGGCAGATTGGAGTGATCAATTTTTTTTCTTCTTTCTTTTTGTGGTTGTATTCCAACAGTCTGAAGCGCCAGCCGCTTGTGGGAAACTTTGTAGTGGCCTTGCTCACGGGTTTATCTATTGCCCTGCTTAACTGGCTTTATCATTCAAATGTGGTGTTGGTCAACGTGTATGCTTCCTTCGCTCTTTTCATGACCTTGGTTCGTGAGATCATCAAAGACATGGAGGATCTGAAAGGAGATAACACCTATGGATGCAAAACGTTACCAATCATTTGGGGCAACCGGAAGACAAAAGGGTTTCTTTATATTTTACTGGCAATATTCGTTTTGTCGGTT
>JBGATZ010000503.1:0-3034 GCA_044228905.1 Cyclobacteriaceae bacterium | reverse complement strand
GATGGATCTCACAGCGATGCGCAAGCATCCATGCGTATAGTTCTTCAATAGTGTCGGTACGCAGATAGACCTGACTATAGTTGTCTTCAACAACCAGTGTTTTGAATTCAAAAAAGTGAAGTTGCACCTGGTCACGCTGCATCATCAGTTATCCTTCATAATCATTTCCACACACACTGAAGCCTAAACGTTGGTAATAGGCTTTGGTGATCGCTTTGTTCCGCATTGGTATTTTAGGATGAATATGAGTGAGCATGTTTCAATAATTTAAAGGATAGGTTAAATAGTTTACTCATACGCCAACGCTTCGCGCGCAGTGATCCGACTTGCCCTTCGGGCTGGGAAAAAAGAAGCAAGGTAAGATCCGGCCATCACGATCACGATCCAGATCATAATCGCAGTTGGTGAAATGGTTAACGACAGCGGAGTTCGAAATGAAATATGACCGATGAATCGGCCCATGAAGTAGGAGAGTGCAATCGATAAAAGAAACGCGAGCGTAATGCTGAGCAAACCAATCATCATTCCTTCCCACACAATTAACGCTTTTACTTTCGATGGCGTAGCGCCAATAGCACGCATCACACCAATTTCCCTGGTTCGCTCCAGTACATTCATACTGATAGTAGACGTGAGCCCCAATGTTCCGACCACCGCCATAAGCAGTGCCATAGCAAGCAATGAATTGACAAGCACTCTCATATGTGCAGCAACAGCATTGTGCAATAGCCATACGGGTATACTTGCACTTACAGGAATGGAGTGTTGTTCCAGGAGGTTATCAATCTCACGACTTTTATTTCTCGCATAGTCTCTTGAGCGGTCGTTGAATGCAATTCGTATCATTGCTGTTTTACCAGGTGGATAACCGATGATGCGGGTGAAGGATTCAGCAGATACATAAGCGGTGGCGGGCGACCCTACATCCTCGGTGAAGCCAACAATTTTCCACGTGCTGGGCTTGCCATCTATGGCAAGTGCAACTTCGTCTCCGATGTTCATTTCTGTTGTACGTGCCAGCTGATTGAGAACAACATCAGCAGATCCTTCTGTATCCAGCCATCGCCCTTCCGCTACGGTTGGATTTAAAAGCGGTGTAGGAACAGGCAGTGCCTGAATCGCAAAACTTCCGTGTCCTTTGTCGGGATAGGTTTTTGTTACTTCATAGTTGGATTGCGTAACGATAGAACTGGATACGGTAGCCCAGCTTTCGATAAGCCGTATGCCTTCGATCTTATTGATTACAGTTGAAACAGAATCAAGATCGACCAGATGGCTGAAACGGATCTCCTGATCGTACAAGCGTTGGGTATAGATTCGTTGTAAGTTTTTATCCCATGCGCCTGATACGTTAAGTGCCGTCAGGAACATGGCACCGCCTGCTGCCAGTAAACCGAGTGCAAGCACTAATCGGGTACGTTGCCGGAAGGTATTACGCAGCGCAATACGAATAGTGTCGTTAAACAAATTCGTGCGGGCAAGAAGTGTAGCCCACCCGTTTTGCTTTGATGAAGTAACTCCATAATTATCAAGAGCGGCACGCACAGATATTCTGCTTCCTTTGATTAATGGTATTGCAACAGCAAACAACGGAATACAGGTGCCCGATAAAACCTGTATCATCGGAACACGAATCGGAATAGAAGAATTGGTAATTTCAAGATTCAGAAGCGTGGCAATCTGCGTATAGAAAAACAGAGCAGCCAAACGACTCAATGGAATACTGATCAGCAGTGCGATCAGGCATATCACTAAAATCCGATAGAAATACATCAACGCGATCTGGTCAGATGTTCCTCCGATTGTTTTCATCACCCCAATCTGACGCACCTGTTTCACCATTACCGTAGCCATTGAATTGGCTACCAGTATCGAGGCGAGGATCAGGATCAGGAAAGTGAATACAGTGAAAATGGAAAGAATGGTATCCATCTGACTTTGATGTGGATGTTTACCTGGCGGAGGAACCTGAATTTCATGAATGACTATTCCACGTTGATTTAGAAAATCGGCAAGCGCTTCTGCTTTCTGTGTGATATGCTGTCGGGATAATTGATTGTCGGCAACCTTTATTCGCAGCAAGTCAAATCCCTGATTCTCTCCCAGCATCTTTAATGTCTCCAAAGTAAGGTACGCGTAGCCTGCCTGCTCCTGCGTAGCTGGCGCCAATGAGGGATCATGAACGATACCCGATATCTGCAGGGATTGCTGATTTCCGTTTGGCGTGCGAACCGTAATGGAATCACCCTCGCGGGCTTCCATTACCGCGAGGGCAGATCGTTCTACCAGCATTGTTTTTCTTGCCGGAGTAGCTGATCCGCTAAGCGGGCGAAAAGTGGTGATCTCCATTTTCTCAAAATCATCGATCACAAATAGAAGTATCGGATGCCATCGTTCCTTCACTTTCATCCGCGCAACAACGGTAGCACGTCTTTCTGCCTTACTGATTCCAGGAAACAACAATACGCTGTCAATGATAGAAGAAGAGAGATTGCCTTCTGCTTCCAATGTAGCAGAGGCAGGTACTGTCTGCAGGTAGTTGGACTCCATCTCCCGGCTGATGACTGCATAGCTGCCCAGTATGGTACCTATTCCAAACACACCAATGCCAATCGCCAGCACCAGCATGATATTTTTACGATACTCGGAAGTAAGATTACGAATAACTTTAAGATATCTTGTTTTCATAGCTGCAATCAGGAAGGGAGTGAAGTAGAAATGATTCCGTCCGCCAGATGGATAGTTTCTTCAAAGTAGGCAGAGAACTCACGCTCATGAGTGACTACAATTACGGTCTTTCCTGACCGGGCCAACTGAGCGAACAATTCAAAAATGGATTGAGCCGTGTGCGAATCAAGATTCCCCGTTGGTTCATCGGCAACAAGCAGCGGAGGATCATTGGCTAATGCGCGGGCAATCGCTACCCGTTGTTGCTGCCCGCCTGAAAGGGCTGCAGGAAATTTATAAGCCTGTTCGGCAATATTTACTTTTTCAAGTAATGTCAGGGCTCGTTCCTTACGCTCGCGTTTCGGGT
>JBGATZ010000011.1:0-24530 GCA_044228905.1 Cyclobacteriaceae bacterium | reverse complement strand
CCCCTACCCTGTTGCAAATGAATATCTTTTGGCTGAGTGAGATGTGCCCATCGCGCCTGTACGAGATAACGCTCTTTAAAATTCTCTTTGATCTTCTGCTGAACATGTGCTTCCACGCAATTCAAATCAAATGGAGGAAGAAAGTCTCCGTCAGGCATCGCCTCAATGCCATCTTTATTGCCACATACTCCAATGAATTGCTCCACGTGTGTGTACCAGGGATCAACATCTGCATAACCAATTGGCCATTCAATTCCATAACCATATCTTTTTGGAGCAGTGAATTCATATTCACTCCAGCGTTGAGTTGCTCTTCCCCAGATAATTGACTTACCTCCTACCTGATAACCGCGGATCCAATCGAACGGTTTCTCCTGAACATACGGATGATCTTTGTCTTTGATAAAAAAATGTTGATTGTCTTCTGCAATGCCAGCTGATTTACTGATCAATGGATTCTCTTTCAAAAAATCCTGAGTCAGTCTCCCGCGATGCGGAAGCTCCCAGGGATTTTTTGTAGCAGTGGGATAATCTTTATTGTGAACAACGTTTCTTCCGCGCTCCAGTACCAAAGTTTTCAATCCCTTCTCACACAATTCCTTTGCAGCCCATCCGCCAGAGATGCCGGAACCTATGACAATGGCATCGTAGGAATTTTGATTATGGTCATTCATGATCTCAACGATTAATTTAATCAAAACAATTCCAGGGAAAAGTACGAAAAATGAAACAGGCTTTGCATTAAATATTAACTTTGCACAAACTCCAAAAACCTTATATGCTCAAAATCGTTTTTTCTTTCTCGTTACTGCTATTCGCATCAGAAATCTATGGTCAGGATTACCTGACTGAAATAACCAAGAAAACGTGCAGCTGTACAGAGACCATTACCGGGTTTTCAGATACTCAGGAATTTAATATGAAGTTGGGCGCATGTATGCTCGAAGCATCAATGCCTTATAAGGAAGAAATTAAAAGAGACCACAATATTAATCTTGATGAAATCGAAACGGAAGGCGTTAAATGGGGAAAGATTGTTGGTGTGAAGCTTGCTGCTGTTTGCCCAGACATGCTTGTAAAAATAGCAAAGGCACAAAAGTCAAAAGACTCAAAAAATGCCGAAAAATTCAGTTCGGGAGTTATAACTAAAATTGAAAGTGATTCGTTTGTTATTCTTTCTTTGAAAGATGAATCCGGAACACTGATGAAGTTTCACTGGCTTTCAGCGATAAGCTCAGATGAAGACTTAGTCTCTACTTATTCAAAACTGAAAGGAAAAACGGTAACCATCACCTATACGGATCAGGATCTGTTCGATCCAAAAATCAGTCAGTACCGTGCATTCCACGTTATGACAGGAGTCAAAATCAACTGAGCGATTCAGTCGTTTATAAATTCATTTTCTTCAATTCCTTCACTGCATAATCACAAGCTCTTGCAGTCATTGCCATATAAGTCAGTGAAGGATTCACACAGGAAGAAGAAGCCATGAATGAACCATCCGTGATGAATACGTTTTTCACTTCGTGCATCTGATTAAATCCATTTAATACGGAAGTCTTCGGATCACGACCCATACGTGCTGCACCCATTTCATGATTGGCGTTGCCCGGAAAAGAAATGTTCGCGTAAGGCTTTACATTTTTATAACCCGCAGCTTCCAGCATTTCAGCCGCAGCTTCAGCCATGTCTTTGTTCATATTACGCTCGTTCTCTTTAAACTCCGCATCCATCGTCAGCGTGTTGCGGCCCCACTTGTCTTTGATTGTTGTATTTAAAGTTGCTCTGTTCTCCGGATTTGGTAAGGTTTCTCCAAAACCACCGAGGTTAATTCCCCATCCTCCGGGATGAGTTACTGCTTCTTTCAGTTCTGCACCTATTTTATCTCCTGCTTGTCCACGCCATCCTTCGCGACTAGCCCCACCTTGAAAACCAAAACCTCTCAGGTAATCACTTCTCCTTTCTTTCAGATTTCTGAATCGCGGCACGTAGATACCTGTAGGCCTTCTTCCAAAATAGTATTGATCCTCAAATCCATCTACCGAAGCGTTGGCTCCAGCACCTTTGTGATGATCCATAATATTACGACCCACCTGATCACTTCCATTTCCTAATCCATTAGGAAAGCGATTGGATATTGAATTGAGCAAGATGAACGTAGTCCCCATCGTGGCTGCATTGAGAAATACAATCTTTGAGTAGAACTCAATCACTTCATTTGTTTCGGCATCGATTATCTCAATACCCGTAGCTTTTTGTTTTTGTTCATCGTAAAGCACTCTGTTGACAATAGAGTTTGGTCGCAACGTGAGATTACCCGTTTCAAAAGCAGCAGGCAATGTGCTTGCATTGGTACTGAAGTATGCTCCATACGGACATCCGCGATGACATAAATTTCTTCGCTGACACTGACCTCTGCCTTTAACAGGTTGTGTTAGATTTGCCACGCGACCAATGGTCACTCTGCGATCCGGGAACCTACTTTCCAGTTTGCTTTTAAAATCTTTCTCCACACAATTCATCTCCATTGGTGGTTGAAACTTTCCATCAGGCAAGTGCGGAAGGTTTTCTGCCTGACCCGAAACGCCAATGAATGTTTCTACATAATCATACCATGGAGCAATGTCTTTATAACGAATAGGCCAATCTACGCCATGGCCGTCTTTTAGATTGGCTTCAAAATCCAGATCACTAAAACGAAAACTCATTCGTGCCCAAAGCATGGAACGACCGCCTACGATATTTCCTCTGATCCAATCGAAGCGTTTCGTTTCAGTGTATGGATTTTCGAGATCGTTGATGTAGTAATGCTTATTATCACCTGCGATTGAATAATGACGCGTTTGAATGTGATGCTTCTCACGATCTTCCTGCGTTAATCTGTTGCGATGATCTACCTGCCACGGATCCTGAGTGGCTGTTGGATAGTTAGGATGAACCAACGGAGCTCCACGCTCCAGCAACAATACTTTCAATCCCTTCTCACACAATTCTTTTGCTGCCCATCCTCCACTGATTCCCGATCCTACAACAATTGCATCGTAGGTGTTTTGTTCTTTCGCTTTGATGTTCAAATGCATAATGACGCATTAATGCTTTTAGAAAACGTTTGAAACTAACGTTTTCAGTCAAACAAAGAAAGTGACTGAACCGACTATTATTTGAAGGGCAACAGGAGATTACAAACTGATCCCTTTAATTTTGCGGTAAAGCGAAAGGGCGTGACGATCCGTCAATCCGGAAATGAAATCAATAGTTTGTCGCAAGAGCAAATAGGTATTATCTGGTTGCTGCATAATCCCAGCGCGGGTTTCTTCAGGCATCAGCAAAGCAAGATTCTGATATTTCTTCGATTTCTGGTTTTTGGCAAAATGTATAGTCGCTTGTGTAAACTCATGAAGCAATCCTGGCAATACTTCATGGCCCGAAGCTTCAATCTCCACTACATTGCGTGCGCGGTAGATTTTCTTTACAGATACTTCGCTGATTTTCTTCAACGCCTCTTTCGAAGAACAGAAATCAGTTAAGGCCTGATCAAATTTTCCGTCTAAGATTTCCTGCTCGTGATCGAGAAATATTTCCACGCAGGCATCAATCAATACATTGATTGTCATGGCGCGAAGCACACCAAGCTTTTCATTCAATCCCGTTTCATTGGAAAGTTTTTCACGATTAAGCTTTGCTCCTAATATCGGAGCAAGTAAATCAACGATCTCATCAAAGCTCACCAATCCCAAACGACAACCATCTTCCAGGTCGATGATGCTGTAACAAATGTCATCTGCTGCTTCCACCAAAAAAGTTAATGGATGCCGGCACCAGCTATCTGTTCCGGTTTGCAACATATCCAGTTCCTGTGCAGTAGTCGCAAAAATTTCTTTCTCCGATTGAAAGTATCCGAATTTCTTCTGACTCTTTCTGGATTTATCTCTTGATGTCAATAATGCAGGGCAGGGATACTTTGTGAATGCACCCAGCGTAGCAAATGTGAGTTTCAATCCGTATTGATTCTTATTGAGAATACGAAAGCCTTGCGCATTGCCTTCAAACTTTGTGAGGTCTTCCCACTCCGCATCACTTACTTTTGATCGAAATGATTTTCCTGATTCACCATGAACAAAGAAATCAGACAGTGCATCTTCACCGGCATGACCGAAAGGAGGATTGCCCAAGTCGTGCGCTAATGAAGCCGCAGCTACAATAGCTCCGAAATCATATAACGTATAATTTTTTGTAAGCTCCGGATGGCGCTTTAAAATTTCTTCCCCAACTCTTTTCCCTAATGAACGTCCCACACTGGAAACTTCCAGGCTGTGTGTCAACCGGGTATGAACGAAATCATGTTCAGGTAATGGATGCACTTGTGTCTTATCCTGAAGCCTTCGGAACGGATGAGAAAAAATAATCCGATCGTAATCTTGTTCAAATGCACTGCGTGACTGATCATGGATTGCTGTTTTTTGTCCGGGACGCTGAGCAGAAAGTAACTGGAGCCAATTCATTTTGTAAACCTATAAATAAAATCAGTGCAATGGGTCCTGGCGGAATAATAATACCAGCGTTCCATACAATTCCGGAAGGTCTTTTTTGAAAGTGGCAGAACGCTCAAAAAAACTCTCGACTGCTACAGCAAAAAATTCTTCGCGATTGGTAGACGCGTATTTCCGGAGAAACTGATGTTCTTCTTTTTTAAATTTTTCCAATTCAAGATCTGCTTGCTCCAGAAATCTTCGAAAAGCTTCTTCATTAAAAACAGCATAATGATCGTTCATCAGTTTGTGCTCAAAATAAAGTGCATGAGCATACTCATGAATCAGCACATTCAAACCATCATCATGCGGATCAATCCCTTGTTTTACACTTGACCATGACAACACGATAATTTTCGCTCCCGGATTTACTTCTCCTTTGTGATATTTTCCCGTAATGCGCGAATGATACGGTTCGGGAAAAAGAACGATAGTATCATAATAATCAAAGCATTCGTCAGGTAAATAGAAAGTCATGCGAATGGCAGCTCCACCCAATACGGCTTTCACCTCGGGTGTGATCGCAAATCCTTCCTTCACACGGTATTCAAAGGAATTGAGAAACAATTTTACTTTTTTCTCAAACTGCATCTTCTTCCGGAAAGAAAGCTTGCGATAGAAAGGGAAGTAAATGGGTAGAAACCTCTTTACTTCCGCTTCCAGCGGAAAAATGATGCGATTGAATTTTCTGAAATTTTCAATGTAGCTGACTACAATCAGAAAGATAAAAATGTAAACAAAGGCATAAGCAGCTGCCATGTAAACAAATTAAATCTTCTTCAGCAATTCTTTCATTGAACACTCTTTCTCCAATACGGATTTCAACTGACTGATGCCTACACGATCCTGCTTCATCGTATCGCGATGGCGAACAGTAACGGTATCATTCTGAAGTGTATCGTGATCAATGGTTACACAGAAAGGTGTGCCGATCGCGTCCATTCTGCGGTAACGTTTCCCGATGGCATCCTTCTCTTCGTAGTAACATTTGAAATCAAACTTCAGATCGTTCATGATGGCCTCTGCCTTTTCAGGTAACCCATCCTTCTTCATCAATGGAAGAATAGCTACTTTATTCGGAGCCAATGCCGGAGGAATCGATAATACTACGCGTTCGTTTCCTTCTTCGCCATCTTTAGAAGCTAGTTTTTCTTCTTTGTACGAATTAGCCAGAATGGATAGGAACATCCGATCTAATCCTACTGAAGTTTCCACTACATAAGGAACATAGTTCTGGTTGTCTTCCGAATCAAAATACTGCAGTTTCTTACCGGAATACTTTTCATGACTCTTCAAATCAAAATCAGTACGCGAGTGAATACCTTCCAGCTCTTTAAAGCCCATTGGGAAGTTGAACTGAATATCACACGCTGCATTCGCATAATGAGCCAGATTGAGGTGATCGTGGAAACGATAATTTTCACTTCCCAATCCAAGTGATTGATGCCATTTCATTCTGCGCTCTTTCCAGAACTCATACCACTTCATTTCTTCGCCTGGCTTCACAAAGAATTGCATCTCCATTTGTTCAAACTCACGCATACGGAATATAAACTGGCGAGCTACAATCTCATTGCGAAAGGCTTTACCAATCTGTGCAATACCAAAAGGAATTTTCATTCTTCCGGTTTTCTGCACATTCAAAAAGTTAACGAAGATCCCCTGTGCTGTTTCAGGGCGCAGATAAATTTTATTAGCATCATCAGCTACGGAACCCATCTCGGTAGAGAACATCAGGTTGAACTGACGAATGTCTGTCCAGTTTCTCGTTCCGGAAATAGGATCAGCAATTTCCAAATCTTCAAGCAGTTGTTTGAACGCCACCATGTCGCTACGGCCCATTGCATCCTTCAAACGGGCATTGGCCTCATCTATTTTTTTCTGATACTCCAACACACGGGCATTGGTAGTCACGAACGTTTCTTTATTGAATGATTCCCCAAAACGCTTGGCTGCTTTCTCCACTTCCTTCTCAATCTTATCTTCCATTTTGGAAATGGCATCCTCTACCAGCACATCGGCACGATAGCGTTTTTTGCTGTCTTTGTTGTCGATCATCGGATCATTGAATGCATCCACGTGACCACTTGCCTTCCAGATGGTGGGGTGCATGAATATGGCAGAGTCAACCCCCACAATATTGTCGTGAAGCTGAGTCATGAAAGCCCACCAGTAGGCTTTGATGTTGTTTTTCAGTTCCACACCGTTCTGACCGTAGTCATACACGGCACTGAGCCCGTCATAAATTTCACTGGAAGGAAAAACAAACCCATACTCCTTGGCATGGGCGATTACTTTCTTTAAAAGATTGTCGTCTTGTTGCGCCATAAGAGCGCAAAAATAGAATTAAGAATGCAGATTTAGTGAGCGAATGGTCAGTTTTATTGAGCAATTAGCCTGGCAAAACCACCTTAAAAGTGGTACCTACTCCCGGTCTGGACTCCAGCTGGATCGTACCCGAAAGCTTTTCCAGTGTTTCCTTCACAATGTAAAGTCCGAGGCCCGAACCTTTGGAGGTTTCGCTGGCGCGGAAGAACATATCGAAAATGCGATGATGGTACTGCGGATCAATTCCCTGCCCGTTGTCTTCCACCATTAAATAAAAACAATTCGCTTCTTTCTGGTAGCGCAGGCGAATGTACTTATCCTGCTTGGAAGCATCATGGTACCGAATTGAGTTTGAAATCAAATTGCTTAACACCACCTTCAGACGACTCCGATCGGTATCCATCTGCAAATCCGAAGGAAGCTCAATCTGCATATAAATATTTTCTGCCTCCGGTGAGTACTTTAGCATTTCCCAGATTTCTTCTACCATGTGCTTCACATTTACCTTTTCTTTGATCACCTCCAACCGGTTGTTGCGCGAGTAATCCGTGATATCCTTAATGAATTTATCCAGTGTGTGAATGCGTTCCTTCATCATACCCAGATACTTCTTCACATCGGTAGGGTGCTGGGTATTATTGATTACGTTGATCAGTCCAAGCACGGATGCCAATGGAGCTCTTAAATCATGAGAAGTACTGTACACAAAACGATCCAACTCTGAGTTTGCTTTAGTAAGCAATGTATTGCTGGCAACTAATTGCTGCGAATTGTAATGATTATACGTAACCTGAAGGTACACACACATCACCGAAGCGGGTAATGCAAAAGAAAAATTGACTACCATGTTCATCAAAATCATATCATCGCAATAGTGGCGCAATGGAAGGATTGAAAAATCAACAAAGTAAGCCATGATAAAAAGGACAAATGTAAAAGCGAGGAAAAACGCAGCGAGCAACCTGTGCTCATAACCTAATACGGCAAAGGCAGCCAGTGTTGAAGTGATGAAAAAGACAAAGGTTCCGGTATTCGAAGTCTCGCTCGAAGCCATCAGGTAAACCAGAATATTGGCCGTAGGTAAAAGAACATAATTGGCAAGGCAGTTTTTACCGGTGCGATGCAGATAAATGGTGAAAGAGAAAGCCGCAATGGCTACCAGGTAAACAATATAGGTGTAATCAATGCCCTGAGAGAGATCTCCGATGATATAAAATATACTGAGTAAGATGCCCAACAGTGCAAATTGCCCTGAAAGCATCGCTCGTTTAAACTCAATATCTGATTTGATGTACGTCTCCCCAAGGATGACCTGCCTGATTGCCTTCTTCACTATAGACCTAAATTAAAGTTAGGCACAAAAGTAGATGAGGTAAGTTTTACCCAATAGAGGTTTTCAATACAGGTATTAGCCACGCAAGATTTTCTATACAAAGCGAGAATAATAAATCCGCAACTTGATTTTTAATTCAAAAGGCGGACATTATAAAAAGTTGTTCTCGATCGATTGAAGTAAGACTATTTTCTATGCGGGGAGAACTCCGATTTAATTGGTTTTATTCCTACTCATCTTTGATTAAGTTTAGGCCGTACTTTCCATGACCCCATCATTTAAAAAAATTGCGATTGCGATTGCCTTCTCGCCCAATGCCAGGGCAATGGCTACAATTGGCGCGCGGCTTGCCGGTCTTTTCCATGCAGAGTTAGTACTGATCCATGTGGGCACTAAGACAGATGTACTGAACCAACAAATGGAATTGCTTCTGCAGGAATCCGGGGCTTACGAAAAAACAACGGTGATCTGGGAAGAAGGTGAGCCTGTCAAAAGCATTCTCAAAGTCTGCCAACGGGAAAATGTAGATTTACTTGTAGCCGGTGCCTTGAAAAAAGAAGACCTGCTTAAATATTATATCGGCACTATTGCACGCAAAATCATGCGCAAAGCGGAATGCTCGGTACTCATGATCAATAATCCGAACCTCGATTCAATTGATTTCAAAAACATTGTGGTGAATGCAGAAGACAGCGCCTGTATTGAAGACGCGATTTCAGTAGCGTGCGATCTGGGCGTAAAAGTAAAATCATCCTGGGTACACATTGTGCGCGAACTGAAATTGTATGGGCTCACAATGTCAACGGCTGATCATAATTCAGAAGAAGAATATGATGAGGTGAGGCAAAACCTCGTAAAAGATGAAATTGAAAAAGTAGAAGAAATCCTTCACCGAATTCCAATAGAAAAACCGAAAGTCAATATTAAAATCATTTCCGGTAAATCCGGATTTGAACTTTCGAAATTTGCAGAACGCAAGCACGCTGACTTATTAATTGTGGGAGCTCCGCCAAGAAGGCTCTCATTCTTTGATCGTCTCTTCCCTCACGATCTTGAGTACATCTACAGCGATCTGCCCTGTAGCTTATTAGTTGTAAACACCACAAAGAAGACAAAGCATGGGTAAGCTTTCGCACGATATGGTGGTACAGCTGCTCATTCAATTGAGCTTAATGCTGGTGATGGGAAGAATCTTCGCGGAGATCGCACGAAGATTCAAGCAACCCGCAGTAGTAGGTGAGTTGATTGCCGGAATTATTATTGGCCCAACAGTATTGGGACTCATTCAACCTGATTGGTTTCAGTTTCTATTTCCTTCCGGAAGTGCATCGGGTGTTGTACTGGCGGGGTTAGTTCAGGTGGCGGTGATCATGCTATTGTTCATCGCAGGACTTGAAGTTGACCTTCATATTGTATGGCAACAAGGCCGCCAATCTATTCTGACAAGTTTACTGGGATTGATTGTTCCATTTCTATTTGGATTTGGATTGCCTTATGTATTCTCCGAGTTCTTTGGAATTGCAGAGTCACAGGATCACTTCACGTTTGCTTTGTTTATGGGAACAGCCATGGCCATCTCTGCTTTGCCAGTGATTGTTCGCATTCTTATGGATCTCAATCTGTTCAAATCGCGGATCGGTTTGCTTGTGGTGGCTTCTGCCATGGTGGATGACGTAATCGGTTGGCTCATCTTCTCGGTGATCCTCAGCATGATTGGAAAGGGTGGAGACAAGATGCCTTTCATCAGCACATTCTTACTTGCTATTGGATTCACTGCGTTCATGCTTACCATTGGTCGCGGAGTACTTAACCGCCTTCTTCCGTGGATGAATAAAAAGATGGCGTGGCCGGGAGGAGTGCTCTCTGTTTCACTGGCACTTTGTTTCATGGGTGCTGCTTTCACTGAGTACATTGGCATTCACGCGATCTTCGGTGCGTTTATCATTGGCGTTTCGTTGGGCGACTCAGAACATTTTTCAGAACGAGCAAAAGAGATCGTTCATCAGTTCATCAATAATATTTTTGCCCCCCTCTTCTTCGTATCGATTGGTCTTCGGGTAAACTTCGCTACCAACTTTGATTTCTGGTTAACGGTGATCATCATCATCATTGCCTTTGCGGGAAAAATTCTCGGTGCCGGACTCGGAACACGATTAGGTGGGTTCAGCTGGAAAGAATCATGGGCTGCCGGATTTGGATTGAATGCTCGTGGGGCAATGGAAATCATTCTTGGTATTGTGGCATTGGAGAATGGATTGATAAACGAGAAAGTATTCGTATCGCTGGTCATTATGGCCTTGGTTACCAGCATGAGCAGTGGACCATTGATGAAGTGGATGTTGAGAAGAAAACAATCACATAAATGATTATACGTCAGGCTACATTGAACGATGCATCAGCCATCCAATCCTTGCTTGGCCAGTTGGGCTACCCCGATTTTACGGTAGAACAGGCCAAAGAAAAAATCATTTCCTACGAGAAAGATTCTTACCGCTTACTGGTTGGGGAAGAAGGTGGTGAAGTAATTACATTTATTGCATTACATTGGTTTGATTTACTTCACTGGAAAGGAAAGGCCGGACGAATTACTTCCTTTTGCGTTGATGAAAAATTCCGCTCAAAAGGAATCGGAAAGCAGATGATTGAGTACAGTGAGAAATTAATGTTTGGCGAAGGATGTATTAAACTGGAAGTAACCAGCAATCAGCGAAGAACGCGTGCTCATCAATTCTATCTGAATCTTAACTACATCGAAGATTCGAGGCGATTTATAAAAATCAGAAAATAGTTTCTTGGATTATGTATGCAATACGTTATTGCGATTGAGCGCCTTCAATGCTTCGTTCTTGTAATTCCTTCCGATGGGAATATCAATGCTTCCGATCTTCACAGTGGATGCAGTAAATGACGCTACTTTATCCAATGGGATAATAAACGACCGGTGAACACGGACAAATCTTCCTTCGGGTAACTTCTGCTCGAGATAACTGATCTTCTGATAGGTGACAATCTGTTTAGCTGCCGTTTTCACTTTCACATAATCACGAAGGCTTTCTATGTACAGGATGTCTTTCAAAAAGACTTTGATCATCTCACGATCTTCCTTAAGATAAATATAGGCTTCATCAAATGAATTGGTAGGCGGACTGATCTTATCAATGATCTCAGCCGAACCTCTTAGCTGGTAAATTTTACTTATGCTCCGAAGAAAGCGTTCGAATAGAATTGGTTTCAATAAATAATCCACCACATCCAGATCATACGCATCAAAAGCATGTTCGCGATACGCAGTAGTAATAATTACTCTTGGTCGCACTTTCAATGACCGTAATAAATCAATCCCGGTAACCTGAGGCATCTGAATGTCGAGAAAGATCAGATCCACCTGATGCTTTTGCAGAATAGTGAATGCTTCGATCGCATTCTCACAACTCTTTACCAGTTGCAGTCCTTCCACTTTGGCTAAGTGCGACTCCAGCAGCCCTCTTGCCAGGGGCTCATCATCAACGATAAGACACTTCATTCTCTACTGATTTATTTTGTTTCGCCAATCTGACAGATTCTATTCTTTTCACCCCTTCAATCTTCAGCACCACCAGGTACACATCTTCTTCATCCATAATTTGTAATGCATGTCGTTCCGGATAAATCAATTCCAAACGCTTTCTCAAGTTCTGTAATCCGATACCTGAAGGTCGCTTTGGAATTTCCGGGTCGATCTTGCTATTCTCTACTTTAATGACCAACGTTTGTTCCTGCACTGAAATATCAATACGGATAAATCCACTTGCCAGTTGATTACTCGCACCATGCTTGAAGCTATTCTCCACGAAAGGAAGAATAAGCAAAGGCGCAATGCGAACATCGCTCACTTCATCAAACACATTCATCGAGATATCCAGCTTGGAATATCTTATTTTCTCCAGCGCAATGTAATTCTGAATGTACTCTACTTCTTTCTCCAAAGATACCTCCGATTGGTTACTATCATAAAGCATGTAGCTCATCAGTTGGGATAATTTATACACCACCTCGGGGGATTTATCAGAATGATTTAATGTAAGTGCATATAAATTGTTCAGCGTGTTGAAAAGAAAGTGTGGATTGATCTGCGATTTTAAAAGCTTCAGTTCAGCAGCAAGCTTTTCTTTCTCCATTTCTTTAGCTGCCTGTTCGAGCAACATAGCGCTTTGTTGATGTTTGTACCAGTGCTTACTTAAATGAAAGGAAGCAACAATGGCAACCAGGGAATAAATCTGGAAAGTATAGATCAATATTTTTGGCGGATAGAGCAATGGAAGGTTTAAACCTTCCGGATAATAGATAGGATAAATAAGATAATAGGACACCATCCGGAATGCGACTCCGGTTACTACCATAGAGATCAGCAAAGAGATCACGAACAATCCATACTTGCGCTCAATCAATAAACGATCAATGAGTACATATAAAGTGAAGTAAGTAGCAAGTAGCTTTATCGGGAGTTCGAAAAGAGAAAATCCGAGACGTCTGCTGTAATCATTGTCAATCAAACCCCAGATCAGAACTTCATAGATCACAAAACATACCCAAAACAAAACATGACCAAATGCACGATAACGAAAAGGTCCGGGCTTGTCGAGCCAGGCATCTAATACATGATGAATATTCTTTGAAGACATGCTATAAAATTCAGCAATTTTCTCCTGATTCCCCTTGTTTTTAGACAAACAGCACAATCTCCATACAAAAGAAAACAGGAAGTCGTAAAAGCCTGTTATCCTTCAAAAAATCAAATACATCCCGGCAAGTTTATGTCTGCCTAAAGGTTAGCCCCGCATAAAAAAAGTTCATGTTTCTTTGAATTATCAATCCTAACAGAAGTGCTCGGTTAGGAGAATTAATTATGAGACAACCAGGTAATTTTTCGCTACCAACGAACAACATAAATTGGGTGTCCACTCGTTTAATTGTAAACGCATCAACGATCTGCGAGTACCCCAGCTCACTACCTATTTGTGCCGATCGGTTATCAATCAATAAAATTAATACATAAGAAATGAAGAAGTTGAAGCAAGAGGAGCTGGCTACTTACACACAAGAGGAATTGATTCAGTTAGTGACTGATCTTCAAACCATGTTAAAAAAGAAAAGTGAATTGGCTTATCAGTTGAGGGTGAAGTTGGGTGCGGCTAAAACAAAAATAAATTCAATGAAAACCAAAGTAATGTTTCAACGTAAAAGAATCTTAGAACTGTATCAGTAATATTTGCCACGGCATGCATAGATCGGCAGAGATACGAACTGTCTGCACTATCTGCGAAGTCCGTGGTTTTTTTATTTGTCAGGTTGAGTTTTTCGAAACCTAACCTTCGACAAGCTCAGGCTGACAGAACAAGCTCAATCTGACAGTTAAATTTTTCTTAACAGTAAAGTAAGGATTCTTGGAATCTCGGGACGCTCATTGTCATCGAAGAATTCATCCAGCTCCATTAAAGTTAGTCCCGTTTTCTTTGCACTGCGAACAAAATCAGAAGTGTTGTGATTATAACAATCCACGATATGCCTTCCTTCTTCCGTATCGAAGCGGGCTTTCGTTCCGGAATATTGTTTGAATGGATGAAGCTCACCTACATAAACATATCCACCTTCATTCAATGATTGAGAAACTTCTTTAAAAATCGGATCGAGATTTTCAATATGCTCTAAGACAAGGCTGAATGTTACCAGATCATACGACTGAGTTCTGAATGTCCACGGTTGAGTAATGTCTGCCTGTTTGAACTCAACGCGGTTTGATTTTATTTTCTGCTTCGCTTTCGCCAGCATCTGTTCAGAGAAATCAACTGCCGTAACGTGCTTCCCTTGTTCAGCAAACCATTCGGTATTCTTCCCGGTACCACAACCAATTTCGAGACATGTATTAAAGGGAATATCCCTTAAAATCTTGCGAAGCGCTTTTCCTTCCAGATCTCTGGTTTTATTCTGATTGGTATCGTATTGCGATGCCCAGCTGTTGTATGCTTGTTGAGTGTTCATAAAAATGCAAAGATAATCAGATGGACGCAGATCATCTTTCAGAATTAATCAGCGGAAACTGCATCAAGTAATTGCTTTCTTCTTTTTTGCCTTTTCTCCCTGCACACCATCGCCCAGCATCATTCCCCACGGCTTGAGTTCATCTACTCTGTCGAAAATTACTTTCAGCACGGCAATACCCGGAATAGTCAGGAACATACCTGGCACTCCGCATAATGTTCCGCCAATCACTACACCTATGATCGTTACCAAAGCATTGATCCGCACTTTGTTTCCTACAATCATCGGCATCAGGAAATTATTGTCTATCAGTTGCACGACTCCCAGCACGACTGCCACCCAGATCACATCTCCCGTGCTATCCGAAGTAACCAATGTGATGAGCATGCTGAATACACTGGCCGTGAGCATGCCCACATAGGGAATTAAATTCAGAAGTGCTCCCACCAATGCAAGAAACACAGCGTACTGAATCCCAATGATTAAGAAGCCTACACAGTTTAGAGCAAATACAATGGCCATTTCAATAGACAATCCTAGCACATAGTATTGGCCAATCACTCTGGATTCATAAAGAATCTCTTCTACTTTACCAGGTTTATCATTAAAGGATGCAATCAGGAATTTTTTAATCAATCCACGATAGAATAAGATGAGAAAGGTATATACCGGAATAAAAATCAGGAACGATAAAATATCTGCAAGCGTGCCAAAGGTTGCTCCTACTACGCCAGCACCCTTCTCTTTAATATTCTCTGTGGTCTCTTGTAAGTATTTCTTTTGCTTGGATGGATCAATACCAAACTGTTCATCAATCCATCCCTGGAAAGAGTGAACCAGATCTGTCACTCGTTGTTTGATCGTATCCGAATCTTCAAGGAAATTTCCAATCTGCCGCGACAGGAAATAAAGAATACCTACAATGAGCAGTAATGAAATGAGGATAGAAACAATGATACTTAATGCCTTCGGGATTTTTTTTCGTTGCAGAAAATTGACCACAGGCAGAAGAAGTGTAGCCAGTAAAATGGAAAAGAATATAGGGATCAAAATGCCTTTGCCTAAATATAGAATCGTTGCTAAAATGGCAAGGCTAATCAGATTTAAACTCAACTTCTTGTAGAAGGGTTCGTGGGCAGAGGTCATAAAAAGAAGGAAAATAGTTGACGAAAGTTAAGTAAAAAGCTGTGCCAGCCTTGATCTTTCGCAATCTGTTGCCGTATAAAGACAACGTATGCTGCAGGAAAAATATTTGCCAATCCACCATTTTTCTGAAAAGCATTCCATAATTATTCAAAAAGAAGCGCGGGACATCTGGCCTATTATTAAAGAGGGGGATTTGAGTGGCTCGTGGCTGATCCGCTTTCTATTTGCCTTGCGCGGCATGCCTGCCCGCATGACTACTTTTAAAGGTTTGCAGGAGGGGAGATTTACTCAACTGGAACAAAAAGAAAATGAAGAACTGATCATCGGATTGATTGGACAATTCTGGAAAGCCAGCGGGAATCTTCAGGTATTTAAACCAGAAGAATTTAAAGATTGGAATCAACGAGAGTTCCTGAAAGGAACGTGGAATTTTCAACTTATTCAGGAGGGAAATGCGATACGGCTCGAGACAGAAACACGTGTGCAGTGTTTGGGCGATAAGGCTTTACAGAAATTCAAACGCTACTGGTTTTTTATACGGCCATTCAGTGGGCTAATCCGAAAGGAAATTCTTCGCGGAATCAAAAAGAAGGCAGAACAAAACTGATCAGGCAAAAATGCGTAACATAGCATCTTAATTACCTATAGTTTGCCTTACCGCATCGACCTTTTCGCTGTTTTCATTTTCCTGGGCGTTGTACAGTCTGTCTTTCTCTTGTTCTTCTTTTTCTCCAAAGAAAACAGGAAGAATAAGGCCAACCTGTTTCATGGACTGATGCTGGTTGCTATTGGCGCCGGCCTGCTGGAAATTTTCCTGATGTACAGCGGGTATATCATTCATTGCTTTTACCTGGTGGATTTTTCAGAAGCCTTCGCATTTCTCATCGGACCGAGCTCTTATTT
Organism: Cyclobacteriaceae bacterium; assembly: GCA_044228905.1. Taxonomy (GTDB): domain Bacteria; phylum Bacteroidota; class Bacteroidia; order Cytophagales; family Cyclobacteriaceae; genus ELB16-189. The sequence continues at coordinate 8,273 of JBGATZ010000011.1, read as the reverse complement.
ATTAGTAATTACGCTGGCCCGTGGCGAGCCCAAGAAAATTCACTACCTGCATCTGGCATTCCCTGTTATCTATCTTCTTCTTCAGATTCCTTTTTTAATGTTACCGGAAGATGCGAAGTACAATGCCTGGGTGGGAGCCTATCATCCGGAAATGCCTTTCCGTAATTATGATGTGCCGTATGATAGTCCGTTTTTCCTACTCACAGAAAAACACACTCAACTCATCATTCTCAACTTGCTTGTATACAGCGTACTGGGGACGATTGAAGTTGTTCGTGCATTCCGGTCACGGAAAGAATCCTTCTGGAAGCCGGTGCATCCTTCACTGAGGACAATCAGAGATGGCGTGATTCGACTCGTATCGTGTGGTGTTCTGATCATCGTTATTAAAATGATTTATAAACACGATCTCGGTGATCACATCTTAGGAGCGTATATCTCCGTGATTATTTATCTCATCAGTTTTTCTGTGATTAAAAATTCCGGTTTCTTTCGTCAGGCACCGCTAACCGAACAGTTAAAGTATAAAAGCTCTTCACTCACCTCCGATCAGCAGGAAGAATCCTTGCAAAAGCTGAAGTTTTTAATGGAAAAAGAAAAGCCATTCTTAAAACCAGACTTCTCTTTGCCTGAACTTGCCGATCAACTCAAGATCACTGTTCATACTTTATCGCAAGTCATCAATGATGGACTCGGAAAAACATTTTTTGAAATGACTGCTGAATACCGAGTGAACGAAGCAAAGCAACTACTGAAAGATCAACCCAACATTAAAATAGAAGAGATTGCCGAACAGGTGGGATACAATTCCAAATCATCTTTCAATACAGCTTTTAAAAAATTAACGGGAATGACTCCGAGTGAATGGAGGAATGGTTGATCTGCTTAAGTCGAAGTGGCTTATTAGTCCGATATATTAATTGTGATATTCCCCGATTCCGGTTCCCAAATAGTTACATCTTTCAATTCAATGTTATTGGTCTTTAAAAAGAAAATAATTTCCCTCTCAATTTGAACTTCATTAATCTTTCCATGTCTTGGGATTGCCAGTATATTTGAATCCCCCCGATCAATTCTTCTAATTCGGTCTTCTAAAATTTTTAATGACTTATCTGAATAGGACGAGGACGTATCTTTGGCCAGATTTAATTTATCGTCAAATAAAAAATAGTCGGTGACAAGAATAGAAAAAAACTGATTGTCCCTTTTATCAAAATAGAAAATCTCTGACAATCTAGTTGTAGGCTGTTGAAAGGCAATTATCAACCAGTTGAACGATACATCCCTATTAGTCATTAACTAGCTATTTCAGTTTCTTCTCCAACACCACAAATTCCAGCTTTTGCTTTGGCTGACCGAAACGCGGATCATTGAACGCAAAAGGTTTCTTCTCTCCGGTTTCTTTATACCCATGGCGTTTATACCAATCGATCAGTTCTGTGCGAACAGAAATTACGGTCATGAAGATGGAGGTGATTCCTTTCTTTTGCGCTTCACTTTCAGCTACTTTCAATAATTCTTTTCCAATTCCTTTGCCTTGCAGATGAGGGCGCACCGTGAGCATCCCTAAGTACAGTTTCTCTTTTTCTTCTCTCAACTCAACGCATCCAAGAATTTTCCCATCTTCTACATATTTTAATAATGTAGTTCCAGGAGTTTGCGTCAACTCAGCAATGGCTGCTGCATCCGTACGCGTACCATCGAGAATATCGGCCTCCGTGGTCCAGCCTTGTTTGGATGACTCTCCGCGATACGCAGAGTTGACCAATACATCCAGTTCTGCTGCGTCTTCTTTTTTTGCGGGTTCAATTACAATACTCATGCGCTTTTCAATTAATTGCCCGACTTTCCTTTTGGTTTATCCAGATCCGGCAACGTAAAATTATCAAACACGGAATTTTGCTTCATCATGTCTTCAATGTCTTTCACGGTGCGAGGCGCAAACGTAGAAAGATGTTCATAGCCGTCCTTTGTAATCAGATAATCATCTTCAATGCGTACAGCAATGCCCCACCATTTTTTATCGCAAGGTGAATTGTCAGGAATATAAATTCCAGGTTCAATCGTTACGGTGTTATTCTCTTCCAGGTTTGGTCCGCCCATATCATGTACATCCAACCCGATATTATGACAAACACCATGAGGGAAATACATGTGCTTTTCCGTTGGTGATTTGATCACACCCAATTCAGCGAGTCCTTTATTAATGATATCACGACAAACAATGGTCAATTGCTGGCGTGGAGTGCCTGGCTTACAGATTTTCATTGCTTCTTCCTGCGCTTTCAACACCAATTCATAAATCTGCTTTTGCTCCGTAGAAAACTTTCCACTGATCGGTATGGTGCGCGTAATGTCTGCACTGTATCCATGAAACTCTGCACCCAGATCCATTAGAATCAATTCTTTCGAAACTACATTTGGCTTGTAGTTATCAATGTAATGCAGAATACATCCGTTGTGACCCGCACCGACAATAGATGGATATCCTAAATCTTCTGCCTGGTATTTTTTAAACACAAACTCGTGAATACCCTGGATTTCTCTTTCCGACATTCCTGGTCTCATCGCCTTCATCACTTCCACCTGACCAACGCAAGAGATCGAAACTGCTTTTCGGATCATCTCAATTTCTTCCTTCGTTTTAATGCCGCGCAAGTCAGACATTAAAGTCGCAAGGCCTTGTGTATTCAGGTTGTTTTTTTGCGGCTCTACTTTCAACATAGCAGTGGTCTTATCCGGATAATTTACTTTCACTTTGAATTGCGCAATCAGATCAAACATATCCGATGAATCTTTCGGATTGTCACGCACATCATTGTTGAACTCGGTGAATAAAATCTGACTGAACTTCGAAAAGTCTACGTTGTAGCGTTTGAACTCGCTATTATTAAATGCTTGTTCAAAACCAAGCGTGCTTTTTGTTCCTTGCTCTCCCAATCTTCTGCCAGTCCACATTTCGCGATAGGCATCACGTGGCTGCACGAATAAAATCTCGTCATATTGGGTGCCATTAGCTGAAGTCTGCTTGTCTTTGAAGATGAACAAAACAGCATCCGGTTCTTTATACCCTGTGAGATAATAAAAGTTGGGATCCTGGTGATAGACATAATCCACATCATTGGCTCGGTTGCGAACGGGGTTAGCGAAGAAAACCGACACCGAATTGGGAGGCATGCTTTCACGAAGCTTTTGTCTGCGTCCTAAATGAAAATCTTTCGACAAAAAATCGGCAGGAAGATCAGAGTTGGTTTGAGCGAAGCCCGAAACAATATTTAAAAGGAGGAATACAAAAAGCAGCGAACGCATGATGTTTTAATGGTTTGAGAGTTCAAAGTATCTAAAACAGTGGCGATTTTAAAATATCAAAATATAAATTCGGTAGTGTAGCAGGATGGCAAACGCTCATTCCAACCGATAACCATTAGCTCATAACCCTTTTCAGGCTAAAAATTCACGTTCGACTTTATAAAATCGTCCTTCCAGCCTATAAAAACAGCCTTACCTTTGATCGATGTGCCCGTTTCTTTGAATCATAAAACAAACGAACATGGAGACTACCTTATCAACAAGACGACACGACCTCGACTGGCTTCGGCTGATTGCCATCATCATTCTGCTCTTTTTCCACACCGGAATGCTCTTCAACAAATGGGACTGGCACATCAAAAATCCGGAAACCAGCGTGAGCTTTAATTACTGGATGGTGTGGCTGCATTATTGGAGAATGCCGTTGTTGCTATTCATTTCCGGAGCAGGAACCTATATGGCTTTAGGAAAACGAACAGCCCGACAATTTGCAGGCGAGCGGTTCACACGCCTATTCATTCCGCTGGTTTTTGGGATGTTCACAATTGTGCCTCCTCAGATCTACTACGAGCACATCAAAGAGTATAATAGTTATTGGGACTTTTATAAGACGGTCTTCAATTTTGTGCCTTATCCGAAAGGAAGTTTCAGCTGGCATCACTTGTGGTTTATCTGCTACTTGTTTTTCTTTTCACTAATCGCGCTTCCATTTCTTAAATATTTAAGATCACCGGGATCGATTAATTTTCGTGAACAAGCATTTAAACTTCTATCGAGTCCTGCAGGGATACTATTCATTCCTTCTATTCTGATTCTGATTTCTCAAATCATTCTTCGTCCTTACTATCCGGAAGAAGCACATAACTTAATCAAAGATTGGGCTTACTTCGTATTTTACTTCTCGTTCTTCCTCTTTGGAATGCTGTGTTATTCCAATCAAAACTTATGGGAAGCTATTGGGCAGAACAGGAAACATTTATTGATGGCTACATTATTTATCCTGATTCCGTTCTACGGATGTTATCTGCACTTCCGTGAAATTTATGAATTGCCGTGGAGTATGGATACAGTAGAAACAGCATTCCAGGTGATTGCTATTTTCCTAAGCTGGTTTACTGTAATCACCATTATCGCCTATGGCCAACACTATTTAAACAAACCTCATCCCTGGTTATCTAAGATTAACGAAGGGCTTTATCCGTTTTACATTTTACATCAGACAGTGATCATTGCGATTGGTTATTATATCTGTCAACTGAATTGGAGCATCGGAGCAAAGTTCTGGGTGGTGAGCTTGCTTACGCTTATTCTTTCTGTCGGATTTTATCTATTGATTATCCGTCCAATTAATATTCTAAGATTGTTTTTTGGAGTGAAGTTGAAAAAGAAAAAACAATAAACTATCCGATAACTTGTCGAAGCCATTCACCAGCCTTCGACAAGCTCAGGCTGACAATAACTACTGTCCTGTCATCACAAAAGCGCCCCAGTAGTAAGGCTCAGGAAATTTTTTCTTGAGTTCCTGCTGGGCGTTTTTAAACGCTACTGATTTCTCTTGCCCTTTCATCCAGTTCTCATAAAACGATGTCATCAGTTGTTGTGTAGCTTCATCATCCACTTTCCACAAGCTCATCACTACTGACTTTGCTCCGGCTGTCTGGAATGCCCGCTGTAATCCATACACTCCCTCACCATTCTGAACCTCACCTTTACCCGTTTCACAAGCACTGAGCAAAACCAACTCTGTATTATCAAGGCTTAAATTAGCTGCTTCATAAGCAGTGAGTATGCCGTTCTCATCCGAACTACTCACATTATTCTGAATAAAATCGGCCGCTCCACTTAATAGCAAACCTGAACGCAACAAAGGATCCTGCTCTGCCACCTGACTATTGATACCCATGGTAAGATCAGCAGATCCGGTACCGTCAATAAAAAAACCATGGGTAGCAATATGCAAAATGCGAGGGCTCTCCATTTGTTTCACTGAGATCTCTGTGGCGTTACTTCCGGTATACTCGGTCGTCAGCCATTGATGCGCTGATAAAATATTTCTCACTTGCTCAATCTCCTTTTTCGTTCCGGGCAATTCAGCAATACCTGTCCGGTCTTCACCGCTCCACGCTCGTTGCTCAGAAGACTGGCTATCGCCCGACTCTTTCCGAACGGCACCTACGAAAAATTTAGGATGACCGATCAATGCAGCCACCGCTTTTGATTGTCGCTTTGATTGTTTTTCCTTCAGCAGCAAGACATCTTTCGTATTGGAAACCAGCGTTATGTTTTTAGAATCAACCAGGTAATTTCCGTCTGGTGAACCTAATGTATTTAAATTGATCTGATTATACACACCATCTAACGAAACATAAATTCTTGTTTTATTTTTCAAATAAGGATCAAACGGCTTCCAGAAATTTTCATAAGAATGTTCATCACGCTGGCGAATGGCAATCATATTCTTATAATATTTGAATGCACGTCCTTCCAGCAGGCTTCCCGGTTTTAATATTATAGCTTGTGGAGTTGTTTTTGTTTCTGAAGTAATAATAAGGGCTGCATACACTACGCTATCTGTAATGTGTTTATCGAAAAAACGAAAACGAATAATCTCAACAGCTGCTTCACTTGGCGAAAGTGTTTTTTGAATATCCTTCCAGGTTGCATTTGAAAATCCTTTGTCCTGATTCAAGTCAGAAGCTGTAATGTTAAGATCCTTCTCCATACTCTGAACATTCTTCTGTATCGAATCCAGATTGATCTTTCGACCTTTCAATTCTTCATTTGAAAGACTATAATATCCGGCCAGTGATTCCTTCGCCTCAATCCACGAATGAAAAGAATTGATCAGTACGGTGTCCCGACTGGACAGAATTCTTTTCTTGATCTTGTTGGATGCGTTCAACAGAATGGCTTTGGTGTTGAGTTGATTGTTATACATCTCACCAATGATGGCAGGATTCTGCTTTTGCCGAAGGAGGGCAAATGTATTGAAAGCCTCAAAATCACTTTTATTCTTCGCCCAGAACAAAGCTTTCTCCTGGTCGCTCAGAAAATAAAAATTAGACTGAATGTATTTCAACCATGATGACGTAACCTTATTCCAATACTTCTCAGACAGATCTAATTTTCCCCATGCCTGATAAAGCGCGGCTACGTTATTGAGATAGATCGGACTTTGTTCTTCATTTTTTTCACTCACTTGCTGAAATATTTTTCGTACTTCTCCAAACAGCTGCTCCGCCATTGCAAACTGATTCCGTTCCGTGTAAACAGTAGCAAGATTATGTATGGCGGCCATCTGCGAGCTTGCTGTTAGATTCCCTAACCGTTTATTTTCAGTAATAATAAAATTGAAGTGTTTCTCAGCTTCATCCAATTGAAGCAGCTCGAGTGCAACGAGGCCGGCAAGATTATGTGCATCCAGAATGAGATAATGATCGGGCTGCACTTCACTCTCCAGCACGGTCAGCGCTTCATTTGCCTTGCTCAGTGCCTGCTCCTCCTTTTTCCATGCCAGATAAGTATATCCAAGACCTGTCAATGTTTTTGCATAAGTGATCGTTCGTCCTTCGGTTGCTTCGATCAAGGTTAAAGAACGTTCATATGCTTTTTCCGATTCTTTGTGCTGACCAAGCGCCTCATGAAACTGTGCTAATAAAGTAAGTGTATTAATATAACCACGGCTTTTTTGTCCATCCACTTCTTCATATATCGACAACGCATTTTTATATGCCTCTTCCGCTTCCCTGTTTTTATCACGATTGGAATAGATCTTAGCCAGCAATTGATAGAAGGGAGCATTTAATCTGTCTCTTTGTCCATATTGATTTCGCATGATCTTAATTGCTTTGATGCCATATTGCTCCGCTTCGGCAAATGATCCAGTGCTGTTGTAAAATTCACTGAAATCCTTCAAGTAATAGGCATAGTCAGCAGAATTAGGTCCGTAAACCTGTGCAGCAAGTGCGAGCAGCTGCAAATGATTCTTTTCTACTTTGCGAAGTCCGGCAGTATTCTCCAACGAGGTATCTTCATAAAGCACTTCGTTTAACTTTGCCAGGCCTGACAAATATTTTTCTGATGCACGTCCGGTTATTTTTTCAACTAGCAGCAGATGTTCTTCATAATATTTTCTTGATTTTACATAGTCGCTCTTCTGCAAATAACAATAACCGATATTACGAATGGCATCAGCATAAAGGATACTTTGCCTGCCTACGAGCTTTTCAATGCGTTTTGCAATATCAAAGAAGCAAGCCTCTGCCTCCGTAAAACGACTTTGATCAAGCAGGATGTATCCGTAGGTTGATTTATAGGTCAGATAAACATTATTGTCTTCACCGAGATATTCCGCGTATCTGCTCATTGCTTCCTGAATGCTCAGAGTTGCTTCAGCAAACAGACGCATTTGCCGCTGAACCGAAGCTCGCATTCGGTAGGCGATAATTTCATCTTCGTTAAAACTTTTAGGCTGCTTACCAAAAATGGCAATGGCCTGATTATACAAATCGAGTGCCTCCCGATAGCGCAATTGTTCGTAGCGCAATTCAGCCCGTTGACTTAATAGTTTCGCATATTCGGCAGACTGACTCCCAGCACTTTTATTGATATTCTCCTCAGCAACTATTAATATTTCTTCGGCCTGAACATACTTACTGTAATCCACATAAAATCCCGCAAGCTGAATCAATGAAGATCGATACCCTTCCATGAATTCGCCTATTGCATTCTTTTTTGTTTCAAGTGCCTGTAGGAATAATTTCTCGGATTCTTCAAAAGGGCCGTAGTTCTCTTTGATTGCCAGTGCCATACCCTGTAGCAAGTCAGCAAAGAAGACAGTATTTGCTTCTTCATTTAATTCCAACAGCGACTTTGCCCTTTTCCAGTAAAGCATGGCAGAATCTGTCTCGTAGGTGTAGTAATAAACTTTTGCCAATCCATCCAGAGCCAGGGCATAGGAGCCG